>NZ_CP187479.1:1122500-1422500 GCF_049818055.1 Desulfosceptrum tomskiensis
CCTTCGAGGATCGGGGTGGTGATGGCCACCTGGGGTTCCTGCCCGTACTCTTTCTGTAATGTCCGTCCCATAAGCAGGTTAAACTTTTGGTCCGTGCCGCCGAGCTCCACGTCGGCCTGGAGAGCAACAGAGTCGTATCCCTGCATCAGCGGGTAAAAAAATTCGTGAATGCTGATCGGTACCCCGCTTTTGAACCGTTTTTCAAAATCGTCACGTTCCAGCATTCTTGCCACGGTGCAAGTTGACGAAAGACGGATCACCGCCGCGAAATCCAGGGGGGCCAGCCAACGACTGTTAAAAACAATGTGTGTCTTTACGGGATTCAGGACCTTGAAGACCTGTTCCTGGTACGTCCGGGCGTTGGCCTGCACTTCTTCTTCGGTAAGCTGCCGCCGCGTCTCGCTCTTTCCCGTGGGGTCTCCGACACGTCCGGTAAAATCACCGATGACCAGGTAAATTTCATGCCCGAGATCCTGGAACTGGCGCAGCTTTTGCAATACCACGGTGTGACCCAGATGGATGTCCGGCGCTGTGGGGTCCAGGCCGAGTTTAACCCGGAGGGGCCGCCCGGTTTTGACCGAACGCTGGAGCTTTGCGATCAATTCTTCTTCCGGAATTATTTCGACAACTCCGCGTTTGATGATTTCCAGCTGTTTGTCCAGTTCCAACATTTGCTTTTCCTCCATTAGGCCAAAATTTCCCTACATTATAACAATGCCTGTCCCGAGGGAACAACATGAATAGTCAATATCATTATTTCCCAAGTCATTTTAGAGGCGGCGGAAGAGTTATATAGCATGACGGGAACGGCTACAGGAAGACGGCTCCCAAAAGCGGTGGAAACAACCTTATCCATGATATAATGCATCTATATTGGGTTGCCTCACAACCTGGGGAGGAGCATATGATCGAGCGAAAACGCAAAAAAAGGAAGCTGCATTTCCTCCGGTTGCTTATTGTGCTGACAGCAGTCTTTATGATTATCGGCGGGGGATTCGCCTTCGGTTATACCGTCTACAGCCTACGGGACATCCCGACGTTTGACCCGGAATCGCTTACCCCCAGCAACGCCACACTTATTTACGACAAAAACGGGGAGCAAATCACCGCCATCGGCCTCGAGAAACGTATCCCGGTTAAGATCCAGGACGTCCCCGCCGTAGTTAAAAAGGCCTTCCTCGCCGCCGAAGACAACCGGTTTTATCAGCACCATGGCATAGACCTGCGCGCTGTGGTGCGCGCCGTGGTGGCCGACCTGCGCCATGGCAATCTTACCCAAGGCGGCAGCACGATCACACAGCAGTTGGCCAAAAACTGCTTCCTGTCATCGGAAAAGAAACTGAAACGAAAGATTCAAGAAGTCTTCCTGGCCATCCAGATCGAGCGCCATTATACCAAAGACGAAATTTTTGAAATGTACCTCAACCAGATTTATTTCGGCGAAGGGGCCTACGGCGTGGAAATGGCCTCCCGGACTTACTTTGGCAAACCGGTCTCGGCGCTGACTCTACCCGAGGCTGCTCTCCTGGCAGGTCTGCCCCAGGCGCCGAGCGCCTACTCCCCTTACAAGAACATGGATGCGGCTACAGCGAGGCGCAACACCGTCCTCGACTTGATGGTCAAGTACGGCTATATCACTGCCACCGAGGCCGCCGCGGCAAAGGAAAAGCCAATCGAGCTCAGCAAGAGCGCCGATCAAGACAGGCCGGAGTATCCATACCCCTATTTCATCGATTACGTTACAGACCAGCTTGTCGAACGCTACGGCGACACGCGCGTTTTTAAAGAAGGCCTGAGGGTATACACCACCCTGGACCCCGCTATCCAGCAGGCTGCCGAGGCTGCCGTAGCAAAGCCTTCGAACTTCCCCGCCACCGAAAAGGACCACAAGGGTGTTCTCCAGCCGCAGACAGCCGTCGTTGTCCTTGATCCCCACACGGGCTATATCAAGGCTATTGTCGGCGGGCGGGAGCATAAACAGATACGCGGCTGGAACCGGGCCACCCGGCCCCCCGGGCGCCAGCCCGGCTCATCTATCAAGCCCGTCATTGCTTACGGTCCCGGCATCGAATTGGCAAGTATGGGGCCAGCCACGGTAATCGACGATTACCCCATTGAGTACCCCGGTAAACCCGGCTATAAACCCAAGAATTACGACGGGCAATACCGCGGCATGGTGACAATGCGCACGGCCGTGGCGCTCTCCATCAACACGGTTGCCGTTCAGGTGCTCGACCGGGTCGGCGCCTACCGGGCTGCCGAATTCGCCCGTAAATTGGGCATTACATCGGTCAACCCCGACCGCGAGGGCTTGTCCATGGCCCTTGGCGCCTCGCTGGTTACACCGCTGCAAATGGCCGGGGCCTATGGCGCTTTCGCCAACCAGGGCGTTTACGTGGAACCCACCGCCATCACTCTTGTCAAGGACGCGCACGGAAACGTGCTGGATCAGTTCCAGCCCCGGAAGGAGAGAGTGATGAGAGCGACAACAGCCTACTTGATCACAGATATGCTGCGCACGGCAGTGCAGTCAGGGACCGGCAAGCGCGCCGCCCTGGGAGCACGGCCCGTGGCCGGCAAGACCGGTACCACCGACGACCGAGACAACAACTGGTTTTGCGGTTATACACCGGAACTTGTCTGCACGGTTTGGATGGGTTATGACAACGATAATGTCTCCAGGCCGCGCTCCCTGCCTCCGGGATCTTTCGGCGGGACCTACACGGCCCAAATCTGGAAAGACGTTATGAGCCAAGCTCTGAAAGGAACCCCCATCCGCGACTTCCAGCGCCCGGGCAACCTGGTGACTGCCTCGGTCGACAGTAAATCAGGGCTCCTTCCGGGACCCAACACGCCGCCGGAACACATTGTTACCGACCTCTTTGTCCGGGGAACGGTACCGACTGAAGAGGACAACAGCCACGTCCTGGCTGAAATCTGTCCCGCATCGGGGCTGTTAGCCACCGAATACTGCCCGGAACGGGTGGCACGCGTCCTCTTCAAAACCGGCTACGAGGTACCGCCTATTGTCCAGGACTACGCTGAACGGCTGCCGACCAAAACGTGTGACATCCATGGCCCCGGCAGCGTTCTTCAACCGCTGCCTCCAGGTGACCAGCCGTCCGGTATTCTTCCGCCAATAGAGGAAGTCGGGCCCCCGCTGCGGCCTGAAGATACCGACAACGGTACCCCAAAACCTAATCAAAACAACAACTGGTAGGGGCATTAAAACCGGGTGAGGAAATGAATTCCTCACCCGGTTTGGCACTGGACGCTGGGTATTGATACTAACTTCTAAGATCTAACAGCCAACAGCATAGTTAAACCATCGCCTTCTGGCTGGCTTCAATCGCCTTGTCGATTTCGCGCTGAAGTTCCGGCGGCAGCCCGTCAAGGTGTACATTCAAGAAGCCCCGGACGATCGTTGCCGTCGCCTCCTCCTCATCGAGGCCGCGGGCCATCAGGTATTCGATTTCTTCCGGAGCGATCTTCCCCACTGCAGCCTCGTGTGACATCTCGGCCCCGGCGACCCGTGCTTCCAGCTCAGGCACGGCGTGGATGAGGCCCTTTTCAGAGAGGATCAGGCCGTGGCATTCCAGGTGCGCTTTAACGCCTTCCGCCGCTCCGATAAGATGGCCCCGGCTGATGATGTCGCCGCCGGTGGTAATGGTCCGGGCGATGGATTCCGCCCTGGTTTCGGGCGCTTCCAAAACGACACGGGACCCCACGTCCATGTATGTCCCGGGAGGAGCCGCCAGGATACTGTTAAAGCGTGCCGTTGCGCCGGGACCGGCCAGGTAGGCGGTCGGATACATCTGCAGCATTTCGACGCGGTGCAGGCAAACGTAGTTGGAGAGGAAAAGGCCGCCTTCCTCGATATAAGTCGCGCTCCTGGGACGCACGTGCATGTTCTCCGCCCAGTTGTGGATCATGGTAAAGGTGAGCTTGGCGTTCTTCTTAACGTAGAATTCCGAAATACCCATGTGCATGCCCCTGCGAACATCGGGCGCGCTGGCGCAGCCGGTAACCACGTTAAGCTCTGCGCCTTCCTCCACGACGACGATGTTGTGCACCGCCTGGGCAAGGTTGTCCTCGGCAATGTAAAGACAAGCCTGCAAGGGGTAAGTCGCCTTGACTCCCGGCAGGGCCCGGATGAAGTAACCGTGCCTGGCTTTATCCCTGGCATAGGCGGTAAACTCGTCCTGGTCGGAACGGATCAGCCGCCAGCGGTAATCCTTTAGCCAATCGTACTTTTCCAGCGCCTGGCTCGTGCTCATTATCTCCAGGCCGTCCTGACGGGCGGTGCAATGGACGACGGAATGGTCCATCTGAACGAAGGTTCCGGCACGCCCCCGGCCGTCCACATCGACGCCGCTCTCGAGCATGCGTTCCCTGTCCTTCTCTTCCAGCTTCGCGAGATCTTCAATATAAGCATGCTGGCAGGGCTCATCAGAAAAGGCGTTCGGCAGTACCTTCAGTTCTTTCATACCTTCACTTCCTCAATCAAGGAACAGCGAACACACTCGCCGTACCCCAGTTTTTGAATGCAACTGAAAAGCTCGAGAGGATTACCGTGGCAGGACAGGTGCCCCTCGTACATGACGTGCCCGACATCGGCGTTCACGTATTTGAGAATATGGCCGGTGTGCGTGATAATCAGCCCGGCCTTGGTCCGCTCGCTACGCTTTTGGCGCGGAGGTTTGCCGTTCAGGTTCAGGTCGCCGCGCTGCAGGAGGCGGTTGATCGTCTTGCCGAGAAGGTCGATGTTCTCCAGGTCGACTCCCGACTCCGGCTCGTCGATGAGGACCAGGTCGGGGTCCTGAACGAGCAGTTGCAGAAGTTCGGAACGCTTGACTTCCCCGCCGGAAAATCCCAGGTTGACGTCGCGTTCCATAAACTCGTCCATTTTAAGCTGAGCGGGCAACTCCGGGGATATCGGCCGGCCGTGGGCGCAGATCGTGAGCATGTCCTTCATCGGCAACCCCTTAATGGTCGGCGGGCGCTGAAAAGACAGGCCCAGGCCCAGGCGAACCCTCTCATACACAGGCATGTTGGTAATGTCGTGCCCCTTGAAGATGATGCTGCCCTCAACAACTCTATAGCGGCTGAAACCCATCAGGGCACCCAGCAGAGTGGATTTCCCGGACCCGTTAGGCCCAAAAAGGATATGGGTTTCACCGGGGAGTATTTCCAGGTTGACCCCATCAAGAATCTTCTTTCCATCAACGGCTACCGTAAGATTAGTTACCTTTAGCATTAAACCACCCCCGTCAACTGAAAATCGTCACCAGGGAATCGGGAAAACACCCGGGTTTCTGTCCACTGTCTTAAAATATGGAAAGCCTTGTTTTTCCATCCGTCTTTGTGCAGGTTCCCCGGACACGTACAAAGAGCTCCCGAACACTTCAGGAGCAATCATAACCGAACCGGTCATGATATTCTCTATCAGCTTCTTAAAACCTGCCTTTCTGCATCCGCGTGTTGATCCGGCTTTATAGCCTGTAACTCCATCCTTTAACGGGAATTTCCGAACGGCCCGGCACTCAACTCGAAGAACCATTACATTCGAGCTACCGTCAGTCCTCGAGACGCTAAAGGTTAGATCTGCGTGCAACTTAACTTCCCTAGTTGAGTGCTGGGGAGTCTTACTACTTACGACTTGCAACTATTCTATGCCCCTTTAATGTCCACTACGGTTACGCCGCTGCCGCCCTCACCCTGGTCGCCCAGTCGATAGGACTTAACGTGCCGGTTTTCTTTAAGAAGCTGCTGAACGGCGGAACGCAGCGCGCCCGTCCCTTTTCCGTGGATGAGATACACCCGCGAAGCGCCGGCAAGAACCGCGTCGTCAAGATATTTTTCAACTTCAAGCAGGGCCTCGTCAACCCGGTGCCCCCGCAGGTCAAGCTCGGCCCTGAAATCGCGGGCCTTTTCGAGAGCGACATCGCGCTGGTTTTCCTGTCTTGGCCGCGGTTGGCCTTTCGCCAGACGTATCTCGTTCAACGGTACGCTCAACTTGACCGCCCCCACCTGGACCTGCGCCTCGCCATCCTTGCCGGCGGCCACAACCTGCCCGAACTGCCCGAACCGCGGCAGGTGAACCGTGTCCCCGACACTGACGGAACGAGGCGCTTCGGCAGGAAGTACGTACTCGACCTGGGGCACCATCTCGTTCAGCCCTTCGATCCGCCGGCGGGCCTCCTGAGCAGCCAGCTGGCGGTCCCGCTCATTGTCCGAACGCAGCTTCTCGCGCAACTCCCTGATGATGGCCTCGCTCTCCAGGCGTAAGGAACGCAAGGCCCACTGCGCGTCCTCCGCCGCCTTTTCCAGGTACGCCTTCTTTTTTGCCAGCAGGTTGGCTAGCTCGCTTTCGTGTTTCTCCGCCGCCTTTCGCGCCTGCTCCCTAAGCTGTACGGCCTGCTCCCTGGCGATATCGGCCTCGCGCTGCATGCGCTCCAACTGCCCGAGCAGTTCTTCCGCCCTGAGCTGCTCGTCGGCAAGATAGCTGCGCGCCGCTTCGACAAGACGGTCGGGCAGCCCCAGTCGCCGCGCAATCTCAAAAGCGTTGGAACGGCCCGGTCGGCCAACGATCAAGCGATAGGTAGGCTCCAGCGTTTCAAAGTCGAATTCCACGCTGGCGTTTTCCATCCGCGGACGGGTCGCCGCAAAATGCTTAAGTTCTCCGAAATGGCTGGTGGCCACCGTTTTGGAACGCCGGGCATGCAGCTCAGCGAGAACAGCCTGGGCCAGGGCTGCACCCTCCGCGGGGTCGGTACCCGTCCCCAACTCGTCGATCAGGACCAAAGAACCGGCGTCGGCCTCCGACAGGATCTCCACCACGTTGCGCATATGTGAAGAGAAGGTCGACAGCTCGTTTTCAATGCTCTGTTCGTCGCCGATATCGGCGAACACCCGGGTAAACACGCCCAACCGGCACTCCTCCGCCGGGACAAAAAGGCCGGCTTGAGCCATCAGGGCCATCAGCCCGACGGTCTTTAAGGCCACCGTCTTACCGCCGGTGTTGGGCCCGGTCAGGACCAAGGTGTCGTAGTCCACGCCGATGCTGCACGAGATAGGAACAGCCCGGCCCTTGATCAGGGGGTGCCTGGCCGACCTGAAAGAGAGAAAAGCCCCCTCCCCCACTTCGGGGGAAACGGCCTGGAGCTCACCCGCAAGCCTCCCCTTGGCCATCGCCAGGTCTATGAAGCCCAGGATCTCCATGTCAAGACAGATGTCGTTCACGACCTCGCCGACCTTGGCCGTCAAATCGCTCAGGATCTTGAACACTTCCTGCTTCTCCGCCGCTTCCAGGCGCCTGATCTCATTGTTCTTTTCGACCACGGCCATCGGCTCGATAAACAGCGTCGCCCCGCTGGCCGACTGGTCGTGGACCAGGCCCGGGACCTGGCTGCGGTATCCCTGCTTGACCGGTAATACGTAACGTCCTTCGCGGATGGTTACGATGGGCTCCTGCAAAAACTTCTGATAGCTTGCCGATCGAATGGTTTTCTCCAGGTATTCCTTAACCTGAAAGCGCATCTGTTGAATGCGCCGCCGCAGGTCCGCCAGGCGGGGCGTAGCCTCGTCCGCAACCTCTCCCCCCGGCAGGACCGCTTTCCTGAGCTGCTGTTCGATCTCGGGAAAGGAAACAAGGGACGAAGCCTCCCGGGAAAGGATGGGATAGCTTTCGCTGCGCTCCTTAAAAAACTTCTTGATTCGCTGGACGGCGCCGAGCGTCATCCCTATCCGGGACAGGGCTTCCCCTTCCAGGACGGCGCCCCTTTCGGCCCTGGCCAGGGACTCGCGCACGTCGTACCATCCGCCCAACTCGGCGGTGGGGTCGAGACGCAAAAGCAGCACGGCCTCCCCTGTCTCTGCCAGCATCCGGACAATCGACGGCAGATCGGACGTAGGGGCGAGCGCCAAGGCGGCTTCCCGCCCGAGAGGGGAATACGCGTGGCGCGCCAGGCGCTCGATGATTTTATCGAATTCTAAACGCTCCAGTGTTTTGGCGTCGGCGATAAGCAACTACAGCACCCCGCGGTAGTAATGTCCTTTGGTGAAACCCTGGGGGCTCAGCGCTTCCAGGTCCGCCCTGACCTTGTCGGGCACCTGGTAACGGTCGGGGTTTCGCACGCAGGCGTCGATAACCTTCCTGTAAATTCCCGTTGCTTTAAGGACGTAGGCCGCTGATTTCAAACGGCCGTCGATGCGTACCGCCGCAACCCCGGCCTGGACGAGCTCCGGGACGGCGTCGACAGCGGATAAATCCCGCGAGTTGAAAATGTGCATCCGGCAGGCTGGATCCACCGCGACGGGAAAAAGAACGCCCAACCTGTCTTTTAACATAAAGGTATTCGTCTTGCAAGCGGCCTTGCATTGCACTCCCGTTTTACCCTCGCCGGTAACGGCGCCGACCACGCAATAATCGGAGACCATCAGGGGCACCGAGCCCTGTACCAAGGCCTCTACGGGCAAAGGAGAACACGCGGCTATGCCGCGCACCTGGTTGAGTGTCAGTTCAGGGGAAAGGGTGACGCATGACAGACCCATCTCGGCCAAAAAGCAGATCGTTTGCGTGTTAAACACGTTGAGGTGATAATCCCCCCAAATCGGGAGGCCCCCCTCTACGTATTCTCTCGCCACGCCCAGGTTCCCCGCCAGGATTCCCGCTGCATCCGAACCAGCGGTGTTGATGAGGCCTTTCCATTTTGTAAACTCGCCGTCCCGTACGATGCGCGGGACCCACAGATAAAGGCGGGCGCCCCCGCGCCTGCATATGCCCAACGCTTCGGATATGTTCCCCGCATCGGCCCTGCGGCGCTTCCCGGTTCCTAAGCCTTCGCCGGGATAAAACACGACATCCGCTCCGCCATCCACGGCCGCATACACGCAGTCGAGGTCGGATACCGCGACAGTCAGAAGCGGCTTATCCTTCCGGCCGCCCTGCTTGCGGCAAGACACGTTCAGGTAAACCTTCAGATCGTGCGCGAACTTATCTTGCGATATACGACTCCGCCTGTAGTCTGCAGCCCTTTTTTGGGCCAGGCTTTCGACGGCGCGGCGCCGCAGTTCGTTGACCTCACTCAGCGGGTACATTACGGGACTTTCGACGAGGTATTCGAGAACAGCGATTTCAAACGGCGTGTTGCCCAGGCGGCCGAGGTGCTCAGCCGCCGTTTCCCGTGTCAAAGGCCTCTTTTGGGCCGTTTCTCCGACAAATGATCCCGTCTCGGTGACGGTGTGCCCCTCCCCGTCGTCCAAGAGCAACCGCAGCGGCTGCCCCACTCCTCCCCGGAGGGAGGCACGGATGGGAATTTTTCTGATCTCCCTGGGCGAAGCATAGGTCTCCCTCGCCCTGCGCAGCAAGGAGGCGTCCCAGGTCTTGAAGACCCTGTCCCCCGGCTTGATCCTGCCCTCAACGGGAACAGCCGCCACCGATCCGGCAGGCGCCCGTTCCACCTCGCGCCCGGCGACACGCAGGCGCTGCACTTCGGTGGATACCCTGCCGCCGACCGAAACCCAGAAGTCAATCCCGTCGCCCACCGCGAGTTCGGTATCAAGGGCGATTTCGGCCTCTCCCTTGCGGGCGTCGTAACGCTGTATGCGGCCGGCGGGCAGCCCCCGGTTGTTGGGCTGCGTAAAATTCATCAGTTCCCGGCCCGGCCGGCCGAAGAAGTATCCTGTGGAAAACCGCCGGTTAAAGATCTGGGCCAGATCCCGCTGCTCTTCGTCCGCAACATAGAAATCCCCGGCGAGAGCCCGGTCCAGGACCCTCCGGTAAATGCCCACGACGACGGCGACATATTCCGGACGGCGCAGGCGCCCCTCGATCTTGAACGCGTCGATGCCCGCCTCCACAAGAGCGGGAAGATGGCGGCAAAGGTTAAGGTCGCGGGTGCTCAACAGGTACCCGCTCTCCAGCACACTCCCGTTACCGACGAGTTCGTAGGGCAATCGGCATGGCTGCGCACAACGACCGCGGTTCCCGCTGCGCCCGCCGATCAGGCTCGACATCAGGCATTGCCCCGAATAGCAGACGCAAAGGGCCCCGTGCACAAAAACCTCGACCTCTATCCCGGCTTGCTGCTTCAGGTGGGCGACCTCGGGCAACGACAACTCGCGGGCCAGGACTATCCTCGAAAACCCGATCTCCTTCAAGCAGACTGCCGAAGCCGGGTTATGCACCGTCATCTGGGTGCTGGCGTGCAGCTCGAGGTCGGGCAGCAAACGGCGGGCGAGGCGCGCCAATCCGAGATCCTGGACGATTACCCCATCGGCGCCGGCGCCGCTGATCGCGTACAGTAACGCCGCCGCCTCTTCCAGTTCGTTATCGTCTATCAGCACGTTCACCGTAACGTAGACTTTTACACCACGCACATGGGCGTAGTCAACCACCCTGACGAGGTCATCGGCGGCGAAGTTCTCCGCCGATTGCCGGGCATTGAAAGACTTGCCGCCGAGATAAACGGCATCGGCACCGTTTTGCACGGCGGCAACCAGGGATTCCCAGCTTCCCGCAGGAGCAAGCAGTTCCGGTTTGTGAGCTCTTAGAATCGCTTTAATCCTCCGACCAGCGGTTTTGTATCGTCAAGTATCTTAAATCCTCCTAGGCGTCGCGGCGGTCCACCCTAATCAGTCCCGATGTGGGAATAATCTTGACGCCACATTTCGCAACCTCATCCAGGAATAGGTTTAAACCAAGGGAGTCGCTGGCCATGTGGCCGGCGATAATGACGTTGACATTATTTTTCTCCGCTTCCTTACGGTGTTTCTCGGTCATGTGCATGACAACGAGGGTTCCTACTCCGGCATCGACAAGCTTGCTGTAAGCGTCCTCCGAACCGCTGGTGCCCCCGGTCATGTCGACGACGATCTTCCCGGCCCTGCGTTCGGGTGCACCCACGACGATGGTCGGCCCGGCGTTTTGCTTCGCCGCTTCGGCGAACTCGGGGATTTCCTTGAGACACTTGATGACGTCTTTTAAAGTGCGCGGCTTCTTCTCTTCGATAAGCTTCTGCAGGTAGTCGGTGACGAGGTTGTCGGCGGCCGTATGCACGCACATGAAGGGGATATCCAAAAGCCTGGCCGCATCAACCGCCCTGTTGTGATTCAAAGGCAGGAGCGCCCTCTTCACTTCGCTGATCCTTGCCGCCATCAATCCCTCGGCGACGTTGATGGGCACGCCCAGTTCGGCCAGGATATCCTCCTGGAGGTGCATTACGTCGTAGAGCGCAGCCATCGCCTTGCCCTCGGGATGGTGGGCGACGATCAGATCGACGGTCTGCCCCTTTTCCCGGAGACGATCCGCCAGCAGCACCTCGCCGACCTCCATGTCGATACCGACCAGGGCGACTCCCACCTCCCGTTCCGGATCACCGTAAAGGATACGCGTATCCGAGTAAGGGTTGTGCAGCCTTTCCTCGTCATAGAAGTCCTTTTCGTCAGCCTTCATATCGTTGAACTTATCCTTTTCCCGGGCCAGATAGGCCTGGACCTCTGCTTTGCCCCGCGGATCGTGAGCGATACCCTTTTCCACCGCAAGCCGGTACAGTTCGCCGAGCTTCATTGTGTGCCTCCTTAAAACGACTGTTCTTAGCTATTTTACCCCTTCTGTTTCAATTACCCGCACCAGGCTCTCGTAGCTTTCCTGGAGCTTGCACAGCTCGTCGGCAATGTTGAGGGAAGCCAGAACGGCCGCCTTGATTAATGTCAGGCGTGGATTTCGGTCAATCAGCTCCCGGATTCTGCGGTCAACCTCGTTGGCCACCTTAATGATGTGTTCCGCAGGAGCATCCCCCCGCAAGACGTAAATCTCGCCGCCGATTTCGACTTCCACGCGTGTGGTCGTTGACAACCCCAACTCCCCCATTCACTGCGGGCTGCCCTATTGCCTCAGCTTTCCGCCAAGGGAGGCCAGCGCGGATTTTATATCCTCCATGCTTTTGTTTACTTCCTGGTCGGTTAGCGTCCGGTCCGGTGCCTGGAACTCCAGGGAGAAAGCCAAGCTGCGCCAGCCGGATTCGATCTGCTTGCCCTTATAAACGTCAAACAACGTCACCTTGTGCAGGATGGCACCGCCTTTTTTGGCGATCAGATCCATCACCTCAGCGGCGGGGGTTGTTTCCGGCAGGACCACCGCCAGGTCGCGGTCGACCCCGGGATACCTGGGAAGGTCTTCGATCTGCGCCGCGGTCCTTTGTTTCAGATTAAGCGCTGCGGCCAGGTCAAACTCGCAGGCGACGGCGCGAGCTTGCAGATCGTAAGCTTCCAGAACATCCGGGTGAAGCTCCCCCGCCACGCCCAGGAGCCTTTGGCCGGCGTAGACCGCGGCTGACCGGCCCGGGTGAAAAGACGGATGGTCGACCAGGCGTTTAAAAGTCAGTTCTCCCAGGTTCAAGACCTTCCCGGCCTGTTCCAGGACGCCCTTCAGGAAGAAGAAGTCATACTCATAACCCTTCTTGTTCCAGCCGCGCCGTGACTGGCCGGCGGCCGCCACCGCAAGGACCGGCTGTTCGGCCGGAAGCGGAGAGTCGTCCTGAACGCGGAAGACCGTGGCCATTTCAAACAGCGCCGCGTCGGTATTCCTTCTCTGAAAGTTGCGCGCGAGAAGCTGCACCAGTCCCGGGAACAACAGCGTGCGCATGACCGCTTGATCGTCGCTTAACGGATTGGCGATGTCGATGGTCCGGCGGAGTTCGCTGTCCAGCGGAAGCCGGATGCGGTCGAACACCCCGCGGTCAACGAAACTGTAAGTCACCACCTCGCTCAACCCCAGGCCCGCCAGCAGCATCCTTAATCTTTCCACGGCTTCCTGCTCCGCCGTCCTGAAGCCGTAGGTGGTATCCCCGTAAGGCAGGGTTTCCGGTATCCGGTCATAACCGTGCAGCCGTGCCACCTCTTCGACCAGGTCGATCTCCCGTCCGATATCGGAACGGTGGGCGGGGACGGTTACCGCCAAACCTTTTTCGTCCCCTTGGGGGTTAAAATCCAGGCCGCTGAGAATCCTCTTTATTTCTTCTGTCGGGACTTTGATACCCAGGATGGCATTGACCCTGGCCGGGCGCACGATAATCGTCTTGGGCGCCGGGGGATGGGGATAGACATCAATGATTCCCGGCGCGGCCACGCCCGCCCCGATGGAAACCATCAACTCAACCGCGCGGTCCGCGGCCAGCGCGCAGCCGCTGATGTCAATGCTCCTTTCAAACCGTGACGAGGCTTCCGAGCGCAGGTTCAGCTTACGTGCCGTCCTCCTGACGCTTGCCGGGTCGAAGTAGGCCGATTCGAGAACAATCGTCGTCGTCCTGTCTGTAACCTCACTGTTCAGGCCGCCCATCACGCCGGCTATGCCGATGGCCTTCTCAGGGTCGGCGATCAGCAGCATTTCGCGGTCCAGTTCGCGCTCGGCGTTGTCGAGAGTAACCAGTCTCTCACCCGCCCCGGCGCGCCGCACAATAATCCGGCCGTCCGCCACCGACGCCGCGTCAAAGGCGTGTTGCGGCTGGCCCAACTCCAGCATCACGTAGTTCGTGACGTCGACGATGGCGTTGATCGGCCTCATCCCGGCGGTGTACAGACGGTTCTGCATCCAGAGAGGGGATTGGCCTATTTTGATGCCTGTAACCATTCTGGCCACGTACCGTCGGCACAGTTCCGGCTCCTCGACGATTACGCTCACCTGCCGGGTGATGTCCGTTCCGGCAAAGTTCAGCTGCGGTTGCGGCCGTCGCAGCGGCAGGTTGTAAACGGCGGCGACCTCGCGCGCTACGCCGTAAACCGAAAGACAGTCGCCGCGGTTGGGGGTCAGGTCGAGTTCCAGGATGGCGTCTTCCAGGCCGAACAGCGTTTTGACGTCCCGGCCGACAGGCGTGTCGGGAGGCAGGATCAGGATGCCTTCGTGGTCTTCCCCGACACCCAGTTCATCCGCGGCGCAGAGCATTCCCCGTGATTCCAGGCCCCGGAACTTGGCCCTCTTAATGACCATCCCGCCTGCCAAGCGGGCGCCCTCGAGCGCAACCGGCACAATCTGACCGGCACGGATATTCGTAGCCCCGGTTACGATCTGGAGGTCCTCGCCCCTGCCGCAGTCCACCTGGCAAACCGCCAGGCGGTCGGCGTTGGGGTGAGGCGCGACGCTCTTGATTAGTCCGGTGTATACTCTCGATATGTTCTTGCCCCGTTCCTCCACAGTTTCAACGGCGATCCCGGCCGCCGTCAGCGTTTCCGCCAGTTCCTGCGGGGAAGCGGCAATATCGACAAATTCTTTCAGCCAGTTATAGGAAACCCGCACTCCGGGTCCTCCTCCCGTTCAAGTAGTAAGCTGTAGGTAGTAGGACTCGTAAGAATTCCCGTTCGGGAATTCCATTTTCTATGGCAATCGGCGCTCGGCATTCGGCATCTAGATAACCACTGATTCAAAAACCGGATGCCAAACATAGTTCTGACTAAACCCTGTGTGTATACATTTCAACCATTGCTGAACGTCCTGCGCCGGTTAAAACTGTCTAAGAAAACGCAGGTCGTTGTCGAAGAACAAACGCAGGTCGTTAACCCCGTATTTCAGCATGGCCACGCGCTCGATGCCCATGCCGAAAGCAAAACCCGTAACCTTTTCGGAATCGTAGCCGGAGACCTCCAGAACCCGCGGGTGGATCATCCCCGCTCCAAGAATCTCCAGCCACCCGGTATATGAGCAGACCCGGCACCCGCCGCCCCCGCAGTTGACGCAGGAAATGTCTACTTCGGCGCTGGGCTCGGTGAACGGGAAAAAGCTCGGGCGAAACCGCATCCGCGTGCCGGGGCTGAACATCTTGCGGACGAAAGTGCCCAGAACGGCCTTCAGATTGCTCAGTGTAACGTTGGTATCGACCAGGAACCCCTCAACCTGGTGGAACATCGGCGAATGGGTGGCGTCATCGTCCCTGCGGTATACCCGGCCGGGAGCGATGATCTTGACGGGAACCTCAGGAGCGGTGCGCTCAAAAGTCCTCACCTGAACCGGCGAGGTATGGGTGCGCAAAAGCAATTCCTCGCTGATAACGAACGTATCCTGCATATCCCGTGCCGGATGGTCCTTCGGAAAATTCAGCGCCTCGAAGTTGTAGTAATCCAGTTCGACTTCCGGACCCTCAACGATACTGAACCCCAAGCCCAGAAAAATATCCTCGATCTCCTTGCGCGTTGAAGAGAGGGGATGAATCGTACCCGCTTCTAAAGCCGTCGCGGGAAGAGTGATATCTATCGTTTCCGCAGCAAGGCGCGCGGCGCGGTGGCTCTCTTTAAGCGCGGCGGCCCTGGCCTCAAGGGCCGCCGCGATGCGCGCCTTCACTTCGTTGGCTACCTTGCCCACCTTCGGTCTTTCTTCCGCAGAGAGCCCCCCCATTCCCCGGAGAACCTGGGTCAGGACACCCTTCTTGCCCAGAAACCTGATCCTTAACTCTTCCAGGGTTTGCAGATCCCCGGCTTGACCTAGCAGCTGTTCGGCCTCGCGGGCAATAGCCTGCAACTTATCCAGCATAAACTGTCAAATCCCCCCTTTTTCTGTTACATTTCTAGTTTAACCCTAAAAATTCCTTTGCACAGGCCCTTTTAACAAAATCGAGTAGAGTAACGCCGCGGTGATCAACTGCGGCGTTAGCCCTCTCACAGAACCGTACGTACGGGCCTCGTATACGGCTCCTGGATAAACCTAGCTACTTCTCGTTGAAGCAGACAAAAGGCCGACCTCATACGAATTCAGGTTGGTCAATCCAAGCTCGTCAAACCAACTGTTCGGCAAGGCCATATTAATCAGCGGGCTGGCCGAGTTCCGCCATCTGAACATCGAGATTTTCTGGAACTCGCCTTTATAGCCCCGCCTACGCAAGGCCTTGTGCAGCGGTTTCCAGCCCTTCCATTCCCGCATCTGCTTCATCCGTAATCTCCGCCTGATCCACGCCATCAGTTGACCGAATACCGTTTTACAGTCGGCCAATCTGAAGTAGTTGGCCCACCCACGCAAGACCGGATTTAGTTTCTCAACCATCGCCTCAACATTCATCCCGTGGTTTCGCGGCGTCAGTTCTCTGATCCGCGCCTTGAATTTCTCGATCCTCTTGGGATGAATGGAGACCCTCTTGGGCCAGATGATGAAGCCAAGGAAGGCTACACCCTTGTGGACGTCGGTTAAGTGTGTTTTCGCCCGGTTGACGACCAGCTTTAATTCCCCTTCGAGGATGGCGGTTGCAATCTGCTGGTAACGCCAGGCTTCCTGCCTTGTGCGAGCGAGTATCAGGATATCGTCAGCGTAGCGGACGATGCGAATGCCCCTGTCCTTCATTGCCTGGTCGAAGTGATCAAGGTAGATGTTGGACAGCAGCGGGGAGATGACTCCCCCTTGCGGGCTGCCGATCTCCTTGGTTTCCCAAACTCCGTCCCTCATTACGCCTGCCTTGAGAAATTTCTCGATCAGCTTCAGGACGCTACCATCGCTGACCTTGCGGTTGACTCCTCGCAGGATTAGCTGGTAGCTGGTGCAGCCTCTCGTCAAGGTTTTGGCCGAAGGCTTCCACGGTCTCCCCGTCTACTCCGGGAGCTCCGTTGTTGGCTTTAACGGCACGCCAGGCCCGCATCAGGTTGTCGGGCCGGTAAACCTTGTCGATGAGGCTGTACCATTTCTTTTCCTTCACTACGATCCCTCTCTTGCGATGCCTCCTTGGTCCCCGTGCGGCGGGGCGGCGGTTTCTTCCGGTGTCTTTCTCGGCGTTTCTAGCTCTTTTGAGCAATCTTACCGGGTCTGACACCGTACTCCACCTGAGCGGACGCTAAAGCCAGCAGGCTCGTCACCCCCGGCTTAAGTGTTCCCTTTGGCTTTTCAGCCGCAGTTATCTTCTCTTTCCCACTACTTGGCACTTCCGGTTGCATCCTTCGGTTTACCTTCCCCCCTTCGCAAGCATTAAGGCTTTTGGCACTCAATGCCCCACGGCAACCAGGTGCCGTGTCCCCTCAGTTTTGTCCTCCGGTCTGTTACCAGCCTTCACAGGCTGAGGGTTAATCACTACTACGGGTTCATCTGCACCCCGCACCACTTCGTTTATTCCTTGTGTCCCCACTTGTGCAAGACTACCTCTAGTTATGAAGAGGATGATACGGGGCTTCCCGGGTTAAGTCTGCTGGCCTGAACTTGAACGCATCCGTCTTAACTTCTCAGGCTATCCAGCCTTCGGGCTTTCCCACGCTTTGCAGGGTTACCCGCCTGAAAAGCTAACTTCGGTTCGCTTGCGCTATGTTCCAAGTTCCCCCTTCGGCGCACCAATAGACCCCACCGTTTCCGGTGACGCCCTTGCCTACGGGTTGTCTTCCCGCTGGTTAGGTGACAGGGTTTCTCTCAACCCATCGGCCCGGCAGACATGCCCGGCAAACAAAGCCGCCCGGCGTTTATCCCGCCGGGCGGCTTTAAGAACCAGTCAAAATAAAGAATCGTCCTTTATAAGGACGACCCTGCGAAGTATCAGCATTAAAACCTAGTGGAGAACCAGCCTTCTATAAAGCATATACGCCCCGACAGAACCGGTCGCCTCAAAAAGCCTCCAAAAAAACTCGGCGCTCAGTCGCATCCACTCACAACCTTTCAGAATTCTTGGAGACCTTTTGAGGTGATTATAGCATAAGGGTAAAGCTAACACAAGGAAGTTTTGGCCCGCTGCCGTACAGCCTCAAAGATTACAAGGGATGCCGCCACAGCCGCGTTGAGCGATTCAACTCTTCCCGGCATCGGAATGTGCACCAGGCTGTCGGCCGCGTCCCGCAGGACCGGTCCGACGCCCGCCCCCTCGTTTCCCACCACAAGCGCGAGCGGCACGGTCATGTCGCAGTCGTAGAGAGCGACGCCACCCCGCGGATCGGCAACCAGGACCCTGAGGCCCGCGTCTTTCAGTAAGGACACGCACTCCTCGGGCCTTAATCCCTCAATGGCGGGGGTGTGAAACACGGCGCCCGCGGCGGAACGGAGGCACTTGGCATTGTATAGGTCGGCGGACCCGAGGGTCGAAATCACGGCATCAGCGCCGGCTGCCGCCGCCGAACGCAGGACCGTACCCAGGTTGCCTGGGTCCTGGATACCGTCAAGCACGACAACCAGCGTCGCCCCCTTTGGAATGCCTGGCGGGGCAGGTTTTTTGCGCACGACGGCCAATATTCCCTGGGGGGTTTCCGTTTGCGATACGGCGCTGAACACCCTGTCCTCCGCTTCGAGGGTTTCGACTCCCGCGGCGGACGCGCGCTCCAGCAGCGCCCTGACAGCCTCAACCCCTCCCTTGCCCGCAGCGTAAACGACACATTCGACCAGCCAGCCGGATGACAAAGCCTCGCCGGTCATCCGGACGCCCTCGACGATGAACCGCCTTTCCAGGTCCCTGTACTTCCTGGAGTGCAGCCTGATCATGGCTTTGATGCGCTCGTTGTGACGCGACGTAATCTTCACGCTAGCGGCCCCACTTGTCGAAACGTTTGGTCTTGCCGATGGCAACCAGGATGTCGCCTTCCTCGATAACCTGATCGGCACCCGGGGCAACGATGACGTCCGCCCCGCGGCGGATGGCGATGAGGCTGATGCCGTGCCGTCCCCGAATTTCGGCCTCGCCAAGGGTTTTGCCAATCAGGCCCTCGGGCGCAACCAGTTCCACGACGCTGTAATCGGGCGACAGTTCGATGTGGTCGAGGATATTGCCGGAAACCATGGCATGGGCCACGCGTACGCCCATGTCGCGTTCTGGAAAGATGACCTTATCCGCGCCCACACGGGCCAGAACCTTGCCGTGCAGTTCGGTGTTGGCCTTGGCCACGATCCTCCTGACCTTCATCTCTTTGAGCATAACCGTGGTCAGGATGCTGGCCTCAATGTCCGTCCCGATCGCCACGACAACCACGTCAAAACTCTTCAGACCCAGGGCCTTGAGGGCCTCGGCATCAAGAGCGTCGGCCTGAACCGCGTGCGTCACCTCGTCCATAACCGCTTTAACCCTGTCCTCGTCACGGTCAACAGCCAGGACCTCGTAGCCCATCCTGGCCAGCGTGACGGCCAGGCCGGTACCGAAACGGCCGAGACCGATTACCGCAAATTGCTTCATACAAAAACACCCCTTACGGGTTGTTGGCATTGGGTATTCAGTATTGAGTATTCGGTATTAGATCTGAATACCGAAATTTCCAGCATTCCATATCCTCACCGCAAACCTAACACCTAATACCTAAAACCCAACACCTGACGGTCACACCAATACTGGTTAAAAAAGAAAAGAGTAGCATATTACGCTACTCTTCTTTATAACACACAAAAGTCTACTTGGCCGCCAATTGGGTTTTGGCCATTTCGACCAGGCGGGTAAAAGCCGGCTGGTCGTTTACCGCCAAATCGGCCAGCATTTTGCGGTTGATCTCCACTCCCGACCGCCTGAGGCCCTCGATGAAACGGTTATAAGAAAGACCGTTCTGGCGGGCGGCGGCGTTGATGCGGGTGATCCAAAGGCGACGGAAATCGCGTTTTCTGGCTCTGCGGTCGCGGTAGGCGTAAAGCAGGGATCTCATAACCTGCTGGTTCGCTACGCGGTAAAGCTTGCTCTTCGCACCCCAGTAGCCCTTGGCGAGCTTGAGAACCTTCTTGTGACGCCTTCTGGCAGCGACATTATTCTTGACACGCGGCATAACACCGGGCCTCCCTTCGGAAACTTGTGTGAATTAATTCAATATGGCAAGAGGGGACGAACGCGAGCGGCGTCTCCGGCCGTAAGAATGATCCCTTGACGAAGCCGGCGCTTTCTCTTAGCGGTCTTCTTCTCCAGGATGTGGCTCTTAAAGCCGTGACGGCCAGCCAGCTTGCCGGTGCCTGTCTTCTTAATCCGTTTGGCAGCACCACGATGGGTCTTGATCTTGGGCAATGTAGTCCGCTCCTTTCTTCAAATCGCTGCAAATTCGGCGAAGGCTGCCGGGTTATTCCTGCGGCGGCTGCTGCTGATGATGATCGGGTTTGGGGGCCAGAATCATGATCATCGACCGGCCTTCGAGCTTCGGCTGCCGTTCGATAACTGCCATATGCTGAACGGCATTGGCCAGCCTGTTCAGCAGCTCATGACCTATCTGCGTATGGACAATCTGGCGGCCACGGAACATCATCGTGACCTTCACCTTGTCCCCTTCTTTAAGGAACCGCATCGTGTTTCGGGTCTTGACCTCAAAATCGTGGGCCTCAATGTTCGGCCTAAGCTTGACTTCCTTCAAATTAACAACGTGCTGTTTCTTTTTGGCCTCTTTTTCACGCTTGCTCTGCTCATATTTGAAACGGCCAAAATCCATAATCCGACAGACAACCGGCTTGGCCTGCGGGGCCACCTCTACAAGGTCAAGACCTTTCTCCTCAGCCAGACGCAAGGCGTCCTTAAGAGGCAGGATTCCGAGCTGCGAACCGTCGGCGCCGATGACCCGCACTTCACGCGCCCGGATTTCCGTATTGATGCGTTGCTCCCTTGAAATACTTATACACCTCCTAAAAAATTAAAGGCGGGCAAACCACCCGCCGGTAAGCATACATAAACCCCTCCAAGGATTTGTCTGCCGCAACCTTGCGGACTCGCGTCGCAAGGTGAGAAGCGGATGGCGCTTCTTCTTGTAAATCATTTACAATTTACCGCATTGATTATAGCATGCCATCGAACGCCCGTCAACTGTTATTGACTTACCCATCCTAACCCCCATCGCCAAACTTCCTACGTCTTAAGTCCTAAGTCCAACAACTGACACCAACAACGGGCCGTGAAACGGTCCTTAGCGGGCTTTCGTCCTGATCTCATCCTGCAGACGGGCAATCAGGCCGTCGAGCGCCATACTGCCGAGGTCGCCGCCGGAACGGTGACGGACGGCCACCGTCCCGCTTTCCACTTCCTTGTCACCGATGATAAGCATGTACGGAACCTTCTGCACCTGGGCCTCACGGATTTTGTAACCTACCTTTTCGTTCCTGCCGTCAAGCTCCACCCGCAGGTCTAGGCGGTCCAGCCGCTCGGTGACCTTCCGCGCATAATCGACATGACGGTCGGTGATGGGGATGACGCGCACCTGGACGGGCGCAAGCCACAAGGGGAAAGCCCCGGCGAAATGCTCCGTCAGGATGGCGATGAAACGCTCAAGACTGCCAAACACTACCCGGTGAAGCATCACCGGCCGGTAGCGCCCCCCGTCCTCGCCAACGTAAGCAAGGTCGAACTTTTCCGGCATCTGGAAGTCGCACTGGATGGTCCCGCACTGCCAGGTCCGGCCCAGGCAGTCCCGCAAGTGGAAGTCGATCTTCGGACCGTAGAAGGCCCCGTCGCCCTCGTTCACTTTATAAGCCAGGCCCTTGGCCTCCAGCGCCCCGCGCAGCGAGTTGGTCGCCAGGTCCCAGAGTTCGTCCGATCCCATCGCCTTTTCGGGTTTGGTCGAGAGCTCGATATGGTAATCGAAGCCGAACACTTCGCGGTAAATGTATTCCACCAGGTCGATGATGCGGATGATCTCCTCCTGGACCTGGTCCGGGCGGCAGAAGATGTGTGCGTCGTCCTGGGTGAAGCAGCGGACGCGCATCAAGCCATGCAGAACCCCGGATTTTTCGTGACGGTGAACAAGCCCCAGTTCGGCCAAGCGGATCGGCAGTTCCCGGTAGCTGTGGACCTTGCTCTTGTACAGCAGGATACCTCCGGGACAGTTCATGGGCTTGACGGCGTAATCGCTTTCGTCAATCTTCGTGAAGTACATGTTTTCCTTATAGTGGTCCCAGTGTCCCGAGCGCTCCCACAACTCGCGGCGGAGGATTATCGGGGTCTTGATTTCCTGGTAGCCGGCCTTTTTGTGGACCTCCCGCCAGAACGCCTCCAGTTCGTTGCGCAGGATCATCCCTTTGGGATGGAAAAACGGAAAACCCGGGCCCTCGTCAAGGATGCTGTAAAGGTCGAGTTCCACCCCCAGCCGCCGGTGGTCGCGGCGCTTGGCTTCCTCCAGCCGGTCGAGGTGTTCCTTTAATGCCGAGGCCTTGGGGAAGGAGGTGCCGTAAATCCGCTGCAGCATTTTGTTTTGTTCGTTCCCGCGCCAGTACGCCCCCGCGGGATTGAGAAGTTTGAAGGCCTTGATATAACCGGTGCTCGGCACGTGGGGACCGGCGCACAGGTCGGTGAAATCCCCCTGGCGGTACATGCTGATCTCGGCATCCTCGGGCAAATCCTCGATCAATTCCACTTTGTAAGGCTCGTTCCGGTTTCTGAAATACTCCAGCGCCTCTTGCCGCGACACGACGCTGCGCTCAAAGGGAGCGTTTTCTTTGACGATCTTCTCCATCTCGGCCTCGATCCTGGCCAAATCCTCGGGGGTAAACGGTTCGTCCACGTCAAAGTCGTAGTAGTAGCCGCCGGCGATGGCCGGGCCGATCGCAATCCTGGCGTCGGGAAACAGGCGCTTGACAGCCTGGGCCATAATGTGCGCCGTGCTGTGACGGTATACTTGGCGCCCTTCTTCGTCGTCAAAGGTCAAGAACTCGATGGCGGCATCCTCGTGCAGGGGGCGGTTGAGGTCTACCACCCGCCCGTTGACTTTGGCCGCTACAGCTTCTTTGACCAGCCTCGGCCCGATCCTGCCGGCCACTTCAAGAGGCGTGACGCCTTGCGGAAACTGCAGGATCTTGCCGTCCTTCAACGTAACGTTAATCATTGTTTCGCTCCTCTGCGCATAAAATAAAACCCCTCGCCCATCCAGGGACGAGAGGTTGGTTTCCCGCGGTTCCACCCTGCTTGGGGGTATGATTAACCCCCCGGCTTCGGCGGCAGGTAACGGTGCCAACCCGGTCCACCTTTACAGCGGACGGCTCCGGGGGCGGTTTTCAACCGGTCAGGGCCTGAAGGCGCTTGCAGCCGTCGGCAGCCTTCTCTCTGAAAGGATGACTGGTTTACTCTTCCCCATCAACGCCTATGCTTTGCTTGAAGCCAAATTATATTCGACTATTAGGACTTTGTCAACACGAACAGATAAACAACGCCCATCTGAACAAGGCCGATCAGGAAACCGAGCACGCCGCCCAGTACAGTTATGTGGCGTAACTCCCTGGAGGCCACCTTAACAACCACCTTCTCCAGTTCTTCGAGCGGGAAGGAGTTAAGTCTTTCCTCAATTAGCCTGCTAATCTTGATTTCGTGTTGCGCGCCGTGCGAGAGTTCGTCGATCAGCTTCTCGATAAACTCGGGCACACGGTCGGCCACGATCTCGGCGATGAACTCCGCGAAAAAACGCTTCAGGGAAAGCGGGAGAAGAGCCGGGGATTTGGCGACCACGGCGTCATGGACGGCGGTGCGGACGGACTCGGTCAGCTTGCCGGCCAGCCTGCTTGTCTCCACGTAGACCAGCAGGTCGTCCACCGAAAACAGATCGGTTTCGACAACCTCACCTATAGTGCGCGCCAAATCGTAGCGCCTTTTGGGCAGGAGGCCCTGAACGACTATCGGGCCAAATCGGACTGGTTTGTATGGCCGGAAGATCATCTTCACCGCCAGCAGGTTTGTGAACCAACCGATTAAAGCCCCGATAAAGGGAATCGAGATCAGGCTGAGCCAGAACAAGCCCCTTCCACCCCGCGCATCAAGGGTCTGTCGAAAACCTGGGGCTGCTTAAAAATAAGCTTTTCAACAGTCCCATCAATAAGCGCCTTAACTATAACAGATTCAAGCAAGCGCGGGCAAGGGGTGTAACCGGTCAGGCGTTATTCCAGATCGAACATAGGTTGCAGCCTGAACACCGGACGAGGGCTTCGCTAAAGACATCCTGGAGAGTCGCCCGGGTCGCCGCCAGGCAGAACTGCCCGTGGAGGATGACCTTTTTGGGACCGAGAGCCACCACACTCGAGATGAGAAGGTCCTCGTGGTTCACCTCGTCGTCGTTGATGCCCAGTTCCTCGGCATTGGTCGCGACCAGGCACATGCGCTCGTCGTAAATACGGAAGGTCTTGGGAGGGGTCAGGATGATGTGCACGGTTGAGCATTCGCCTTTTTCGGCTACAAAATTTTTCAACATCCGGATAAAATCCTGGTTCTCCTGCTGGAAGAGCTGCTCGTCGAGAACCCGGCTGGCCGTCGACCCTACCAGGCCGATAAGGTCCCGGAGCCTGAAGCGGACAAAGCCTTCAACGTTAAGTATCGACGAGTTTTGCAGATACCGCGATATTCTGCTTTCAACACGCCTCTGAAACTGTTCCAGCAGCCTGCGGTCGGCGTTAAGATGGTCCCGGACAAGGTCCCAGTCGTCCTTGTCCAGCCATTCCGCTTTCCTGCGCAACTCTTCGCCTATGAGGGACTCCCACTCGGCTACGAGCAACGCGGCAACCGCCGTCGCTATCGCGGCCCGGAACCCGGAATGATCCCGCCGCCCGAAGAAACGCTTTTCATAAAGGCGGCAGCGAAAGCACCCGGCCGGTTTCTCCCGATAGCTGACGCGTAAGCCTTTGCCGCGCAGGATCCTGAACTCGCGCCGGAGGTAGTCGCCAAGAAGCTTTGCCCGCTCAGGTTCAGTGGCGACCAACAAATCCATATTTCCAGGACTCCTTTCACACCCGGATACTACATGGTAGACGCCCTCCCCATGCAATATAACCAAAAGAAGGCCTTCGCTTTTCGCGAAGGCCTTCTTTTGGGTGTGTGTCGGAAACCGAAGGGATTGGCCCTACTAATCCCTCAAACATCTCTAAGTTTCATGTCTAAAACCGGTCTATCTCAAAAACCCTTAAACACGTTATCGTTGTGGTACTCGGCAAACTCAGGGGAAATCTTATGTTTAACAACCATGGCCCGGCCGTTCTGCCGGTCGCGGGGATCTACGTGAATGACCCTGTTCCTGTTGAGATCAAGGCCCAGGGCGCCTACTTCAAACATGACGTAATGGTTCGGGCAAAGCACCAGCAGGTTTTCCTGGGCGTCAGGTCCACCCAGGGAGAGCGGTTTCAAATAATAGCCCGTCACGAGCGGTTCTCCCGAACCCAGCGTCCACTGGTGGTTGCAGAGCTGGCAGGTGTAGTTGTACAATGCTTTCAGTTCTTTAACCGGTGCCGTTTCTGCGGCCAGCCTGTCACTCCAGGCCGACCTGGCCTCGTTTCCCATTGGCGATCGCACCCCCATCAGTTCTTCCTCGGTTTCCTTTTGTTTGCGCGAACAAGATTCTGTTCTTCTACCATATCATAATCTCCAAACCTTGGCAAAGTTATTGGGGGTGCCTGTCAAAAACGGTTACCCGTCCGCCCATACTTGGCACGTAAGCGTCACAGGACGTATTATAAGGCAGAAGAGGATATACAAAGGAGGTGTTTGCTAATGCCTCAAGTCGGTGCCAACATACGGCAGGCAAGAGAAAGGTCCGGCATCAGCCAGCGACGGCTGGCGGCCCGGACCGGCCTGTCGCCCCAGTTTATCAGCGACATAGAACGTGGGCGAACCCCGCCCAGCATTAAGACCCTGAAGTTAATCGCCGAGGTCTTAAACGTCCCGCCGGCAGCGCTTATGGAAGAAACCGGACTGCCCGGTGAAACGCCACAGGTGGCAAAGGTTCCTCTCCTGGGACGCGTGCCTGCGGGAAGCCCTGTTTTATCCGAGGAAATCTTTGAGGACGAGATTCCTCTTCCCCGGCAGTGGGTCAAAGAACCCTCGTTTCTTCTTAAAGCCAGGGGTACAAGCATGGTGGATGTCGGCATTGAGGATGGCGACCTGGTGCTGGTGCGCTGCCAGCCGGCGGCGGAAAACGGGCAGGTCGTAATCGCCCGGATTAACGGGGAGGTAACCTGCAAGCGCTTTTACCGCAGTGGCCCCGAAGTCATCCTGGAACCCGCCAACCCCGGCTTTAAACCATTGCGCTACCAGGCCGCGGACGTCGAGATCGTAGGCATCGTCACCCACATCATCAAGACGCTATCCTGACGGATTAGCGTCGCATTGATTATTGAGCTTTGGGCACCGGGCATTGGGATATTTTGACTCTTAGGACCAACACTTAACTACTGACTACTGACTACTGACTGTTAACAACTTATGACTTCTTTTGTGTAAACCCGTAACTCCCGATGTTTACCCCAACAAGACGGTACTCGGGATTACAATAGGCATAGGGTTTTGCCAGGGAGAAATCCAGGCGCCCCGATTCCGTCAGGATATCCTTGCTGTAGTGAACAGTCACAACCTCCGCGATGAAGACATCGTGAGAACCGAGGCTGACGACCTGCTGGACCTTGCACTCGATGTTAACAGGGCACTCCTTAATCAACGGTGCCTTGACCTTCCGAGCGGGAACGGCAGACAGCCCTGTTTCCTTAAATTTGTCAATGTCTTTGCCGGAAACGGTACCGCACCAGTCAACGACTTTCACCTGGTCGCTGGAAGGAATGTTGACGACAAACTCCCCAGACTCCTTGATCAGCCGGTGAGAATACCGTGACGGGCGGACACTGACGTAAACCATCGGCGGTTCGGAGTTGAGGATGCCGGTCCAGGCGATGGTGATGATGTTGGGTTTCTCGCCTTCCATAACAGAGGTAACCATAACGGCAGGAACTGGAAATAGGGCCGGAAACGGTTCTCGAACGACCTTGTCTATCGTTGATCCCTCCCGCGCGTTTTATCTGATGCTAACTTCTTTTGCCAGAGGTGTCAATATCTATCTATGAACAAATGCCTCTTATGGGTCGGCCTCTTGCTTATCCTCTTCTCGGCGGCGAGTCTCGTCCTGGTCCTCTCCCTATCATTCCCGGGACGAACTTAGACAGGCAAACCGGCTGCAAAAGAAAAGGTCCCCGGGAGGGGCTCTTTATCATTTCCCTTCTGCAAATCCCTATGATCAAATACTGCTTTCTTCGTTGCCATTTCTCTTCTCGTTCCTCCTCTTCTCGTCTAATGCTTGCCGCCTCAGTAAAAAGGCACGGCTGTTAACCTCTCTCAACTTTGGTTTTACGATATCCAAAAGCGCTTCCGCCAGCACCTCTGCGGGGAAAGGCAAGAGCCCGGGCAGTGCGGCCGCGATCCCGAGAAGAACAGAGTTGGCGGCCCGGACGTTCCCGGCCTGGCGGGCCAATCCGTCGGCATCGATCAGCACCGCCTCCGGCACCCTTTGCTTCAGGTAAGCAGTTAATCCAAAACCTTTCTTATCTGAGCGGACCCTCTTCAATCTCATCTGCAGAGCGAATTTAAACTAGTTTAATACATTTTAAGCCGGTTGTCACGATTAAGGAGATCCTCTTTGTTCTCGGCGTAGCGTTCCAAATGGGGCATCAACTGCCGTCCGAACCTTTCCTTTCCCACCCGCAAAGGGTTGTCAACGGGATCGACGGCTTTGACCTCGTGCTTACAAAGCGTTGTGGCAACCCTTTCCCCGACGGGAACAATACGGTCGAACTCAAAAACCTGCTCAAGCTCCATGACGAATCCTACCCCTACCTCCATCTCCCACTCGGAGGGGCTGCGGTAGCTCTCTTCCTGCCCTTCACGGTGGGGGTGGCAGGGAAAGCAATACCAGAGCAGGGGCAAGTGGAGGCTTTCCTCCAGGATGCTCCAGACCGTTGAGGCCGCGCGGTCCTGCCATCCTCCGGGAACGCCGCTGGTTTGGCGGTAACGGTAGGCCGTACCGAACAGGTCCCAGTTCTTAAGGCCGCGCAGCATAATGGCCTCGCTGGTGAAAGGAATCCCCGACTGGCGGGTCCCGGTGAAGCCCGGGGCCTCACCGACGATTAACACCCGGGGCTTAAACTCAAACATTTTGGTAAGGTACAGGGCCAGGTTTCCCCGGCGGTAAGCGCTGCCCGACGCTTCTTCATGGTACTGGTTGAAGACCCGAGGACCGGGCCTGATCATCGGCAGACGGTTGATTATCGCCGCTAGGGCGGCGTATTCGGGTTTGATCAACACAAGAGCACTCTCCTTAAAGGGCGTTAAAGGACGTTGAAAAACACTCTTTTAAGCTTTGCTTCCTTGTACATTCGGTCACCCTTGTACATTCGGTCACCAAGGATACTTTCCTTCTAGTTTCACCTGAGAAACCCGTTGCGAAACTGCGCCCGTCTTGGCATCGGTATTTTTGCAGCGTTCTCCCGGCAAGATGCTATAAACCACCCGCAATCCGTTATACCATAGAAGGAAACGACGCCCCGTTGTCTAATTCACCTTTTGCTTACGCAGGCGGAGGTAAAGGATGGCTGAGGCAGGAAGAACAACATACGAAGATATCCTCGAAAAGCTGCAGGTCTTGGCCGATCCCGCGGCGGTAGAGGGCATGGCCAAATACGGGATTACCCCCGTCATAACCTTCGGCGTGTCGATTCCCAACCTTAGAAGGATAGCCAAAGAAACCGGGCGGGACCACGACCTTGCCCGGCGGCTCTGGGCGGCGGATATTCGCGAAACCAGAATCCTGGCGAGCATGATCGATGATCCGAAGCTGGTCACCGAAGAGTAGATGGAAAACTGGGTCAAAGATTTCAACTACCCTGAAAAAACGGTCCTTGCTATCGGGTCTGGGTTTATCCCCGAAAGCGACTTTGCTCAAAGCTTCGGGCACCGTTCTTAGCGAAGGTGAGGTCAGCGTGGCCGCCGACGAGGACGTTCGCGGGCGCTTCCGCTGTCAAAGCGCCGGCCGTACGCTTGCCCCCGGCCTTGCCCTGCGCGAACTAGCTAAGATCTTCGAAGAGATTTGGTTGAGTGCCGGGTCAAACAGCGGCCGACGCTTTCCCTCGGCTCACTGCGCATTCTTGATTTATACTCCCAACGTTCGCTACGGCCAAGGCCTCGACGCGTACTTGGGTAACCTGCTGAAAATTGCGCCCGCGAACAATCCGCAGGAGGCCCGCCGCACTCCGAACCGAGCTTAGGCTCCAAAAGGCCGTTCAAAAGCGAGCATGGCGCGGAAGGCCTTTGAGATGTGGGTCGTGGGAAGTCAGAAGTGGGAACACAGGGTTGGAATTCGCTTGGTGAATTCCTTCATTGATACTCACCTCTGACCTCTCGCCTCACACTTCTCAAAGCCGGGCGAAGCTTTTCAACGGCCTTATAGAACGGTCGAAGCGGAGCATGGAGCGTCGGGGATAACCCAGACCTACTGTAACCATTTTTCATTTTCTGTGGTGCTGCATTTTGCAGAATGAGGGTCTACTGGGAAATATGCGACCAGTGCTGCATGAACCTCTTTGAGAAAACCACATTCGCCTATCAAAATCCGTGGAGTGGAGTTCGAGAGAGGAAGAGTTCGTTAAGAGGGCGGGCTTTGTGCTGATGGCGCGCCTGGCGGTCAGTGATAAGCAAGCAGATGACAAAAGATTCGAAGCGTTTTTCCCGTTGATAAAAAAAGAGGCCGCCGATCACCGCAACTTCGTGAAAAAAGCGGTAAACTGGGCCTTGAGGCAGATTGGCAAAAGGTCTTTGTACCTGAACCGGAAAGCTATTGACACCGCCCGGGAAATCCAGGGCATGGCTTCCAGGGCCGCCAGGTGGATCGCCGCCGATGCCCTCCGCGAGCTGACCGGCCCGGAAGTGCAACAAAGGCTGCGGAGCCGGGAGGAACTGTTGAAAAACCCCAGGTCTTTAACAGACCCACCGAAAGGCCGGCCCTTATAATAAACGGGTTTGGCTATCGTTTCTTCCCTGTCGCGATAATCGCCTCCGCCACCTCATCCGCCAGGTCGTCGGGAATCGCGATGCCTTTGGCGGGCCGCATTTCCCCGGTCTCCTTGTCCCTGTAAAAGTTGCGGACATCACAGTACCACGACCTCCCGCGCCGCACCCGCCGCACGTGGATCTCGTCGCCCCGGTCGTTTTTGCTGATGACGTGCGGCTCACGTTCCTCGTCCCAAAAGCTCCCCGAATCCTTTTGCGCCACTTCTGTTACACTCCCAACTTAAATCTTAAAAGCCTGTTCAGTTCGGGTTCGCCAAAATCATAAGCCGGGCGGCTGGCACTATGTTGTCACTATTGTTAAGCTGAATACTCTATTTTTATTTGGTTTTTTCATTCCGTCTCCGGGGCATGGAGGGAGCGGGTGGTTTTGTCCAAAGGTTCCAGGATCTCGATGTCGCTTCCCGTGGAAGCGCCGAGTTCCTTAAACCTCCGGGCCGCAACCAAGACCCGCCCCTCCAGGGAACCCACCGCCTTGTTGTAGGCATCCACGGTCCGGTCCAGTCCTTTCCGCAGGTCGGCAAAGTGGCCGGCCAGGACTCGGATGCGTTCGTACAACGTCTTCCCCAGTTCGCTAATGGCCTGGGCGTTTTCGGCGATCCGCTCTTGCCGCCAGCCGTAGGCCACCGCCTTTAAAAGGGCTATCAGCGTCGTCGGCGTGGCCAGGATAACCCGTTGCTCGACGCCATATTCGATCAGGCCCGGGTCGTGCTCGAGGGCCGCGCTGAAAAAGGTCTCGCCGGGCAAGAACAGGACGGCGAACTCGGGAGCGGGCCTGAACTGCTCCCAGTAGGCCTTTGTGCCGAGCTGCGCCAGGTGCGCGCGAATGTGGCGGGCATGGTCCTTGAGCCTGGCGAGCCTGACAGTTTCGTCCGGGGCTTCCAGCGCCTCGAGATAGGCCTGCAGGGGCGCCTTGGAGTCGACGACCACGTTCTTGTTGTTGGGGAGCCTGATGATCATGTCGGGCCGCAGGCGTCCGTCCGCGGTGCTTACAGATTCCTGCTGGTAAAAATCGCAATACTCCACCATGCCCGCAATCTCCACCACCCGCCTCAACTGGATTTCTCCCCACCGGCCGCGGGCGGCGGGGGTCCTCAGGACGGTCACCAGCCTGGCCGTCTCGGCCTGGAGCTGGACCTGGGTGGCTGCAAGCGACTTGAGCTGCTCGGAAACGCTCCCGTAAGCCGCGGCACGCTCCTTTTCGATCTCCAGGATTTGCGTGTTGACCCTCTCCAAGGAATCCTTAAGGGGCTTGACAAGCTCGTCGATGGCTTTCCGGCGCGTTTCAAGGTCGCTCCTGGCCCCCTCCTGGAACTCTCTCAAGGTGGCAGTGGCCAGTTCTAAAAAGGTCCGGTTGTTGCTCCGAAGCGCATCGGCTGATAAAGCCTTGAAAGCGTCGGACAGTTTTTGCTGCGCTTCATTAAGTAGGGCGAGCTTTTCGTCTGCGGCCTTGCGTTCTTCCCTTAGTGCCGTTTCCAGTTCGGATAACCTTACCAGGAGTTCGGCGTTCTCGTCTTGCAGCTTCGCAATCCTTCCATCCCTTATACGTACCATCTCTTCGAGTTCCGGGACCCTGCCGGTTCTTGCTTCGGCGGCCGCGCGCCTTTCAGATTCCTGCTTGAGTTCTGCCCCGAGACGTTTTGCTTCGGTGACGGCTTCCTCAAGAGCGCTCTTCAAATCCTGCACCTGCTGTTCTTTGCCGTACAATCTCTCGGCCAGGGCCGCCCGTTCGGTATCCGCCTCGGCCCTGGCCCTCGCACAGGCGTACTGCATTTTAACCCGAAGCATGAGCCAGGCGACAACCACCCCTGCCGCTATCCCGAAAACCAAAAAGGCCATCGCATCGAGGCTGCCTGTCAAAAATCACACACCCCCCCGCTCTGTCCTTTGTACCACGATTCGCCGTTCGGGCTTGCCTTCCTTCATTATCCGCCGCCGGCACATCCATCCAGGAAAGCTTTCAACCCCGGCCATCACCAAGCAAGGACCTGCCACATACCCTGTTAGCAAAAACAGGAAGGGCAACAGGTGATTGTCTTGCTGCACTATCGCAAGTCACTGAGCAAACACCGCTGGCAGCTGATGCAGCTGCCCAACGTGGTCGGCGTCGGCATCGGCTCCAAGCGGGCCCACGGCGAGGATGCGGGCCGCATGGCTTTGGCCGTCTTTGTCAGCAAAAAGCTTCCCGAGGAGGCACTCCCCCGGGCACACCGTATTCCCAAGCGGATTGACGGTCTTCCGACGGACGTCGTCTGCATCGGAGAGGTGCGTTTCCTGGATGAACGGGTGAAACGGCACAGACCCGCTTATCCCGGCCTCAGCATCGGGCATTACAAGGTCTCGGCAGGGACCTTCGGTGCCGTGGTCTACGATAAGAGAACCGGTGAACCGCTGATCCTTTCCAATAACCACGTCCTGGCAAACAGCTCCAACGGAAATGACGGACTGGCCCGGCCGGGCGACCCCGTTTTGCAGCCGGGAGACCACGACGGCGGCACGGTGGAAAACGACGCCATCGGGGTGCTGGAAAGGTTTATCCCCGTGCGTTACAACGCTCAGGAAGCCCCCTGCCCGATCGCCAGGGGTTTCGAGAAGGCCCTCAACCTGCTCATCAGGGCATACAGGCCGCGATACTTCGTGAAGGTTTACAAGCATATGGAATTTCACGCCAACCTGGTCGACGCCGCCCTCGCCCGTCCTCACAGCCCCGACCTGATCAGTCCCGCCATCCCGGACATCGGGCCCGTCGAGGGTATCGCCGAACCGCGGCTGCATATGAAAGTCAGGAAAAGCGGCCGTACCACCGGTCTGACAACCGGCCAGATACTCTACCTTGACGCCACTATAACCGTTAAAGCGTCGGCAAATCAGTCCGCCCTGTTCGAAGACCAGATCGTCTGCAGTCCGATGAGTCTGCCCGGCGACAGCGGCTCCCTCGTTCTTACCGAAGATAATAAAGCGGTGGGGTTACTGTTCGCCGGGTCCACGGAGGCAACCATTCTAAACAATATCCGGAATGTGGCCATACTCCTGGGAGTAAAGTTTTAAACTTAGATCCGGCAAGTAAGACCCAAGAATCCAGTAATGGCGTGCTTTGCAGCAGCAATTCGGGGTAAAAAATCTGACAGAATTAGAGGGAACATCACTCCTTCACGAGAATTGGTATCTTGACAAGAAACATCAATAATGGAGGAGGATGTTCCCGAGACCATGGTAGCCCTGTATACAACAATAAACCCCAAGCGCCACATGGCCTTGGGGTGATGGGATTCTTATGCGTATTAAAATAATTGTAAAGATGTCAGCAACCGACTCGTCCTTTTTAAGAACCTGACACTAAGCACCGGACCCGGCAAACTCGTTGTAAACTGCCTTAACGTGCGCGGCGGCCTCGATATTCCCGACGCCCTGCAAATACGTGATATAGGCCGTAAGGGACTCTCGGTTCGTCCAGTCAAGATCCACCCCTGGCACCAACCCCGCCTGCGGCAACCGTACCGGCAGTTCATCAGTCATGTTGATAACCGCTTTCAGGTACAAGAAATTGAGCATTTCGCGCTGGGCGGAAATAATCCCATCCCCTAGATTATCAAGGACCCAATGCAGCGAGCGTTTAAGTTCTTCTTCCGCATCCCGTCCTTTTTCATCAAGCCATTTCTCCAGTCTCGCCGTCACGTAGTCCACGAAGATGTCGAAGTCCAGGTCCAATCCCCGCTCCAGGACTATCCCCATCAAATCGTCCAAGTATTCTCCACGGCTCATCACCGCTTGGAACATGGACCCATACAGCTTCGGTTCATCTCCGGGCTCCGGCAAGCTCCTGACATAGTCGGCAATACCCAGTAAGGAACCCATAACGGCGTAGGGCGGGGTGTCCAGCGGTATTAACTTGTTCAAGATCGCTTCCATCGCGGGCCCCGTTTTTTCCCGAAATATCCGCGACCATTCCCGTTCCATGATCGGATGCCTGGCCAGATAATCTTCCAAACGTTCCCTGTCGTTGATTTCTCCTTCTTCCTCAAGCTTTTCCATCTCGATTAATGACTCGGCCGCTGCGCCTATCGAAACCCTTAAAACCGTTTCCCATAAAGGATTGTAGGTGAATTCCTCATCCATGCAAAAATGCAACCCGAGAACAACGGATTGTAGTTCGGAATCAGTCCACCTCCAGTCCCGGAGAAGTTCAAAGAAAGCCCACGCCATTTCCTCGGCGACATCGCGGTTTACCAGCCTCGGCAAATACGTCTCCGCTATGCGTTCAAAATGGCTCTCCATCTCGGATAGATCAACATCCTCGCCTATCTCGTTGATTTCGTCCAGGACCTTGCGCAGCTTGTGAAGCGGGAACAACTCTCCCTCCAGCACGGGATCGGTCTGCAACAGCCGGGCGAGCGTTTCCAAACGTTGCACTACCCCTGCAACGACCTCGTCCTCGTCCCCCTTTGCCCACATTGCACCCAGGGCCGAAAGGGCCCGCTCGATACTCTCAGGTGCCGGTAAACACTCATCCCGACGTAGCGATAGCCCACACGCCAGGGCAAGGGCCTCGTTCAATCCCGGTTCGACCCATTCCCAGCGTCCCCGCCACCGGCACAGGTATTCGTCTACCTTCTCCATGCAGCAACGCTTGTATTTTTTGCCGCTCTCGCAAGGGCACTGGTCGTTGCGTTCAACCTCAAAGAATCTAAACATTTTCTTTCTCCCTGCTCCCTTTTTCTTTTTCCTGCCAAACATTAACCAATCGTCTTGTGTTAATTCTGGCAGCAAGGTTCCCGCTATCGATTTTCTTCATAAAAATAAAAAACCCTGGCATCCTTCGCGTTTTTCGCTAGTTAACCAGATACTTGTTTTATCGAATACAAAACTTATCGTATAAAATAAAAACCCCAACGCCGTCAAAAGCTCTGGGGTGTTTGAATTCTTTAGATGGTGGGCGGACCTGGGATCGAACCAGGGACCTTCTGCGCGTCAAGCAGACGTTCTCCCACTGAACTACCCGCCCTCGGGATATTTTTTATTATGCCGGAAAAACAATCGTTTGTCAACATACCGCGGGAGTCTGGGCCGTGTCAAGAGTTAGTAGGTAGACTCCCGTGGATTATTTTAGCTTACGCCGACAGTAAGGCCGGCAGAGAAGCCAATTGCCGCAAGACGTGTTTGACCCACGGTTCGCCGGCACAAGGGCCTTTGAGCGCCGGCATTTCTGCTCTGAGCCAGTTCTCCAGGTCCTCCCGTCTTAGCCTTTGCGGCTGCTCAATACCCCCAACGCGGATCACCTGCTCCAACAGCGGCGCATTCACGACGCCGTCAGACGCCGCATAAACCCTAAGTTCACCATTGGCACGGGCGGCCAGTAAACGAGCCATATGGTCTGCCCCGCGCGGAGTCCAGCGCGCTCCAATCCGTTTCATCCGCCGGGCCAGGGTGTGCCGTACCTGCCCCTCGATGGTGCCCAGCCTTTCCTCTTCCGGTAAAGTGCTGATCCCCTCCCAGTTGTCGATGAGGTATTGCTTCAGCTCTCGGATACGCTTCCGCGCCGCGCGCCCCCGAGCCTTCTTTAAGGCCCGATCCAAGACCGCCACGGTGGCCTCTTGATTCAACCTAGCAATGCAAGTGCTGACTTCGCCATAAATCTCTTCGCTGAAGGCCAGGGCCTCGGTCAAGCGCCGCCGGAGATGAAAGGGATCCAGGTGGTAGCTGGCCCCGGGGAAACAGGCCTTCCCCCCGTTCGCGATCCAGGGTGCTCCATCGCCTCCAATCCGTACTTGCGCTACTTTCTCTAAGGCCCACCGCTCGCCGAATACGGCGCTTGCCTCTTCCCAAATAGCTTCACCGTCGACCAGCCCGGCTACCGTCTGTCGCCCTTTTAAGGACCGGGGACACCCTTCTTTCCCTTCGTATCCCACCACCAGCTTGATCTCTCCGCCGCGTTCCCGGGTCCGTTGCTGTCTTACCCAGACGCCGTCGGCTTCGATGAACAGGGTGCGGATCTCTTTGCTCCCCGCCGGCACCGCGCCTTGTTCGAATATCGCGGCCCGTCGCAAGGCGCTGTGCTCAGCCGCACGTCGGCCGCTTTCTTGCACCCGCGACCAGATGGTCATGGCGCTGATCCCCGGCACTAAATAGCTGAGGATTTTCTCAGCCCGGCGAAAGGGCATCTCTGTCGCCAGTTCTACAGTCAGTTCGGTTATCCGCGGACTCATCCGTTGCCCCTCGGTTAACCCCAAGGCCTCGTCCAGGAGGAAACGGTAGTCGCCTGTCTCCGTATCCAGATACAAGCGCCTCTTCAATCTTAACTCGCCGAAGCTGGTGATCAGGGTCCGCTCACGGAACCCGACGCTCTTGTACTTCTTGGTGTCCCTCTGGGCGGCGAATGCCCCGTCGATCTCTTCCAATGCCGCACGAAAAAGCCTGAGAGCCGCCTCTTGCACTAAACGCTGCATTCTCTCTTCCAGCTCTCTTACGTTGGCAACCGACCGTAAAATCTCGAAGATCCCCTTCGCCAACAGAAGGACTACCTGCACGATAAGGCGAACTTTGATCACGAGACCTCTCACTCCTTGCCCGGGAGTCGGCTGCCCTCCGGGGCAGCCGCCAGAGGTCTCTTTTCTTCGTAACCCCTCTGGTTACCTACTAAAGTCTTACACTACCGGGAGTCTGTTTTTCGGCCGCCAGAGATCTCATTCTCTTCCATCCCCCTGGTCCCTACCAAAATGTATACTGCCCGCGCGGGTTGTTACCGTGCACCGATCTGCTCGAACATCAACTGGTACCAGGGTTTCCGCGGCACTTCGACGCCGGCGAACAGGGGCACGCTGCCCAGGTACTGCCCGTTGTAGGAGAGACCGAGTTTGCCGACGCGCTGCCCCGCGCGGACGGGAGCCTCAAGTTGGTGCGGCACGTCTAGGACTTTTTTGACCGCCTTTTCCTGGTTCTCCGGCACCAGCAACTCCAGATCGCCGCCCGATACCAGGGGTACTTCGGCCGCTTTGCCCCGGAGCACCGGAACGGTACCCACCTCCTCGTCCCTGCGGCAGACAGTGACCGAGGGCATGCTGAACCCGTAGTCGAGCAGTCTGGCGGCGTCGGCGTAGCGGTTGTCGCTGTGCAGCACCACGGCGAGGAGCTGCCGTCCGTTGCGGGTGGCGGAAGCGATAAGGCAGCGACCGGCGGCCGAAGTCGTCCCCGTCTTTATGCCGTCACAGCCGTCATACCATCCTCCGCGCAGGAGCCTGTTGGTGTTGTGCACATGTTCCTGACGGTCGCTGTTTTCCCACATGATCGTAGTCTCCCTGGTGCTGGCCAAGCGGGCGAAATCGGGATTGCGCAAGGCGTAACGCGTGATCTGGGCCAGGTCGTAGGCCGTCGAGTAGTGGTTGGGGTGAGTAAGTCCGTGCGTATTGACAAACCGGGAACTGCATGCTCCTAACAGTTGTGCTTTCAAGTTCATCCACTCGATAAAGCGGTCGTAGTCCCCCGCCACGTGGTCGGCTATGGCAATGGTGGCGTCGTTGGCCGACACCACCATCGCCGCCTTGAGGAGGTTGTCCAGCGTTAACACATCACCCTTACGCAAGTTGATAATCGAACCGCGGGCGTGAGAGGCGGCGCGGTCGCTGACCTTTACCACGTCGTTCACGTCGCCCTCTTCAAGGGCGACAATGGCGGTGAGGACCTTGGTCAGGCTGGCCGGATGGATACGCTTGGTCTCCTGCTTGCCGAACAAGACCTGACCCGATTCCACGTCAATGAGTATAGCGGCCCGGGCGGTAAGGTAGGGGCCCTGGGCGGCGAAGGATTTGTCCGGCCCGAAGAAAATTGCAACCGCTAGTAGGACAAAAAGGCAAATCTTTAAGAACCTACCCATTCTTTCGGCACCCCCCCTCGTCTATTGTCCCGCTTAAAAAGGCTTTTCATTTAGCCAACAAATGCCATTGAGACTGACATAAACGGCCCACTGGATCATATAGTTGTACAAATCTTTCCGGGTGGGTGCCGCCATGTACATCTATTTCTTTAACTTCCGGCGGGCCAAGCAGGCCGTACTGACGGCAGCGCTGATGGCCTTCATATCCTTCCTGTTCTGGATCACCGTCTTCGACCAGCATGTTGAAACGGTATCGACGACGCACTCCCGTATCATTTACAAGGTCAAGACCGATCAGAAGGTTGCCGCCCTGACTTTTGACATCAGCTGGGGGAAAAAAATACCGGAACCTGTGCTGGACATTCTCAAAAAGGAAAACCTGAAATGCACTTTCTTTCTCTCGGGCCCCTGGGCCGAACAGCATCCTGAAATCGTACGCCGAATCGCCGCCGAAGGCCACGAGATCGCCAGTCACGGCCACCGCCATGTAAACTACTCCGAGCTCCCGAACAACGTTATCGCCGAGGAGATGGGTAAAGCCCACGAGATCCTTAAGAACTTGACCGGCCGGACCCCGAACTTGATCCGTACACCGAACGGCGACTGGAACGAGCGCGTTCTCGACGTAATCTCCGGCGAGGGCTATACCGCCGTGCAGTGGAGCGTTGACTCTCTGGACTGGAAGGATATCGGCGTGGAGAGGATCGTAAACAGGGTCCTGCGGCTGATACACCCGGGGGCGATCATCCTGATGCACGCCAGCGACAGCGTCGAACAGACCCCGGAGGCGCTGCCCAGGATAATCAAGGGGTTAAAGGAGAAGGGCTACAAGATCGTGACGGTCGCGGAACTGATGACCTGCGGCCGTGGGGTATGCGAGTAAAAGTGAAACCGCAGTTTACACTGCGGTTTCACTATCTTGTTACCGGCGTCATGCGCTTGTTCAGGGTGCTGAACTCGTCGACGAACACGCTTGCCGGACGGCCGTTGGCGATGCCTCGCGCGATTCTGTTCAGCCGTGTCACGAGGTCCGGGTCGCTGGTCACCAGAACCCTGCGGATTCGGTCGTCGGCACGCTTAACCTGCATCGCCGCCTCTCTTTCCGCCTCTTTTGTCCGCCCTTCCTGGTTGGGTTCCATGTTCAGCCCCACGTAAGCGTTGGTGCCGAAAAGGACGACGACAGCGTCTTCGACCCCCGGCACAGCCGCGGCCTTCGATGCCAGGCGCTTAGCCAGCGCACTTGATTCACGGGGGTCGGCCGGCAAGGCCGCGTTCGGGTTCTGCGGCGTCTGCCCCGGAGGCGCCGGCCGGCGTGCCGCGTTACAGCCCGCGAACACCGCAAATACGACAAAAACCATTAACGCTAGAACCAAAAGGTTTCTCTTCTTCAAACTTACGCCTCCTTTCTCTGCTGTTCCACTGGATACCGGTGCTAGACTTAGTATTCTTGGTGCCTGGAGCAAAGATACTTTATCTGGGGCGGTAAATCGTACCTCTCCTGTTAAACCGTGCCCCGACCTGTTACGGGCTCTGATGCTTCTTCCGGGCAAAATAATCGTTGATGGCCTGATGGAAAGCTTCAGCGAGTTTCTGCTGGTAAGTCGGCTCCAGCAGCAAGCGGCGCTCGCGGCGATTTGAAATGTAGCCCATTTCTATGATGACCGCCGGCATTGGCGTCTCCCGCAGAAGATAGTAGCTTGACGGCCTGACGTCTACCGCGGTTACTTCCCCAAGCTGCATCAGCTTGTGGTAAAAACACCGGGCTAACTCCAGCCCCTCCCGCGAACCGCGGCAATAAAAAATCTCCGGGCCGAAGCAACGGCGGTCGCGAAAGGAGTTAGCGTGGATACTGACCACCAGGTCGGCCCGGTTTTCCCTGGCTACAGCCACCCGCTCGTCCAGACCCATGACGCGCCAAACCGGACCATCAGCGCCGGCCCGGCAAAAAGCGCTTTCTTCCTCCCAGGTCATTATCACCCTGGCTCCCTGGTCGCGGAGCAGTTGCGCCAAAAGCCTGGCCACGGCGATGTTGATCTCTTTCTCAAGAATACCGTTTTCCTCGTCTACGGCACCGGGGTCCAAACCGCCGTGACCCGGATCGATCACGATCGTTCTCCCCTTCAGGCCGGCATGCGCTGCTGCAGCCGCGTGGCCGCCCGTCAAAAGGGCAAGGATAAACGTCACGAGGCAGACGGCTGACGTAAAGGTCCTGATTCTCCAGTGTCTCATACGTCATTTATTGTGGCGGGCAGGAAGGAAAGACAAACGTGGAAATGGTTCCCTTACTTCCACAGCCGGCTGCTATATCCTGTGGCGGTTGATCCACCAGTAGAGCAGGGCAAGCACCAATGCTGCGACAATCAAGCCATCCAGGCGGCGGAACCAGTGTTCTATGGTCTGCCAGTTCTCGCCCAGCTTGTAACCAAAAAAAACCAAAACGATGCTCCATATCAGAGACCCGAAAAAGGTATAGACGACAAATTTGACAAAGTGCATCCGCCCAATACCGGCAGGTAGTGAAATAAAGGTCCTTATCACCGGCATGAGCCTTGTAAAGAAAACGGTCGCCTCGCCATAACGTTCGAACCACCTTTCGGCCAGAGCGAGGTGATGCCTCGAAACGCCCACAAAGCGGCCGTATTGCAGGATGAAAGCGCGTCCGCCCCATAATCCGAGCAGATAGGAAAGGATCGACCCTGCCGTCCCGCCCAATGTGCCGGCCAATACAGTCATCGAAAAACCCAGCTTCCCCTGGCTGACCATGAACCCGCCATAAGGCAGGATCACCTCGCTGGGTAAAGGTATGTTGGCGCTCTCGATAGCCATCCCGATAGCCACGCCCCAGTAGCCCAGGGACTCGATGAAGCGCACCACGGCCTGGATAAGGATTTCAAGCAGGGCCGTCAACTCGTCACCCCTTAAAGTCCGGTAGTGATAGCCGTTAATAATAAATCTGTATGCCGGAACAAAAAAAAACCCCCTCGTGCAAGGGGTTGTCCCACAAATTTCGTCCTGTTTTGTTTAGAGTTTCAAGCTGGCGATGATGCGGTCCAACAGGGGGTGCACCCGGCACCGGTCGATCCCGCCGTGGTCTGAGTCCTTTCCCCGCTCTGGAAAGATTTTCAGGGCCCGGGACAGGCTGTTGAAATTGTTCGACACGCTCGAAACGGCAACCCTGTACCGCCTGGCAAGCTCGTTTTGACTGATGTGCCTGCGCCCGTCGAGGCGGGACATCGTGTAGATAACAGCCGCCGTCCAGGCTCCTCGCTTGCGCAGGACGGGATGTTCCTGAACGCAGAAATGATACCACAAGCGCAGGGCAATCTGGATTTCTTCCCGCAGGTAACCCAGTTCCTTCAGCCCTTCCTCGACCTGTACGGCAACCCCGGCATACCCCTGGTTCGGCCAATTATAGCCAGCCACCGTGTTCTCGGCGGAAGCACGTTTTTCCCTGGTTTTGGTCCTGCTGCCGGCGCCGGGCTTGTCGTCCGTATCCTGGATTAACTGCAGGAGTACCTCGACCTGTTCCCGTCCCTCTTCTGTACGGCAAATCCTGTTGAGAATATCCCCCTGAAGAAGAGTCATCAGGCGCTTGACCGGGTGGTCGCCCCCATCGCTGCGCCAAGGCAGCGAGGCCTGGTCGTGCATGCTGAAACGGATGGCCTGGCTGCTGAGCCGGTGAGCTTGTTGTTGGAGGTAGAGGCTGAACTGATTGTCCTCCTGCCGGCGGCGAATGCGCCGCCACCGCCTGAAGTCCCTGTTAACCCACTCCTGAACGATCTCCTTCATCGAAGGCGCTATGCCGATGGCGCTGGTGGAAAACTCATACTCCGCACCGACTCTCAATAACCTGACAAAAATAATTTGCCCGACCTCCGCCTCGGGTTGAAGACCGGGCTCCCGCACCCAAAAAGACTGGTTCTCGAAAATGTCCCTGACGACCAGACCCTTGCCGGGCAGCAGCGCCGTAACCTCGTAGAAGCGGCTCTTTGCCTCCGACCACAGCACAAGAAGGAGGGCTTCGGTCAGCGTAAGATTCTCCAGGTTGGCATCCCGGTACAATTCCAGCAGGGTCTGTTCACCCGACAAACGGTAGTCGAAAATAAACCATTCAAAGCAGCGTTCGATGATAAAATCTTCATCCAGCGCCCAGATATCGTCCTCTATCTGCTGAAAGTATATATCCTGGGCCCGGGAGGCGTCCCTGGCGAACATGAATTCCTCGGCAAAGTCACTGAGTTTCCTGCGCAGTTGCGAAGCAGTCCGGCGCCACCTCACCTGAGCGAGGGAAACCACCTTGTCCTCTATGCCGCAACACTCCGCGTAAGGTTTATCACTACCGCATGGACAGCGCTCAGTTGGCGTGATAATGGCTCTAACCCCCTCGCAGCTCTCTTCACGCGCCTTCAAAGGTATTCGACCTCCACCTCGCTACTCCTGCCGGCAGCCGATTTTTGTGCCTTGAGAGAAAAGGGCTGCTCAGGATACTTTTACGAAGTTTTTTAACGGCCTTCTGGCCAAATGCTTATACTATAATGTAAATAACGGTTGTCCAGGCCCCCCGGCAGCCAACAAATACAGGTGCGGGAAGCCAGGGGTCTGGAAACACAGACGATTTTAACGAAGGCGGGCGCTAAGCGGTGAGCAAGTTTCTGGTTATCGACGGCAACAGCTTGATCCACAGGGCTTTTCACGCCATTCCACCCCTTTCGACTTCGACCGGGTTACCGACCAACGCCGTCCTGGGTTTTACAAATATGCTGTTGAAGGTCCTGGAAGCGGAAGCGCCCGACAGGGTTGCGGTCGCCTTCGACAAAGGCCTGCCGGCCTTCCGCCACGAAGCCTTTACCGGGTACAAGGCTCACCGGCCCGCGACTCCCGAAGACCTTCGTCCCCAACTGGCGCTGGCTAAGGAAGTGCTGGAAGCGATGCGCATCCAGATTATCGAAGTGGAAGGTTACGAAGCCGACGACATTATCGGGACCTTGACCAGGATCGCCGCCGAAAAAAAGATGGATACGCTGGTGCTTACCGGCGACCAGGACACCCTCCAGCTGGTGGACGAATACAACCGTGTAATGCTGACCAGGAAAGGCATCACCGAGTTGGACGTCTACGACGCGGCCAGGGTCGTCGAGCGTTTCGGCCTCACACCGGCCCGGCTTACAGACATGAAGGGCCTTGTCGGCGACGCTTCGGATAACATCCCCGGGGTCCCCGGCATCGGGTTCAAGACAGCCGCCAAGCTGCTGCAAACCTATCACAGCCTTGAGGAACTGCTGGCAAACAAGGACCAGCTCCCGTTGCGCCTGCGCCAGCAGCTTGAGAAACACGCCGACCAGGCCGTGCTTTCCAAACAGCTTGCGACTATTGAAAGGGCCGTTCCGGGCCTCGACGAAGATGCTATCCGGGAATGGCCGGGGCCGGACTACGAAGCCCTTCTCAAAGTCTTCTCCAAGCTGGAGTTCAAGAGCCTCGCCCGCAACATCGCCCATCGCGTCCCCCGGGTCGGCGACGCCAGCGAACTGCAAAGACTTTGCCCCGTTTATCAAAAAGTTGTTGAAATCAAAGAACTTTCCCGGGTCGTCGAAAAAATAAAGGCCGCCGGTCAGGCGCATATCGCCTTCGGCGGCAACAGGGCCAGCGGACTGGAAGCCCTCAGCGTAGCTGTCGAGGATGCCATCTTTTATCTCCCGTTCGGCAAACTTGAACCCGAAGGCCTGGCGATCATCCGGGAAATGCTTGAAAACCCGGACGTCACCAAGCTTACCGCCGACGGCAAGGACGCTTACTGGTTTTGTCATCTGAGAGGGATCAGGCTCGCAGGGCTGGCTTTTGATACGACAGTGGCAGCTTACCTCATCAAACCGGGCGCCGGGGGCCTGGCACTGGAGGATTTGAGCCTCGAATACCTGCACCTGGCTCTCCCCGAGGGAGGCGAAGAAGCGCTGCCGGCAAGGGCTGAGTCCATTCGTCGGCTTTTGCCGTTCCTGCAGACTAAGCTGCGGATGCTGGAGCAGGAAGAACTGTTTAGCGAGATCGAGATGCCCCTGATTGCGGTCCTGGCACGCATGGAGATAGTCGGAATCAAAGTCGACCGGAAACAGCTGGCGGCGATGTCGGAAGAGTTCGGACAGCAAATCACCAGGCTTGAAAGTGAGATTTACGCCATGGCCGGCGAGCGTTTCAACATCAGTTCCCCCCGCCAGCTCGGGAACATTCTCTTCGGCAAACTGGGGCTGCCCAAGGGCCGAAAGACCAAGACGGGTTACAGCACGGACGCCAACGTGCTGGAAGAACTGGCCGGGGAGCACGAGATCGTCGCCAAGGTCCTGGAATACAGGCAGCTGGTCAAGCTGAAAGGGACCTACACCGACGGCCTGGCCGCGCTCATCGATCCCCAAACGGCCCGCCTGCACACCACCCTGCACCAGACGGTTACGGCCACAGGCCGGCTGTCCTCGGCCGAACCCAACCTGCAGAACATACCCGTCCGCCTGGAAATCGGCCGGCGGATCCGCAAGGTCTTCGTTCCCAGCGACCCGGCCAACGTGCTGCTGACCGCCGATTACTCGCAAATCGAACTGCGCATCCTCGCCCACCTCTCGGGTGACCCCGCGCTGATCTCGGCCTTCCGCGAGGGCCAGGACATTCACACGCGTACCGCCGCCGAGGTCTTCGGCGTGCCCATGGAAGAGGTCACGCCCGAGTTGCGCAGGCGGGCCAAAGCGGTCAACTTCGGCATCATTTACGGCATCAGCGACTTTGGCCTGGCCCGGGACCTGAAAATTCCGCGCAAGGAGGCCGCCGAATACATCCGCCGTTATTTCGCACGCCTGCCGAGGGTCCGGGAGTTTATTGAGTCAACGATCAGCCAGGCCCGAAACAACGGCTACGTGACCACCATCCGCAACCGGCGGCGCAATATCCCGGAGCTGTTCAGCCCCAACCGGACCGTGCGCGGCTTCGGCGAACGCGTCGCCACGAACAGCCCGATCCAGGGAAGCGCGGCCGACATCATCAAGATGGCGATGATCCGCATCGACAGGCGGCTGCAGGAAGGGCGCTATAAGAGCGCGATGATCCTGCAGGTTCATGACGAGCTGATATTCGACGTTCCGACCCACGAGCTATGCGAGGTAGCCCCCCTCATCAAGCAGGAAATGGAACAGGTCGTGGAGCTTGGCGTCCCGCTTGTCGTAGACCTTAAAGTAGGGCCAAACTGGTATGACGTTCGCAAAATCGAAGAGGTGACGAAATGCCTGAGCTACCGGAAGTAGAAACGATCGTCCGCGGGCTCGCGCCGCTGATTACCGGGCAGCAGATCCAGGAGGTGGAAATTCATAAGGCGAAGGTGATAGCCTGCCCCGAGCCATCCGCTTTCGCCGAACTGGTTAAGGGGCGCACCATTGAACGCCTGCAAAGGCGAGGCAAGTATATCTTAATGGAGTTATCCGGCGGGGTAACCATGGTCATACACCTGCGGATGACGGGGCAACTAGTCTACTACGCAGATCCTGCGCCGCCGCCCAAGCACACGCACCTGGTACTGCGCCTGGCGCAAGGCTGGCTCAGGTTCACCGACCCCCGCCAGTTCGGGCGGGTCCTGGCCGTGCCCGCCTCCGAACTGGACAGGGTCGGCGGGCTCAAGGATCTTGGGCCGGAACCCCTGGACCCCCGGTTCACCGAAAAGGAGCTATGCCGCCTGGTCAACGGCAGAAAACAGAAAATTAAGGCCCTGCTCCTCGACCAGCGGGTCCTGGCCGGGATGGGCAACATCTACACCGATGAGGCGCTGTACCTTGCCGGCATCCACCCGGACAGGCCCGCGGCGGAGCTGACGGCCCGCGAGACTAAAGCCCTGTACAGCGCCGTCAAAAAGGTGCTCGATGAAGGGATCGCGTTTGGAGGGACCAGCGTCCGAGACTATGTCGATGCGCACGGCGTTGAAGGCCGGTTCCAGAAAATGCTGAAGGTATACGGCAAAAAGGGTGAGCCGTGCCCGTGCTGTGGAACCCCTATCGCCCGTACAGTTTGCGCGGGACGGGGGACCTACTTCTGCCCCCGCTGCCAGAATAAGAAGTGTGAAGTGAGAGGTCAGTGGTGAGTATGTTGAAGGAATTCGCTGTGCGAATTCCTACCAATGTTCCCACTTCTGACTTTCCACGACTCACCTCTCAACCGTCTACCCAGGCACCAAAATACGGCCCCCTCCATATCCTCTTAAGGAGGATCATCGGAAGGGGTCGTTGCGGAGTGGAACTGGTTGCGCTTCTGGTTTTCGGCTTTGCCTTGAGCCTGGACGGATTCGGGGCCGGACTCGCTTACGGGATCAGGCAGATCAGGGTGCCGTTAACCTCTCTGATCATCATTAGCCTGACGTCCGGAGCGGCGATCACCCTTTCCCTTACCCTTGGACATACTGCGGCAAGCCTCGTTACTCCCGGCCTGGCACAGACGGCAGGCGGGTTCCTGCTCGTGGCACTCGGGCTGTGGATTCTCAGCCAAGCCTTGCGTAGCGCGACCAGGCGGATCTTGCGCCTGCGCATTCCCCAACTGGGGCTGGTCATCCAGATTCTCCTGGAGCCCTTGGAGGCGGACCTGGACGACTCCGGCTGCATTTCGCCGCGCGAAGCGGCACTCCTCGGCATTTCCTTGGCCCTGGACGCCTTCGGAGCCGGCTTCGCCATCGCCCTGTCGGGAATGCACACGGCGCTGGTGCCGCTCTTTGTTGTCGTCGGCCTGTTTTTAATGCTTAATGCCGGAATGGTTGTAGGGAGCAGGTTCACTCCTTCACTGATCCAGCGTTTGAATATCCTGCCGGGCTGTATTTTGATCATTATCGGCATGTTCCGTTTGCTGCACCTAGCCTTTTAGATTACGATGGACGTATGAAGGTTATAGGATTGACCGGTGATTCCGGAAGCGGCAAAACAACTGTTGCCTCGATGCTGGCCGAACTCGGAGCGGCCGTCATTGACGCGGACCAGGTAGCCCGGGAGCTCGTCAAGCCCGGCTCCCCTCACCTGGAGGCCGTCATCCGGGCGTTCGGCCCGGCTTACCTCACTACCAAAGGCACGCTGAAAAGGCGTCGCCTGGCCAAACTTGTCTTTTCCGACCCCCAAGCCTACAAAAAACTGGACGAAATCATGCTCAAGCCGATCATCAACCGCATGCGCAGGCTGAAATCCGAGAAGGCGGCCGAGGGTTACAAGGTGATCGTCCTCGACGCGCCGCGGCTCCTGGATGTCGGGCTCGCCGACGAAGTGGACGAGGTCTGGGTGGTCACCGCGGACAGGCCCGTAAAACTGAAGCGGCTGATGAAACGGGGATACAGCAGGGTGCAGGCGGAACGTATCCTTAACAGCCAGATGCCGCAGGAACAGAAAGTTCGACAGGCCCACCGGGTGATAGACAATAATGGGTCGTTGACAGAGACACGGGCTCAGGTTATAAATTATTGGACAACCCTCGAATCGGAGTGATGAGTTGTTGCGCCTGACCTGGCTGATCGTCCTCGCGCTTGCAGCAGCCCTGGCTCTCAACGCCGAGCGGATCGGCCGCCACTTCTTTCCGTTCCCCTACCAGGAAGTGATCTTTCACTACGCGGACGAGAATTCCCTCAACCCTTTTCTCGTAGCCGCCTTGATTAAGACGGAATCGAATTTCGATCCCTCAGCGACTTCCCACAAGGGCGCCTTGGGACTAATGCAGCTTATGCCCGAAACGGCACGCTGGGCGGCGATCCAAAGCGGGGAACCCGGCTTCTCGCCAGACATGCTTTATGACCCCGAAACCAACATCCGCATCGGAACACGATATTTGGCTTATCTTGTGAGCGACTTCGGCGACCCGGTCATCGCCCTGGCCGCCTACAACGGGGGCCACGGCAACGTTAGACGCTGGCTCGGTGAAGGCATATGGAACGGCCGCCTGCAAAACCTGGACCGGCTTCCCTTCCCCGAAACCCGCCAGTTCGTGCGCAAGGTCCTGTGGCGGACAAAGGTTTACGAATTTCTCTATAAAGATTAAAAACGGCGCCAACTCGCGCCGTCGACTGCTGACAAAGTAGCTTTTTTATCAATACGAGCGTAAGCATGGCTTCCGGGCTTCTCACGCTCGCTCCAGTGCTGCGCATCTACGGATTCTAGGCTCGGTTTGGACCGTTTCTAGGAGACCGTTAAAAAACTTCGCCTGGCTTTGTCAGACTCGCCGTCCAGTGCTTACGTACCACCCAGTACGCTCCGCGCTGTCCGGCTTCGCCTTCCACGCCATGCTCGCTTTTGAACGGTCTCTGGATTAAGTTGTTCTAGCCCTCCTGCGGATTGTCTGCGGGCGCCACGACTCAATAGGTTATCCAGGTACGCGCCTAGGCCTTGACGCAGCGAACGTTGGGAGTATGAATCAAAAATGCAACTTCTTCTCTTACTCTTCCAGCGTTATCGTCTCCAGAACGGCGGCGCACCTCGTGCAGACCTCGGCCGTTTCCCCGCCCGTACCGGTTTCCGAAGCATATTTCCAGCAACGCGGGCACTTTGCGCCTTCGGCCCGCCTGGCCAGAATTTTCAGTCCCTCGACATCCAGGGCTTCCTCGGCGTTGTCCGGCGCCGATTCCAGGGATTCCACCACGACCCGGGAAACCACCGTGATTACGGCTAGGTCATCCGCTGCGGCTTCCAAAAGCCCCCGCAGTTTTTCGTCCGCGTACAGCGTCACGGACGCCTCCAGGGAGTCCCCGATCACCTTTTCCTTGCGCGCCGTCTCCAGGATCCGCAGCGCTTCGTCGCGCACGTGCATCAGCTTTTCCCACCGCGCGGCCAGGTCCCCGTCAATGTAATTGGGGTCGGCCTCGGGGAAGGAAAGCAACTGAACGGTGGGAGCCTTTTCGCCCTCTGCGGGAAAGTACTGCCAGACTTCCTCGGTGGTGTAAGCCAGAACAGGAACGAGCAGGCGTACCAGGGTGTCCAGGATATTGTAGAGAACGGTCTGCGCCGACCTGCGTGCCGGAGATCCGGCGCTTTCGCAGTAAAGCCGGTCCTTAACGACGTTAAGGTAAAAGGCGCTGAGGTCGGTCACGCAGTAATTGTAGACGGCATGGTAGACGGTATGGAATTCAAAGCCCTTGTACGCTTTGCCGACCTTATCAATCAGAGTGTGCAGCTGGTGCAGCGCATAACGGTCCAGTTCGGGCATCTGTTCGTAAGCAACCTTATCGACGGCCGGGTCGAAATCGTAAATGTTCCCCAGCAGGAAGCGGAAGGTGTTACGAATCTTGCGATAGGCTTCGGCCGACTGCTTTAAAATGTTGGCCGAAACAGCCAGATCGCCTTTATAGTCGGCGGAGCATACCCACAGGCGCAAGATATCGGCGCCGAGCTGCTTCATTACTTCGTGGGGGTCGACAACATTGCCCAGCGACTTGGACATCTTCCTGCCCTGCTCGTCAACCGTAAAACCGTGGGTCAGGACGGCGCGATAAGGGGGTTCTCCCGTAACGGCCACCGAAGTCGTCAGGGATGAGTTGAACCAGCCGCGGTGTTGGTCGGATCCTTCCAGATATAGATCGGCCGGCCAGCGCAACTCGGGCCAGTAAGCGGGCTGAGTCAGCACGCCCCAGTGACTGGAGCCCGAATCGAACCAGACGTCCATGGTGTCCGTTTCCTTCTTAAAGTGCGTCCCGCCGCACTTTGCACACTTTAGGCCCGGCGGAACGAGATCGTCGGCCTCACGGGCGAACCAGACGTCAGACCCGTACTGGCCGAAGAGCTGTTTGATGTGGTTGATCGTCTCGTCGTTGATGATCGCTTCTTCGCATTCCGCGCAGCAGAAAATGGGCAGTGGAACGCCCCAGATACGCTGACGGGAAATACACCAGTCGCCGCGGTTGGCGATCATGCCCTGAATACGCTCCTTACCCCAGGCGGGAATCCAGTTCACCCGTTCAATGGCGTCCAAGAGCATGTCGCGGAAGCCGTCGATAGAGGCGAACCACTGCTCGGTAGCCCGAAAGAAAATAGGGTTCTTGCAGCGCCAGCAGTGCGGGTACTGGTGCGTGATCCCGGACAGGTGCACCAGGGCCTCGCGGTTTTGCAATTCCTCGATTACCTTGGGATTGGCTTCGAGGTAAAACTGCCCCTGGAAGATGCCTCCCTCGGCGGTGAAACGCCCCTTCCCGTCAACCGGCGAAATCACCGGCAGGTTGTATTTGACCCCCAGTTCAAAGTCTTCTTCACCGTGGCCCGGAGCAATGTGAACACATCCTGTGCCTTGGTCGAGGGTTACGTATTCGCCCAGGATAACTACGGAATCCCTATCGACGAAGGGGTGGGCGCAGACGACGCCCGCCAGCTGCTCGCCCTGGAACGTCTTTTCAACAGACGCCTCGGCTCTGAGAACCTTGAGGAAGGGTTCCGCAAGCTCCTCTGCGACCAGGTAGCGTTCCTTGCCCGTGTTGAGCAGGGCGTAGCGGTACTCCGGATGGACGCAGATAGCGACGTTGGCCGGCAGGGTCCACGGCGTCGTCGTCCAGATCACGACGTAGGTATTCCCGGTCGGAACAACCCCTTTACCGTCCTTCACAGTAAAACGCACGTAAATCGACGGCGATTCCTTCTCCTTGTATTCGACTTCAGCCTCGGCCAGGGCCGTCTCACAGGTGGCGCACCAGTAGATGGACTTCAGTCCCTTGTAAATGTACCCGCGCTTGGCCATTTCGCCGAAGACCTCGATCTGCCTGCTCTCGAAGTGCGGCTGCAGCGTAAGATAAGGGTTTTCCCAGTCGCCCCTGACACCAAGACGCTTGAAGCTCTCCCGCTGAATGCCGACATACTTGAGGGCGTACTCACGGCAGCGCTGCCGGAAATCCACCGGGGAAATCTCGTGGCGGCGGATCTTCAGGGCCTTAATGGCCTGCTGCTCGATCGGCAGGCCATGAGTATCCCAACCGGGCACGTAAGGGGCGTCAAACCCGGCCATCGACTGGTACTTGACCACCATATCCTTGAGAACCTTGTTCAGCACGTGCCCCATATGAATAGGCCCGTTGGCGTAAGGGGGACCGTCGTGCAGGATGTATTTGGGACGGCCCCTGGTGTGTTTCTGCACCAGGCTGTAAAGGCCGACCTCGTCCCAGTACTTAAGAATTTCGGGTTCACGCTGCGGGAGGTTGGCCCGCATCGGAAAATCCGTTTTCGGCAGGTTCAGTGTCTTTCCGTAATCCATGCAGTTCCTCCTTAAAAGTGCTTGCAATAAAAAACTCCCGTCCGTGCAGGGACGAGAGTGCTAATCCCGTGGTACCACCCTATTGATCCGCCCGTAATAAGGGAAGACCTCTCCTTGCGCTGGTAACGGCAGCCGCCGGCAAGCCCTACTGCAAACAAACAAATAAATTGGCCCCAGCCAATTTACCCGTGGTTCAGGCCGCGCCTCCCGGGCGATTTTCGCCCGCCCCTTCCCGCCCGGCTTCCACTATCCCGGGCTCGCTGATGGAGACAGCGGGTTACTCCTCCCGTTCACTGGCTTTACACATATCTGCGGAACATTATATTTGAAATCCTAAGTTTTCGTCAACTGTAGACGAAAAGCTACCTCTTCCGGCGTCAGGCCCTCGAGAAGGATCACCTTGTCCCGACCCGTATGGCCCGACTTGATGCTGACCCGGCTGGCGGAAATCCCCAAAACCTTGGCAAGAAAGCCGCATAGCCTTTCATTGGCGGCCCCGTCGACGGGGGACGATACAACCCTGATTTTCAGGGCTTCCCCGTAGGTTCCCGCAATCCCGTCGCGGGAAGCCTTGGGCTGAACCCTTACTTTCAGCGTCGTTCCCTGCTGATCCCTGCTAAGAAACGGTCCGTACATACAAAACCGCCTAAAAGGCAAAACGTGTAAGGATATTCAGCACTAGCATCCTGACCAGCGAAACAGCAAAAAGCGCGACAATAGGCGATATGTCGAAAACACCGATCGGCGGGATAATACGCCTGAAGAAGCCAAGCACGGGCTCAGTAATCTCGTAAATAAAGCGAAAAACCGGGTGGTAAGGATCGTGTCGGATCCACGACAGGAGAACCCGCGCAAAAATAATGTAAGTATATAACCTAAAGGCGACATCAACCATCTGTATTAGGAAAGTCATGCTCCACCTCGCCTGCTCATTTCCCGGGATCTGGCGGCCGCCTTTTCAACGGCCTTGCTGATACTGGCCCTGACCGCCCCTTCCTCGAGGGCGAACAAGCCTTCGATCGTCGTTCCCCCCGGTGTGGTAACCATATCTTTCAATCGGCCGGGATGCTCCCCTGTTTCCAGGACCATGCGCGCCGCGCCGAGCAGTGTTTGCGCGGCCAACTCGGTGGCCAGATCGCGCGGCAGCCCCTGCCGGACGCCGGCATCGCTCAGGGCCTCGATAATCAAGTAGCCGTATGCCGGCCCCGAACCGCTTAAGCCCGTCACGGCGTCCATCAGCTTCTCGGGAACTTCCACGACCCTGCCGACGGCGCCGAAGATCATCCTGGCCTGCCCGGCCTGCTCGGCGCCGGCCTTTGCTCCCAGCGCAAAGGCGCTGGCCCCCTCGTTCACCAGGCAGGGCGTGTTAGGCATCACCCGGACGACCGGGATCCGGTTGCCCATTTTTTGCTCGATAAAGTCCAGGCTGATGCCCCCGGCAATGCTGATCAGCGTCTGGCGCAAGTTCATCACAGGGGCGATCTCGGCCAGCACTTCGCTGACGACAAACGGCTTGACGGCAAGGATCACGATATCGCACTCCCGCGCGAGCGCGACGTTACTGCTTGCGACCTTGACCCCCGTTTCCCCGGCCAGCATTTCGAGCCGTTCGGTGCGGACATCGCTGACCATCACCGCCGGCGGCTCGACCACCCCGGCCTTGATCACTCCTCGTACCAAAGCCTCACCCATGGCGCCCCCGCCGATAATGCCGAGGCGCTTATCCAAAGTCATCTTCACGCCGACACACTCTCCGTTTTTTTAAGACCTGTCCCTGTTGATCCAGGAGAAAAGCCCCTTCTCTCCCGCACCCTTGACCGGGCTGTCGATATCCACGTTGGATGGCACGAACAGTACGATTGTCCCGCTGACCTTCTGGAGGCTGCCGTTCAGACCGTAAGTCGCCCCGCTGACAAAATCAAAAACGCGGCGGGCTAGGTCTGCTTCGGCGTGTTCCAGGTTGACGATGACGGGCCGCCGGTTTTTGAGGTGATCAACGATTTCCTGCACCTCGTCGTAAGAACGGGGCTCAACCACGACCACCTTAACCTGGCGCTGCGTGTGCAGACTGACAACGGCACCTTTCTTCCCGGGTTTTAGGCTCTCCCGCTGCTCAGGCTGCTGCTGGGTCAGCTGGGCTTCGCCTTCAGGCACTTCCTCCTCGAAGCCCATAAACCCGAGAACCTTGTCCACAAGCTTGGTACCCACCTGAGAACCTCCTTTAAGGATTAGTGGAAAGACCGATCAATATGGACGCGAACCAAAGATGGCCGAACCGATCCGTAAAATATTGGCACCCTCTTCTATGGCAACAGTATAATCGTTTGTCATACCCATAGAAAGATATTTTTGCGTAAAGAAAGGATATCTTGATAATTTCACGCTGATGGAACGCAATTCTCGAAAAACCGGGCGGACTTCCTCGGGGTTGTCCACATAGGGCGCGATCGTCATTAAGCCATCTACCGCAAGGCCTTTGAGATCGCCCAGCGCCGCCACAAAATCCTCGACTTCGCCCGGCGCTACGCCGAACTTCGTTTCCTCGCCGGCCACGTTGACCTGCACCAGGACGTGCAGCACACGGTTATGCAAATGCGCCCACCTGTCGAGATCCTCGGCCAGGCTCCAGCGGTCCAGGCTGTGGATCAAAGCGACGCGGCCCGCGACATTCCGAATCTTGTTCCGCTGCAAATGCCCGATAAAATGCCAGGCGGCCTGCGGCAGCAGCGGTTGCTTCTTGACAAGCTCCTGAACCCTGTTTTCCCCGAAGTCACGGCAACCGGCCTCAAAAACCGTCTTGATGCGTTCGATGTCCACCGTTTTTGTGACAGTGACAAGCTTAATTTCCTCGGGAGAGCGCCCTGCCCTGCGCGCGGCTGCGGCGATGTTTTCCTTAACGCGCCGCAGGTTCTCGATGATATCTTGTGCGGTCATGTCTAGCGCAGCATAGCCCCTTCCTTAACCCAGCGAGGATTGACGACGTAGTTTATGCCTTCGCTCAGGCCCGCACCCTTGATGGATACCTTGTCATTAAGTTGTCCAAGTATCTCTACCGGAACCCACTGGCTGGAACCCTTGTAGACAACAAAAATTCCCTCCTGCTCCCCCCTGCATATGATTGCCGACCTCGGCACCAGCAGGCCATCCAACTCCCCCACCACCGCCTGGCAGGTCAGAAACCGTTCGCGGAGGCAACAATCCGGGTAACGCTCGAGGCGCAAGAACAGCGTTGCCTCCTCGCCCGGCAGCGAAGCGACAACGCGCCCGCGATAATCCTGCCGGTCGACGCACAGGATCCACATCGCCCCGGGCTCGTAACGTTCGGGCGTGACAGCGGCACTTTCCGGCGTCACCCTCAGTACCACCGGGTCGAGGTTGTCTACTACCCTTGCGACGGGGTCGCCTTTGCAAAGGACGTCACCTGCCGACCTCCTGAGGGGTTTGACGCCGGGGATTGTGCGCAAGGCATCGGGCCGGTCCGGAGAAAGCATCTCCTCGAGGCCGTCAAGATTAAAATAAACGACCCCGGCCCGCGGGGAAACAATTATTCGTTCTATACCGGCATCCTTGATCTTGGCTATCGGGGTTCCCTTACTGACCCTTTCCCCGTCTGAAACCAACAGTCCCAAGCAACCGGGGGCCGGCGCGCGAACCAGGGTCTCGTCTCTGAAAACCAAGGCCTGAAGGGTAACGCTGCAGCGTTCGTATTGGGGATGAAGGATGGCTGTTTGCACCAATTGCCTTGATGCGTAGGAAAAGACGACCGGGATCAGAAACCATATCGCAACCGCCGAACCCAGCACCGCGAGCAGGACGTGGCTCAAGCGCGACTTTTGCACCGGGCACTTTCACCCTTATAATAAAACTTCATAAATCTTCTTCAGTACTTCGCCGGGCAACTGGTAAATCCTGCTTCTTAAAATACTGGATTTTCAGCATTTCACCAGTAACTCCTTATACGAGGCAAATAACGGCGCCCATCCGCCCGGTCCGTCCCCCTCCGGCCCGGTAAGAAAAGAAAAGGTCGTGCCGGCACGCCGTGCATATACCCGCCACTTCTATGTTCCGGGCCTGCAGGCCGGCATCCCCGACCAGCAGCAGCCGGTTGGCTTCCCAAAGATCGAGCCGCCAGTTCCGGTCAAGTTTTTGCAAGAATAAAGGCCATTCCGGGCTCAAGGTCCGAAAAGCTCCTGCCACCTCACTGCCCACCTCGTAACAGCACGGCCCGATGGAAGGCCCCACCGCGGCCAGGATCTCGGCGGGTTCGATACCCCATCGCAAGCATAAAAACCGCACCGTCTTCACGGCGATTTTAGCGGCTGTTCCCCGCCAACCGGCGTGGGCCAGCCCAACCACCCGCTGTCTTGGCGCATAAAACCACAGCGGGACGCAGTCGGCAAAGAACGCCGTCAACGGGACCCCGGCCTCGGCCGTCACGAGCGCGTCAACGCCCGGCAAAGCATCCGCCGCATCGGCGGAGCCCCTTCCCGCGTGGAAGCCGGTAACCTCCGCCACCTCGGACCCGTGAACCTGTGCACCGCACACCACCATCTGCGGGTTTAACTGCAAAGCCTTGGCGAATAATTCCCTGTTATGCAAAACGGATGCGGGTTCGTCGCCCACGTGCAGCCCGAGGTTTAAGCTGTCGTACGGAGGTTTGCTGACACCACCGTGCCGCGTACTGAAGGCTGCGACAACACCTTCGTGGAATTTGAAGGATGAAACTTCGTAGAAAGTGAGGCCGTTCCGTTCTTTCAGTTCCATTAACGCCCCTATCCCGCCTGTTCGTTCTCGCCTTTCTCCTGGTGGCTGGCAATCAAACGCTCAAGTTCGTTAACTTTGGCCATGATCTCGGTAAAGGATTCCGGTTCGGGTTTCGTCGCTAGGTAGTTCTCCAGCTTGGCCCAGAACCCCGCCGTGGCCTGGCGCAGTTTATCGTGAGGCGTGCGGCCCCTGGTAATCGAAAAAGTTTCACGCCACTTGGGGATGATGCCCATAATCCCCACGTCTTTAATTAAGCGGTCTCTAAGCGCGTGCTGGGCCACCGGTTCACCGTGAACGATAAAAAGCTGCTGCGGAAGAACCGTGAAGCCCTTAATCCAATCCACAAGCATATCCTGGTCGGCGTGGGCCGAGAAGCCGTCGATATTAACGATGTCGGCACGGACGCAAATCTCCTCGCCCAGGATGCGGACGTCCTTTTCGCCTTCCAGGAGACGCCGGCCCAAAGTCCCCTCCGCCTGGTATCCCACAAATAAAACGGTGGCCTCGGGCCGCCACAGGTTATGCTTTAGGTGGTGCCGGATGCGACCGGCTTCACACATCCCGCTCCCGGCAATGATGATCATCCCCCCGGGGATCCTGTTCAGCATCTGGGAGTCTTCCATGCTTTGGGAAAACTTAAGGTTCGGCATCTTCAAAGGGTTTTCCCCGTTGGCGATCAGTTCTATGGTTTCCTGGTCGTAACATTCATGATGGCTGGCGAAAATACTGGTAACCTGGGCTGCCAGTGGGCTATCGACCCAAATGTCCATCGGGGGAAGCTTGTTCTCCCTGGCCAGGAGAAAAAGGTCGTAGATGATGTCTTGCGTTCGCTCCACGGCGAAGGCGGGGATGAGCAGGTTCCCGCCCTTGCGGTAGGTCTGCCAGATAACGTCGTGGAGTTTTTGCTGCAGTTCTTTAGGGTTCGCGACCTGGTGCAGGCGGTCCCCGTAAGTTGACTCAATCACCAAACAGTCAGCTTCCCAGAGGTCGGTGGGGTCCTTGACAAACGGACGCCCTTCGTTGCCTAGATCCCCGGAAAACACGAACTTCGTCTCGTGGTCGTTATCCCCGATCCAGAGTTCCAGGAGCGCCGAACCGAGGATGTGCCCCGCGTCACGAAACTTGACGCGCAGGTTGGGGCAGAGGCTGATCTCCTCGTCGTAATCGACGGCGTCGAAGAAAGGCAGGCTTGCCAGAGCATCATCGGCCGTATATATCGGCTGGATCAGCGGTTTTCCGGCCCGCCGCGCTTTGCGGTTGATGCGTTCGACTTCCATTTCCTGAATGTGCCCGGCGTCGGGGAGGAGCGCCCCGCAAAGATCAACTGTACAGCCCGTCGCGATAATGCGCCCTTTAAACCCGCTTTTAACGAGCTTCGGAATCAGGCCGCTGTGGTCGATGTGGGCGTGAGTCAACAGAAGATAGTCGATACTCCTTGCCGGAAAAGGCAGGGGCTCATAGTTGCGCTGCTTAATCTCCTTTGATCCCTGAAACATCCCGCAGTCCACCAGGATACGGCACTTTGCGCTTTCGACCATGAAACACGATCCCGTAACTGTGTCCGCTGCCCCGTAAAAAGTAAGGAACACTATTAGACCTCCCGTATTTCAATCAACTAAGATGCCGTTCAAAAACTGCGCCCTGCACTCTCCTAGATTATACCGGGGACCATGGATACCGGCAAGGTTTATCGGCACGGAGCTTGACACGGGCCGCCTCCAAGGCTAAGCTAAAAAACGGTAAGTCAAGACCTTCTCCTGCAAAATGGAGAGAGCAAGGAGGGTTAGATCGTGCCGATCTACGAGTTTCGCTGTGCCAAGTGCAGCAAGCGTTTTGAGAAGCTTTGCGAAATGGGTGAAACGGGGCAGAACGTGAAATGCCCCGAGTGCGGCGCCGGCAACCCTAACAAATTGATTTCCGGGTTCTGTGCCCCGAACGCGGAGGGAGGCAAAGGCAGCTGCGGCGGCTGTACGGCGTCAAGCTGCTCCGGGTGCCACTAATCGGTCGTCGGTTGTAAGTCGTCAGTCGTCGAACTTAAAGGAGTCTCCGTTCGGGAATGCCTATCAATGAGCAAAGGTCCTCGGACAATAATCAGAGGACCTTTACCTTTGTTTACTGTTTAGATGTCCAACTGCTAACGGCGATCTTGAGATGCGGGCTGGCCCAGGTAAATCCCCTCGGCAGCCAGGAAATTCTCGTTGTCCTCGATCGTGATGGCCCAAACGTTGTCGGATCCGGGAAGCTGCTCGCGCGAAGCAACCTTAACCGGAAAGACCCGGTCCAGGATGCTAAGCGTAAAGAGAAGCCTGATGCTGCAAGCGAAGTTACTCGTCGCCTTGACCAGGCAGTCGTAGCATTCCATCTTCTGTAGCTTGTGCGGATTCAGCTTGCGGGCCCGCCTCTCGATATCCACCCTTAACTCCTCCAGGACTTCATCCCCCAATCGCTGGAAGCCTTCGAGGCGATCCCATCCCCAGGCCGCAAAAGCAAGCGGGCGCAGCCACTCGTAGTCGGCGTGCGTTTCCGGGTCCACTTTGCAAACGTTAAGGATGCCGGCGAACTGGGCGGCGTTAGCGCGTACCTCATAACACATTTCCATGCGCCTGGGAACCAGGACGATCTTGGCCTTGCTGGCCGGAAGGGTCGTAATGTGGCCGTCGCTGTCAATCGTAAGCACCGGACAGTTGCTGGTCGTCACAATGCTTTGGCCGCTAGCCAGGATCAGCCTTACCATGCTGTCGACGCTGCCGGGCCCGCTGACCGAGGTTATGGCTTTGAGCCGCATCTGGCCGGTTAACAGATTCATGCTTACAACCCGGTACCGCGACTCGGGAAAGCTTCGCGCCACGTCTTCGATACGGGCCAGTTCCAACTGGCGGGTGTCAAAAGACCAAACCCAGAGGCCTGCTTCGCCTGCCAACAGATAAGAGGCACCGGTGACAGGCTCTGCGACACCCTGATCGGCGCCCGGATCGTCGCGCTTAATGCTTTGCTTGTCGGCACAACTGAGCAGGTCAGGACGTGAAAAGCCCTGCAGGAGGTTCTTCAGCAAGCGTTAGCCTCCCTTCGTATTACGCGTGCTTACCCACCATTTTACTTTGAAACCTGTTTAAAGAACAACTGATTATTTAACATAAAACAATAAACCCCCGCTTCGACAAGCGGGGATTAAAAAGGGTGACCCAAAATGTACCAGGTTAACGCCGTTGGTAGCGTGGCTCGGAATAATGGGGGGCTTCCACAAGAATGACGTCGACGCCGATGCGCACGATTTTTTCCCAGGGCACTACAATCTCTTCCTCGCGCCCGAAGAAACCCATCAACCGGGTCGAGCCGGGAAGGATCAGCGCCGTAATCCGTCCGGTTTCAAGGTCGATGTCGATATCCTTGATCATCCCCATGCGCCTGCCATCCAGAACGTTAATAACTTCGCGCATGCGCAGATCAGAAATTTTAACCATGCGGATCACCCCGTCACATGTATATGCAAACTTCTTCCGGTTCAAAACCAGAAATGGCCATTTTTTGGTATAACCAGGTTGGGTATGGGTGTAGGGTATCGTACTTGGGGCTCAGGATGTTAGCAGTTAGTTACTAGATGTTGGTGGTAGATAAGCATTAGCACTCGGCAGTCGGGTTAGAGTCACCCCTAGTCCAATGTTGAACGCCCAATTAATAAATCGGGCATTCCCGTACGGGAATGCCTTCGAGTCTTACTATTCACTACTTACACCGAGCCGCTGCGGCCCTAGTACTCAATACCCGGTGCTCACATATACTTACGCATATGCGCCAGGGCAGCCTTTTCCAGTCTCGATACCTGGGCCTGGGAAATACCTATCTCCTCGGCGACCTCCATTTGCGTCTTGCCTTCAAAGAAGCGCAGGGTAAGGATCATCTTTTCCCGGTCGTTGAGCCTTCGCAAAGCATCCCGAATGGCGATGCCTTCGAGCCAGTTTCCGTCAAGGTTTTTTTCGTCCGAAATCTGGTCCATCACAAAGATCGGGTCACCGCCGTCGTGATAGATCGGTTCAAAAAGGGAGATGGGTTCCTGGATGGCATCAAGGGCAAAAACAATCTCTTCGCGGGGAATGTTCAGTTCGTTGGCGATCTCGCTGACCGAGGGCTCCCGTGAATACTTGTTGGCGAGACTGTCACGGACTTGCAGGGCTTTATAGGCCACGTCCCGGAGCGAACGGGATACCCTGATCGGATTATTGTCCCGGAGGTAGCGCCTGATTTCGCCGATAATCATCGGAACCGCATAGGTTGAGAACTTAACGTTCTGGCTAAGATCAAAGTTGTCGATGGCTTTCATCAGACCTATGCAGCCCACCTGGAAGAGGTCGTCCACAAATTCGCCGCGGTTGGTGAAGCGTTGGATAACACTGAGAACCAACCGAAGATTTCCGTTGATCAACTTGGTGCGGGCGGAGGTGTCGCCAGCGTGCATTGCTTCAAACAGCTTGCGCATTTCACCAGAGGAAAGTACCGGCAATTTCGACGTATTGACGCCGCAAATCTCCACCTTGTTTACCAATGCCACGGCCTCCCCAGCTTTTTTCTCATTATTGCCCCGCCAATTTTGGGTTATACGACGTCCTGAAAAAGAAAAAGCTGGCAACCAAGACCAGCTTCTTCAAGAGTTGTCTTACGTTAATCCTCTGTTGCTCTATCTTGCGCAACATGACCAAAGCCGAACGCTATCCAAGCCGGCACATCTCCTTCCGCAGCCGCTTGATGATGCGTTTTTCCAGGCGTGAAATGTAGGACTGGGAAATGCCAAGGAGGTCGGCGACCTCTTTCTGCGTCTTTTCGGCGCCCCCGTTGGTCAGGCCGAAGCGCAGCTCCATGATCTTGCGCTCCCGGCCAGAAAGCCGGGACAGGGCCAGGCGGAGCAGCTTACGGTCGACCTCCTCTTCGAGGTTCTTGTAAATAATGTCGTTGTCGGTGCCCAGGACATCCGAAAGCAGTAATTCGTTCCCGTCCCAGTCGACGTTCAGCGGTTCCTCGAAAGAGATCTCGGTACGCGTTCTGCTGTTGCGCCGCAGGTGCATCAGGATCTCGTTTTCAATGCAGCGCGAGGCATAGGTGGCAAGCTTGATGCGTTTCTGGGGGTCAAAGGTGTTGACAGCCTTAATCAGCCCGATCGTACCGATGGAGACCAGGTCTTCGATCCCCACGCCGGTGTTTTCGAACTTGCGGGCGATGTAAACCACCAGTCGCAGATTCCGTTCGATCAGCGTAGGCCTCACGCCGTCATCGCCGGCTTCGAGGCGGCCGATCAAACCCGTTTCCTCGTCGGGGGACAGCGGCGGGGGAAGCGCTTCGCTGGACCCTACATAGTGCACTTCCCGTCCCGGGGTCCACCGGGCCCGCAAACGCTTGCACAGTTCGCTGATCAAGAATCGAAGGGTTTTAAGCAGCCGCAACGGAATCCCCCTTCCTGCAAGACCGTTCAAAAGAAAGGTCCTGACAACACCCTTTGCATCCTACAACTCCCGGCACCTCTTGCTTACAGAAACCCGGGGGCGGCTTCAAGCACCCGGGGGTTCAGAAGCGCCCTGTAAGCGGCCTCGGGGCTTAAGCGCCGCTGGTAGACAGCGACGATCACTTCCTTGACCCTGAGCATCTCACCGCCTACCAGGATTTCAACCTGATCGGGCCGGAAACCCAGCAGCAACCCATTTACCCGTCCCAGAGACTGAAAAGGTATCAGGCGGAAACGGGTGGCTAGTTTCGTTGACTCCAGGGCACCGATCAGGGCCGGGAAATCTGGTTCGGCCCCGCTGTCCAAAAGCTGGCGGACACGGTCGGGCAGAAGTACTTTGACAGCGTCATATTCGACAACAATCACGGGGGCCTTGGACACCGGATCGGAGAGCTGGTTGCCCGTATCAATCAAGGCATCGACTGAAAGGCGACGGTTGTACAATTGAATGTTAACAGGAACCTGAAAAAGCCCCTTCAAATGCCTGCGCCGGAGGAACACGGCGCCCGTTCGGCCCGCCAGCCAGGCCGCCGTAAGCGCGGCAATGATAACGGGCCAGAAGAATTGCGTAGGAAAACTGAATGCCGGCCCCAATCCCGCAGCGGTCCCGGTGCCGCCGAAAAGGTAGCTCAAGCCGAAGACCAGCCCGCCGAGGGCGAAAGAACATATAAAGAAAATGACTCCGCAGGTCAAGAGCTTGCGCCAGGGCAGCAAACCGAAGGCAACGACGAGCATCGCCAAGGATAACCCCAGCTTGGCCGGAAGAGAGGTAAACTCGTACAGGGGAAAGACAAAAAGCGTAACGACATAGAAAGCCCCCAGCGCTGCTGCGGCCGCCAGGCGCCACTTGTTCGTACGGCAGAGGCTGAAGCGTGCGGTGAGCCAAAGGATGGCGAAGTTCATGACCACATTGCCGATAAATATTTCATCAAGGTAAACTGTATAGGTCATCTCCCTTCCGCCCCCCGATGTGTTACATTTATATGCCTGCCCCACAGCCATATGACAGAAATTAGAAACCCTGGTTCCAATTATAATGAACCAGGGCTTTAGACCTTGTCATTCTTTGTCCGGGACGGAAATATTTATTTTACCTCTTTCGCATTTTTATAACGTTTATCGGCTTCTTCTAAGAAAGGCCGGAATCTCGATGTCCACATCCGCTTGCCTCTGCACGGTCTTGAGCGGAACGTCCTCATCCCTGCGGCGCCCGAACTGGGACTCGAAACCGGTGGCGATAACGGTCACCCTGACCTCTTCGTTAAGCGTCTCGTCGATCACGGCGCCGAAGATGATGTTGGCATCCGGGTCTACGGCCTGGGAGATGATTTCCGCGGCTTCGTTGACCTCGAACAGCCCCAGGGATGATCCCCCGGTAATGTTAAGCAACACGCCCCTGGCCCCGTTGACCGAGGTCTCCAGGAGCGGGCTCGAAATGGCGATCCTCGCCGCCTCGGCCGCGCGGTTCTCACCGCTGGCTGTCCCAATGCCCATCAGGGCGGAGCCGGTCTCCTTCATGATCGTCTTAACGTCGGCAAAGTCAAGGTTGATCAACCCGGGAACGGCGATGAGGTCGGAAATGCCCTGGACGCCCTGGCGGAGGACGTCATCAGCGATTCTAAAGGCCTCAATCACCGACGTGTTCTTGTCAATGACCTGAAGAAGCTTGTCGTTGGGGATGGTGATCAGGGTATCCACACGCCCGCGCAGGTTTTCTATCCCTTTATCCGCCTGTTGAAACCGTTTACGCCCTTCGAAAGTGAAGGGCCTGGTGACCACGCCGACCGTCAAAGCCCCAATCTCCCGCGCAATCTGGGCGACGACGGGAGCACCCCCGGTACCCGTTCCGCCCCCCATCCCGGCGGTCACGAAAACCATGTCGGCTCCCTTCAAGGTCTGCACGATATCGTCGCGACTTTCTTCCGCCGCTTTTTCACCCACTTCGGGGTTGCCCCCGGCCCCCAGGCCTTTAGTCAATTTGGCGCCTATCTGCAGTTTGACCGGAGCAAGCGACATCGCTAAAGCCTGGGCATCGGTGTTGACGGCGATAAACTCGACCCCTTTAAGAGCGGCGCTAATCATCCGGTTAACAGCGTTGTTCCCGCCGCCACCGACACCGATGACCTTGATATTGGCGAGGCTCGTGTTGTCAAGTTCTAACTCAATCATGCCGCTCCTCCTTTTATATTGCAGCGGAAACTGGAAGCCTCATTTGGAGAAAAATTCAACATCTGCCCCAACATTCCTTTTGCGGCTTCTAAAATTTATCTATGAATTAGCCGGCGTCTGATAATAGCCAGGTTTTGGAACAGGCGCACGCCAAAAGCGACAACGGCTGCAATATAAAGGTCCACGCCCAGCCGGTCTCCGATGAAGACCAGTAGAGCAGCCACGAGCGCATTGCCGACGAACCCCGACAGAAAAACCAAATTGTCAAACCTGTCGTCCATAGCGGCCCTGATGCCGCCGAACACCGAATCGAGCGCGGCCAGAATGGCAATCCCGAGGTATTTGCTATAGAACTGGGGCAGAAATAAAGGAAGGTTCAGCCCTATAACCACTCCCGCCGCCAGCCCGATGACCGCCAGCCAAATACTCATCCACATACGCTTTTACGCTCCTCCCCCTTTTGTTGCAGGCCTGGCAAAACGCTTTTCCAGGTTTCCCTGGTAGGCCGGGATCTCTATTTCGTCGACGGTCTTAAGCTCGACGTCTATACCCCAGTCATGGAAAGTAGGCACCACCCCGTCGGGCATTTCCAGCATTTTGCGCAGTTCCTCAGGGTTGCCGATGGCGACGATCCGGTACGGCGGAACGATCCGGGTGAGATTGACGTTGATATACGATCCGGCCAGCCTGATTTCCGTGATGTCGACAATCCTCTGGTCATTGATGGCGATGGCTTCGGCCGACGCCGCGCGCAGCTCGTTGACTACGCGGAGGAGGTCCTCATCACGCAGGGTGAACAGATGCGTCGAGGGCTTATCTTGCGGAGCGTACCGCAGGACAAGTTCCACACCCGGTCCTTTAACGGGAACCAGACCGGCCAGCATGTTGTTCTTGGTTATTTCGTTGTCGAGCGCCGCCCGGGCTTCTTCGACACCCTTCTGTGCCTTCAGGAGCTTGGCTTCCAGGTCGTTCTCCTCAACTGAAAGGGCATTAAGCTCCTTGTGGAGTTCCTTCAATTCCTGGGTAAGGGCCTGAGCCCTGTCCGTCGGAATCACCGTCACAGGCAGCTGGTGTGTGCGGAACTGAAAGGCCATTAGAAGCCCGAGAATTAAAGCAACGATAGAAATGGCGAACCCTTTAGTCAGAGGCATTGTTTACCCCCTCTCCACTGGGACGGGCATACTGGAAGTTGGTCGCCCCGGAATAGGCCGGCACGGTTACCAGGTCGGCCTTCTTTACAGAGGCCTGGATACCCCAGAACTGTAAGACATCGAGGACGCCGCCGGGCATTTTCAGCGAAGCGACCATGGTGTTGGGATCGCCGATGGCGGTGATAACATAGGGCGGCGCCAAGCGCTTGGTCTTATTGACAAGGACCGTGGGTCCCACACAGCGCACCTCGCTGGTCGCCAAAAGCCTTTCCCCGTTGATGGCCAATGCTTCCGCGCCGGCGGCCCGCAACTCGTTGAGGACCCGTAGGATATCCTCATCGTGAAGGACATAGAGGTTGGGGTCCTGTCCCGGTTGGAGCGCCACCACGCTGTCGTTCAGCGTTACTTCCACTCCGGGGCCGGTGAGAGTGATCAACCCGGCCTGCATTTTCGTCTTATCAAGGGTCTCCCTTAAACGGCTCAGTTCGGGGTTGGCCGCCACCTGATCCATCTTGTGCCGCAGTTCTTCCACCCGATTCTGGAGCCGGTCGCGCTGCATGGTGGCCGCATGAATCTCGTCGGTCAACTGCTGGGCCCGCTGAATCGTGATATTAAGAGCGATCTCGCGGGCGTAACGAAACTGCGTCGAAATCATCAGGCCCAGGATCAGCCCCACAATGGCAAGTCCCCAGTAAACCTGTTTTGTCCTGGACGATTGATCACTGGTCGGCATACATCACCACCGCCTTCCGCGGGTCAGAAAGGTCTATGTACGAAACAGCCCGGCCGCCCTTGCGCACCGATTGCAGGATTTCTATCAACATTAATCCCTGTTCCCGGGGGTTTTGTGCCTCCCCCAGGCGGATTTCAAACCCCTCAAGCGTGTAAGCCACCACTCTCTGTTCCTTGCTTACGTGAACCTCGGAAAACTCGCGCACGACCTCCGGGGGAAGCAGCGATATCGTCCTCAAGCCCTTTCCCGACAGGCGCTTCTCGCCGCCGCCGACTGTAAGGAGCGGCAACTCCTGCGTGCTGAGTTGTTCCCGGCGAAGCGGCACGCCTTCGCTGTCAACGGACCAGAACTGGCCCTTCATTTCGACCAGAGCTACCGGCGTGCGCTCGGTTATGGATATTTCAATGGTTCCAGGCAAATGACGCTTGAGGCTAGCTTCTTTTACCACAGTGAGCGTTTCGACGCGCCGCTCGGCTTCACCCAGTTGCACACGGAAGATATTGGCCCCCAAGGGTATTCCCGCTGTCTTAACGACTTCCTCCCGGGCCAGCATGCGGTTCCCAAGCACGGTGACGCATCTTACTTCAAAGAGAGAAGAACGGAGCAGAATGAAAACGGCTAACAAAATCAGAACAACAAAAAAAAACGTTTCAGACCAGTTCGGCCGGGTCACCAGCACGCCCCCCCGAAAGAAAGTTAGCGCGGAAACCAGCCGGAGCCAAGGCATAATTTAGGAATTCGCTCCCAGCGAATTCCTTCGAATCCCACTCTTACCTCTGGCCTCTCACTTCTTTTTACTAGCTTGATTATACGCTGGGGCTTAAATCTTGTCCAAGGGTAAACCAAAAAGAGGAGGCGTCAATCCTCCTCTACTTCAATGTCGGCTCCTAGAGCTTTGTAACGGTTGACCAGATCCTCGTATCCTCGGTTCAGGTGTCCAGGGTCCTCTACAACCGTCGTGTTGTCAGCCGCCAGTCCGGCAAGAACCAGGGCAGCGGCGGCCCTGAGGTCGGTCGCCTGAACGTGCGTACCAAACAGTTTCGCTACGCCGTGAATAATGGCCGTCTGCCCTTCGATGTGAATTCTGGCCCCCATCCGGCGCAGTTCGGGTACATGCTTGAACCTGTTTTCAAAAATCGTTTCCGTGATCACGGTCGTGCCGCTCGACAGACAGGCGAAAGCCATCATCTGGGGCTGCATGTCGGTCGGGAAACCCGGATAGGGCATCGTCTTGATATCCACTGCTTTGGGTCTTTCGGGAGCTCGTACGCGTATGGTGTCGCTGGTAACCGTAACGTCCACTCTGGCCTCGCGGAGTTTGGCGATAACCGGCTCGACGTGTTCAGGGATGACGTTGGTGACAGTGACATCGCCCCGCGTAATAGCCGCCGCCACAAGGTTCGTGCCGGCTTCGATGCGGTCGGGGATGAGGCTGTGATCGCAGGGCACGAGTTCCTTAACCCCGACGATCTTAATTTCGCCGGTGCCGGCGCCCCTGATCTTTGCTCCGGCCTTGTTAAGAAAGTTCTGCAGATCGACGATTTCAGGCTCCTTGGCGGCGTTGCGGATTACCGTTGTGCCCCGGGCCAGGGTTGCCGCCATCATGATGTTTTCCGTAGCGCCGACACTAGGGACGTCGAGATGGACTTCGCCTCCGACCAGTTCGGAAGCACTGGCCGTTATATACCCTCTCTTTTCCGAAACTCGGGCACCGAGAACCCTCAGCCCTTTGATATGCAGGTCCATCGGACGGGAACCGATATTGCACCCTCCCGGCTGCGAAATTCTTACCCGCCCGAAACGTCCCAGGAGCGGACCCAGAACAAGATTGGAGGCACGCAGCCGGCGCATCAATTCTTCAGACCCGTCGAGCGGCTTCACCCTGGAGGCGTCAACGGCAAGGACGCCGTCTCGCCACTCTACCTGTGCCCCGAGGTGTTCCAGGACCCGCAGCATGACTTCTACATCTCTCAGCCTCGGCACGTCACGGATGATACTAACTCCCGGACAGAGAAGACTGGCTCCAAGAATAGGAAGTACGGCATTTTTAGCGCCTTTGACACGAATAGTCCCCGTTAGGCGGTTGCCACCTTTGATGACAATCCTCCGCATATGTCACCCCGCCTAATGTTCACCCAAAAGCCTCACCTCAAGTTCCAGTTCCATGCCGAACTTTTCTTTGACAAGTGCTCTGACTTTTTCAATCAACTCTCGCACGTCACGCGCCGTTGCTGTTCCCCGGTTGATGATGAAGTTGGCATGTTTTTCCGAAACTTGCGCATCGCCCACGCTCATCCCCTTGGCGCCGGCCAGGTCAATCAGCCGGCCCGCAGCATCTCCGGGAGGGTTTTTGAAGACACTGCCCGCGCTGGGATATTCTAACGGCTGCGTGTTCCTACGTTTGAGCATACAAGCTTCTATTTCTTCTTTGATGAGATCCCGGCTCTTGGGATAACATTGTAGAATTGCTTCCACTACGATGGCAGGCTCCATCTGCAGCTGGCTGTGACGATAGCCGAAGGCACACTCCTTGCTGCTTTTTCGGCAAAGCCTTCCGTCGTAATAGACGATAGTTACCTCGTCAACGAGATCGCCCATAGACCGGCCATTGGCCCCGGCGTTCATCAATACCGCGCCCCCGATCGAAGCCGGGATGCCGACAGCGAATTCGAGGCCGCCCAGACCGGCTTTCAGGGCCGCTGACCCTACCTGCGCGAGCTTGGCGCCGGCCTCAGCACGTATAGCATTCCCTTCCACCTTGATACCGCTCATTCCTTGGCCGATCTTAACGACCGCTCCCCTGATGCCGCCGTCCCCCACCAGGACATTGGAACCGTTGCCGATCACGGTCAGCGGCAAGTCGTACCGATGCACAAACTCGAGGACACGGGTAAGGTCGTCGACTCCCCGGGGTTCAATAAACAAGTCGGCCGGGCCGCCGATGCGCCACGTCGTATGGCGGGCCATCGGCTCATCGCGCGCTACCCTGCCTTTAATCACAAGCTCCCGGCCAGGATCGAACGACACGTTTATCCCCCCAAACCGCTTAAGCGTTTAACGAGCGCCAAACCGGACTTCCATATATCGCCCGCCCCCAAGGTGATAACCAGGTCGCCGGGCCTAACGACTGAAGCAAGGTAACTGACGATTTGCTCCTGGGTATCGAGCTCGATGGGGGTTTTGCCCGAACAGTCTCTGATCTCGTCGGCGATTAGTTTCGCGCTGATCCCCTTAATGGGTTTTTCACCCGCGCTGTAAATCCGGTTAACGATAACAACATCGGCATCTTGAAAGGCTGCGCCAAACTCTTTATGCAGAAAAAGTGTCCTGGTGTACCGATGCGGCTGGAAAACGGCAATCAAACGTTGCGGGCCGGTCTGCCGGGCTCCGGCGAGCGTTGCCCTGATCTCGGTCGGGTGATGGGCATAATCGTCAACCACCCGGACACCGCCCACATCGCCGAGGATTTGAAAACGCCGTTTGACCCCGCGGAAGCCTTGCAGTATTTGCGCCACTTCGTCAAACCTCAAGCCTATGCGCATCCCAACCGCAATCGCAGCCAAGCCGTTGAGCAGGTTGTGCCGTCCCGGGACGCTCAAGCAGAGCCGTCCAAGAAAGTCCCCACGCAAGAACACGTCAGCTTCGGAATTTAAGCCGCTGAGCACCGGGTTTGCCAGGCGATAATCCGCGTCGGGATTGAAGCCGTAAGTTTGTACGGGAACGAACGCCTCTGCGGCAAGGCGGTTCAAAAACAGGTCATCACCGCACAATATGGCTACGCCTGCGGGAGGTATACGGCTGATAAACTGGCGGAACGTCTCCTCGATGTTTGCTACGGTACGGTAATAGTCAAGGTGGTCGTTCTCCACGTTGGTGACAACAGCGATCTCCGGGTCAAGGAGCAGGAAGGACCCGTCGCTTTCGTCGGCTTCCGCCACCAGATATTCGCCTTTCCCCGCCTTAGCGTTTCCTCCGATCTCAGGCAATTCACCTCCGATAACAATTATCGGGTCCAGCCCTGTACGCTCGAGGACCAGAGACACCATGGCGGTGGTTGTGGTCTTCCCGTGGGCCCCCGCAACGGCTATACCTCTCTGCCGGCGCATCAGGCGGGCCAACATTTCGGCTCTAGGAATGACTGGGATCCCCCGGCGTCTCGCCGCCACCACCTCCACATTGTCAGGAGGCACTGCTGAAGATACTACGACGACATCGGCGTTATCAATGTTTGCAGGGGAGTGCCCGTAGAAGACCTGCGCACCCTTAGCTTGCAGCTGATCGGTAACCACAGACTTCTTGAGATCCGACCCGCTTACCGCCGTACCGGTGTCAAGGAGTACCCTGGCTATACCGCTCATGCCCACCCCGCCGATCCCGATAAAGTGTACACGTGGGGGAATCAAAGGCACAAACACTCTCTCCTTCCTGACGGGGGCGCCTGCTCGACATATAGTATGCAAAGTGCCGAGTAAGGTGTTACCGGACCTTGTCCACAGGCCCCACAAAACAAGTATAGTGACATTTGAGTGAGACGACAAATCATTCAACAGGGTAACCCAGCGACCGTTTAAAACGGGCATGACGAGAAAGGCCTCTAAGGCATAAGCATTAAGCCGAATCCCGAACCTCTGTATCCTAACGCTTAATTGCTTTAGGTTGTACGTAACCCAGCACTCAATGAGCCTCTGCAAAGTACAGGTATGTGCCCTAACCAATGTTTCCGGTTAATCGAAATATCTTCATATAACGGATTGAGTGCTAGGCTGACAAATCAGGCAAAGTCTTTCAACGGTCACAACTGGCGATACTATCCACGGCATCCAGCAAATTTTCCAGGGCACGACGCTTACCGAGCTGCTTGCTCGCTGTTCGCATGCTTTCCAGCCTCGCCCGGTCACCTTCCAGACCTTTAATAAGGGCGGCGATTTTCCGGCCGGTAACCTCACTGTCTCTGATCAGCAAAGCAGCGCCCCGGTCAGCGAGGGCCCTGGCGTTGTATTCCTGGTGATTGCCGGTAGCGAAAGGATACGGGATGAGGATACTGGGAAGCCCGAGGACGGTGACCTCGGCCAACGTCGAGGCTCCGGCGCGGCAGACGACAAGGTCTGCCGCGGCAAGGAGTTCGGGAATGTTATAAAAATAAGGGGCGACAACAACCCTGCCGTTCTTTTGAGAGTTAAAACCCCGGTTTTCCAGCCCGGCCAGGAAGTCCCGGTAACCGGCGGGACCCGTTGCGTGAAAAAAATGGAAACGGACGTCGGGGGCCAAAAGGGGCAGCACTTCGAGGAAGGCGTTATTGAGCGTCCGTGCCCCCTGGCTGCCGCCGAAAGAAATGACGGTAAACAGGTCACCCAGTCCCAGCCGCTCCCGGGCTTCCCTGCGGTCGGCCCGGAGGATCTCCGCCCTTACGGGAAGGCCTGTCAGGATAACCCGGGCGCGCGACGGGAAGTACTTGTAAGCATCCATAAAGGCCAGCGCGGTCTTGGTAACGTAACGTGACAGAAGCCTGTTCGTCAGCCCCGGTAGGGCATTCTGCTCGTGAATCAAGGTGGGAATTCCCAGGTGGACGGCGGCGAGCACGACCGGGCCGCATACGTATCCCCCCGTGCCGACGACGACATGGGGCTTAAACTCGGCAATCTTGGCGCGGGCCAGGGCGTAACTTTTCCCTGCCTGCCACGCGGCCAGGATGTTACGCAGCGAAATCTTACGCTCTAACCCCTTGACGGGGATGGGAAAAAAGGAATAACCAGCCTTGGGAACGATGTCGGACTCAAACCCGTGGCTGGCGCCGATATAGAGTATCTCGCTGTCGGGGTGCCGGTGCATGATGCCGCCGGCAATGGCCAGGGCCGGATAAACATGCCCGCCCGTCCCCCCGCCCGTTAACACTACCCGCACCCGGCAACACCTCACCTGTTAACTGCATATTTCGATACGTTTAGCAAGATACCTACTCCTATCAGGGTAAACAGTAGTGAAGTGCCGCCGAAACTGATAAACGGCAAGGTGATTCCGGTGACCGGCAGGCTGCCGGTTACGACCCCGATGTTGATAATCGCTTGCAGCACAATGCCCCCGGTGATACCGGTCGCCAGCAGGCTGGCGAAGGGGTCCGGGGAGGCCACGGCAATGCGCAGGCCGCGCCATACAAAGAGCATAAACAGGATGATGATCAACGTGGCGCCCACAAAACCCAGTTCTTCCCCGATAACGGCAAAGATAAAGTCGGTGTGCTGTTCGGGGAGGTAGAGGAACTTTTGTTTGCCCTGCCCAAGCCCGGTGCCGAACAGTCCTCCCGACCCCAGGGCGTAAAGAGATTGGATGATATGGAAGCCGCTGCCCTGGGGGTCCTGCCAGGGATCAAGAAAAGCCAGTAACCTTTTCAGCCGGTAAGGCTCAAAATAAATGGCCGCCCCCACCAGAGCCACACCGATAATCCCCAGGCTCCCCAGAACACGCATCGGGGTCCCGGCCGCAAAAAGCATCAGGAAAACCGTGCCGACAAGCGTCATTGCCGTTCCGAGGTCGGGCTGCAGCAGAATCAGCCCGCCGGCCAGTCCGGCCACGATCAGGAAGGGCAGCACCCCTTTGGTGAAGGAGCGTATCTGGTCCCTCTTCTTGGCAAGCCCGAAGGCCGTAAAGGTGATAACGCAGAGCTTCACCAGTTCCGACGGCTGGAAGGTGAAGCTCCCCACCCCTATCCAGCGCCTGGCGCCGTGTGACTCCACGCCGACCCCCGGGATGAGGACCAGGAGCAAGAGTAGGAACGCCCCCACCAGCATCCAGCCGGCATACTGCTTCAGCCGCCAGTAATCGAAATTCATGGCGACAAACATCGCCGTCAGTCCCAGGACGGCCCAGACCAGCTGCCGTTTAAAAAACAAAAAGCTGTCGTGGTATCGCACCAGCGTACTGTACTCGCTCGCGCTCAATACCATGATAACGCCGATGCTGAGCAGCATCAGCACCGTGATAAATAGCAGGAAGTCGGGCGCCCCCTTCTTCGGCCGCATCATTCCTCTCCCCTTCTGTCACCCTTCGGCAGCCATCCTCTTGACGATTTCGCGAAACAGGTCCCCGCGCTCTTCATAACTTTTGAACATATCCCAGCTGGCACAGGCTGGCGAAAGCAGGACCACGTCACCGGGTTCGGCGTTGTCGCGGGACAGCCTGACCGCATCTTTCAAGTCGGCCGCCCGCAGTATCCTTTCAAGTCCCTGCTCCCTGGCGGCCCGGGCGATATCTTCCGCGCTTTCACCGAGTACAACCAGAGCCCGTACCCTGCCGGGGAAACGGGCGGCAAATTCTTGAAAGCTGTTGCCCTTGTTCCGCCCGCCGGCGATCAGGACAATCGGTTCCCGGAAAGCCTCAAGGGCTTTGATGGCAGCGTCGGGGTTGGTTCCCTTGGAATCGTTGATGTAACGGACGCCGTTAACCATCCCGACCTCCTCCAGCCGGTGAGGGACCCCTCTGAACCCGGTTAGGGCTTCACCGATAACATCCGGCCTTACACCCATCACCCAGGCTGCGGCCGCAGCCGCGAGCGCGTTTTCCAGGTTGTGACCGCCGGGTATGCGCAGGCTCCCGGCAGGACAGATCCTGTAGGAGCCCCGGGAACCCGCAGTCATTATCTGGCCTTCCTGGAGATAAATGCCTTGTTCTAGCCTATGTCGCCTGCTGAAAAATATGACCTGCCCGGAGCAGCGAGAAGCAAGCGCGGCAGTTATGGGATCATCGTAATTAAGGACGGTATAATCATCCGGCGTCTGATTCTTAAAGATAGCGGCCTTGGCCTCAATGTACGCTTCCAGGGAGCGGTGCCGGTCGATGTGGTCGGGAGTGATATTCAGAATCGCCGCAACGCGGGGCCGGAATGTAGGCGCTGTCTCCAACTGGAAACTGGAAACCTCCAGCACAACGACGTCCCCGGGCCCGTACCGCTCCACCCCGCTGATAAAGGGCACGCCTATATTCCCGGCAACCAGCGTGTTTTTCCCAGCGTGCCGGAAGACCTCCCCCACGAGGGCGGTCGTTGTCGTTTTGCCGTTGGTGCCCGTGATGGCGACGACGGGAGCGCGACAAAACCGCCAGGCCAGTTCGAGCTCCCCGATGACGGGGATGCCGGCCGCGCGGGCGGCGGTGACGGGTTCAACCGTTACCGGCACCCCGGGGCTGACAACGACTAGGTCCCAGCGCCCGGGCTCAACCTGCGGGTAGGCCCCCAGGACCAGTTCGACACCGGGGGCCTCCTCCTGGATACCTGCAAAAGCGTCGGCCCCCTTAGCGTCGGTCAGCGTGACCCGGGCTCCCTTGGAAACCAGAAAACGGCTGGCGGCGCGACCGCTCTTGCCAGCCCCCACCACCAGTACATTAAGGCCTGCGAGATCCATGCTGTCACCTCGTTAGCTAGTAAAGCGTTGCAAAAGCCAATGCAACGGGTTAAGGAATAAGAATCTATGATACTATGCCAGATGCTTAAAAGGTACTCTATAACCTGCATCATCGTCTTTGCAATGACTGAAAGTGAGAGGTGAGAGGTGAGAGGTGAGAGGTGAGAAACTCCCACTTCTCACTTCCTGCTTCCCACTTCCCACCTCTCACCCGAGCCGGTATAGTCCCAGCAGGCCGATGATGGCCGTAAGCAGGCCTATCAGCCAGAAGGTCGTAACGACCCGTGTTTCCGTCCAGCCCATCAGTTCAAAATGGTGGTGGAGAGGGGCCATCCGGAGAACCCGCCGGCCAAAGACCTGGAAAGAAAACACCTGCACCATCACGGACAGGGTTTCCATAACGTAGATACCGCCGATGAATATCAGGAAAAGCTCGCTCCGTGTCAACACGGCGGCCGCCGCCAGCCCGCCTCCCAGGGCCAGTGAACCCGTATCGCCCATAAAAACGCGGGCGGGATAACGATTATAATAAAGGAACCCCAGGCATCCGCCGGCCATGGCTCCTAAAACGACGGCCACCCAGGTTTTGTCGACAATGATAGCGATGAGGGCGAAGGCAAACGTCGTAATGGCCGTGGCGCCCGCGGCCAGGCCGTCCAAGCCGTCGGTAAGGTTGACGGCGTTGGCCGAACCGAGAAGGACGAGGACGGTAAACCCGAGGAAGAACCACCAGCCCAGGTCTATGCTGATGCCCCCCGGCTGCAGGAAACCGCTGAAAGGAATGACCAGGTCGGTGCCTCTCCCCAGAAAGAACACAGTGACAACGGCCAGGATGACAGCCACAACCACTTGCCCCAGCAGTTTTTGACGGGCTTTGAGGCCCAGGGGGCGCCGGAGGGCGATCTTGAGAAAGTCGTCAATAAACCCTACCGCCCCGTAACCGAGCATTACCAGGAGGACAACCAGCCCTTCCTTCAATCCGCTCAAATTCGGCGTGCCCCGGTAAAGAGCGATGACCGCCAGTATCGCCGCCGTAATCCCGAAAAGAAACATGATCCCCCCCATTGTGGGGGTACCGGCCTTCTTCAGGTGTGAGCGGGGCCCGTCTGAACGAACGTGCTGGCCGAACTTCAGCCAGCGCAGGGCCGGTATGAAAAAGGGTCCGGTAAGGATAGTCGCCACCAACGCAATCCCCCCGGCGAGCAACACCAGGTTCACGGTGTTTCCACCTCTTGCCCCGTGGCCCACTGTTCCAGGCCGGCCACGACAGTTTCCATTTTCATCCCCCGGGAACCCTTAACTAGGACGAACTCATGTCCCTTAAGAAGTTCTTTCAGGGCGTTCAACGCTTCCTCGTTATCCGCGCACGGGCGAACCCTGTCTTCAGCCATGCCGTTTTCGAGCGCCCCCCGCGCTGTTTCCCGGGCCAGGTTACCGACCGTGACCAAGTAGCCGACACCTTCACGTGCACAGGCCTCTCCGACTTCGTAATGCGCCGCTTGCGCCCGCTCCCCGAGCTCGAACATGTTGCCGAGTACCGCCACCGTTGGCCTTGTTCCGGCCATTTCCTTGAGCACGGCCAGGGCCGCCCGCATCGAAGCGGGGTTGGCGTTGTATGCGTCGTTGAGTACGGTGACTCCCCCCAGGTCTACGATAGCCTGGCGCATCGGCGAAAGCTGCAGTCTGCTCAGGCCCTGCTGGATGGACGCAAAGTCCATGCCCATTTCCAGGCCGGCCCCGATAGCCGCCAGGGCGTTAACGGCGTTGTGGCGTCCGGGAACAGGCAATTCAAGCCGGTATTCAAGCCCGTCGACGCTGACGACGTTCCGGGAACCCCCGTCTGCATGCTGATAAGCCAGGAGGCGGATGGCGGCGGCCGGCGAAGTTCCGAAAAAGCGCACGCGCCCCCGGCAGCGCTGGGCCTGTTCAGCAAGATAAGGGCTGTCCGCGTTCAGCAGGGCAAACCCGTCCTTATCGATGAAGTCAAGGGCTTCTCCTTTGGCCCGGGCGATGTTTTCCACCGATCCCAGGCGTTCAATGTGGGTTTCGCCGACATTGGTGATTACCGCCCCGTGGGGTTCGGCTATCGACGCCAGTCGGGCGATCTCCCCCGGGCCGCGCATCCCCATCTCGACCACGGCCGCCTGATGCTTCTCGTTCAATTCCAACAGGGTTAACGGAACGCCAATCTCGTTATTAAAATTGCCCGTGGTGGCCAGCACCCTAAACCTTACCGCAAGGACAGCGGCAATCATGTCTTTGGCTGTCGTCTTTCCCGTGCTGCCCGTGACGGCAATGACAGGTACGCCGCAGACCCGCCGGTTATGTCTGGCCAAGGCCTGAAGGGCCGGCAGCGTGTCCTCGACACGGACTGCAGCTACCTCCCCCGGCAAAGGGACGTCCCTTTGGATCAATACCGCTGCCGCCCCCCGCACCGCGGCATCAGCCACAAAGTCGTGCCCGTCGAAGCGCAGTCCCCGCAAGGCAACGTAAAGCTCACCCCCGCCGATCCGCCGCGAGTCGGTGCTGACGCTGTCCAGGGTAAGTCCCGGTTCTCCCTGTAAAATCTTGCCCCCGGTAACAGCGGCGATTTCCGCCAGGCTCAGTCTAAGCATGGTAATCCGTGTACCCCATCTCTGCCAGCGTCGCGCGCGCAACATCCCGGTCATCGAAAGGATACCTGGTTCCGCCGACAATCTGGTAGGTCTCGTGGCCCTTGCCCGCGATGACGACAATGTCGCCGTTTTTCGCCATCTGCAAAGCGCTGCGGATCGCCTCCCTCCGGTCGGGAACTACCGTGTAGCTTCCGCCGGCGCTCCGCACTCCCGGCTCGATCTCGGCAATGATGGCCAGGGGATCCTCCGTCCGAGGGTTATCGGAGGTAATAACCGAAAAATCGGCATGGCGGGCGCTGACGGCTCCCATCCGGGGCCTCTTGCCGCGATCGCGGTCACCGCCACAGCCAAAGACAGATATCACCCGCCCGGGGGCGATCTCCCGCGCGGCCCGGAGCACGTTCTCGAGGCCGTCGGGGGTATGCGCGTAATCCACGATCACCGTGAAATCCTGACCGGCGTCGACCTGCTCGAAGCGTCCGGGAACACCGGGCGCCGTTGACAGCGCGTTCACAATGTCCTGCACGGGGATGCCTTCACCCAGGGCGGCGGCAGTCACGCCAAGGCTGTTGTAGACATTGAAAAGGCCGGTAAATTTAAGGCCGAGCTTAAACTCCCCCCAGGGGCTTGATATCTTGAAGGCCGCCCCTTTTGGGGTTACCCGGACGTCATCCGCACGTACATCCGCACCGGAACGCAGGCCGTACGTAATAACCCGGCCCTTGCAAGAAACCTTCAGCCTCAAACCGTAAGGGTCGTCGGCATTGAGCACGGCCAGGGTGCCGGCGCGCTGTTCAAGGAACAGCCGCTCCTTGGCCGCGTAATAGCTCTCCATATCCCCGTGAAAATCCAGGTGATCCTGCGTCAGGTTGGTAAAAATGGCGGTGTCGATACTTTCAGGGTCAACCCGGTGCAGCGCCAGCGCGTGTGAAGACACTTCCATCACGACCCTGGTTACTCCGCCGTCACGCATCCGCCGGAAAAGCCTCTGCAGGTCCAGCGATTCCGGGGTGGTCCTCTCCACCGGGACAGCCTGATCGTCGATAAGGCACTGGATAGTGCCGATAAGGCCCGTCTTAAAACCCAGATGCCGGTAGATTGACCTCATCAGGTAGGTGGTCGTGGTTTTCCCGTTCGTGCCGGTCACCCCGACGATGTGCAGTTCGCGGGCAGGGTAGCCGTAAAACCGCGCGGCCACTGCCGCCAAGGCCTTCCGGGAGTCGGGAACGGCCACCCAGGCAGGACCCTCAGGAAGACCCTCGGGGCGCTGGACCAAAAAAGCCACGGCCCCGTTCGCGGCCGCCTGTGGAATAAAGGCGTGGCCGTCGACATTAAACCCGGGAACGGCTACGAAAAGAGAGCCCGGAACCGCGCTCCTGGAATCGTAAGCTATACCTTTAACATCAACGGAAAGGTCCCCTTCGGCCGCCAGGACGGGCAGTCCCTTAACCAATTCTGCAAACTGCATCAACCCACCTCCCTAATCCCCTATCTCAGGGTCGTTCGCCGGAGGCTTGAACTCTACTTTAATGATGGTTCCCCGATCGATCTTTTGTCCAGGGGCTATCGATTGCTTGAAAGCAACACCTGTACCCGACGGCTCCATCCGCAATTCAAGGCTTTCGAGAAGGGCGCCGGCCTGCTTGATTGTCAATCCCGACACGTCGGGCACCGTTACCCGGCCTTCCAGCGGCGGGCCGGCCTTAAGGTCCAGGATGACCGTCGTGCCCGCTTTTACCGTGGCTCCGGCCTTCGGGATCTGATCATAAACGACCGACCCCTGCCCGCGAATTACAAAGTTCAGGCCGGCCGAGCGCAAATCGTTCACGGCTTCGTTAAGCGGCAGGTTGACGACCTGGGGCACCGTAACCTCCGCCGGCGGTTCCTCCTGCACCCAGGGATTAAGGGGCGCGGGCCTCGGCAAATTCTTCTGCTCGGGCACCCCGAGGTAACGCAGGGTGTCCTGCATCACCGCCCGGAAAGACGGCGCCGCGACCTGGCTACCGAAATAAACCCCGCCCTTCGGTTCGCTTACCATTACCAGTATAACCGCGCGCGGGTCCTCAACCGGAGCGAAACCCACAAAAGAGGATACATATTTACCGCTGACGTACCCGCCTGACGGTCCGACAACCTGGGCCGTACCGGTCTTGCCGCCGACCCTGTAGCCTTCGATATAGGCATTGCGGCCCGTGCCGTTTAACACAACATTTTCGAGGTAAGCAGCCAGTTCCCTTGATGTCTGTTCGGAAAGCACCCGGCGGGTAATTTTCGGTCTAAACTCTTTAATCACTCTGCCATTGTTGTCTGTGACAGCCTTAACCAGTTGAGGCTGGATCAAATTCCCGCCGTTGACCGCAGCTGACACCGCGGTCACCAGTTGAATCGGCGTCACGGCGATCGACTGGCCGATGGACATCGTCGCCAGGTCCAGGGTTTTGACATTCTTCTCCGGAATCAAAATGCCGTGCGCCTCTCCGGGCAGCCCGACGCCCGTTAAAGCACCGAACCCGAAACCTTTAATGTACTTGTAGAAGCGCTCCTTGCCAAGGTCCAGCCCTATCTTGATAAATCCCGGGTTGCAGGAATTCTGCACGACCTCGGCCAGGCTCTGCGATCCATGCCCGCCATGCTTCCAGCACCTTATGGTTCGGTCCGCGACCTTGACATATCCAGGATCAAAGAAACGGTCCGCGGGCTTTACCGTTTTCTCTTCCAGGGCCGAGGACAGGGTGATGATCTTGAATGTCGAACCGGGCTCGTAGTTGTACCAGATGGCGGGGTTCCGGTCCCAGATATTTTGCGGGTAATCGCTCCACTTGTTCGGGTCGTAGCTGGGGCGGTTGCCCATGCCCAGGATTTCCCCTGTCTTGGGGTCCATCACGATAATCACAGCGTTGGCCGGGTTAAAGGCGTCAACGATACGGTCCAGCTCGCGCTCCACGAAATACTGAACGGTCTCGTCAATAGTCAGCAAGAGGTTGTAACCTTGGACGGGCTTGAAATATTTGTGCTCCGCCGTCGGAATCTCCTGTCCCCAGGCGTCGTACTCCATGACGATGCGCCCGGGAATACCGCGAAGCTCTTCATCCAATGCTTTCTCGATGCCGGTGAGCCCCTGATTGTCGACACCCACGAACCCCAAGACGTGAGCGGCAAGAGTCCCTTTGCGGTATTCCCGGCGGCTCTCCTCCACACAATCAATCCCGTCCAGAACGTCCGGCGCCTTGTCCTTCTTCTCTTCGGCCTTGGCTTTCTTCAAGGCGCGGGACAATTCGTAGTCCACCTTGCGCTTGATCCACACAAAGGACTGCTCCTTGGTGACCAGTTGATAAACTTTATCCGGGTCCATCTGTAAGATGGCGGCCACTTTCTGCGCCGTCGCGCTTGGGTGCTTAATCTGTGAAGGAATAGCAAAAACGGAGTCCACACTCACACTCGTAACCAGCTCCCGGCCGTTACGGTCATAAATGGTACCCCGTTTGGCTTCTACCGGAATGTCGCGCATCCGGTTCTCCAGCGCGTCGGTCCGCAGCTTATCCCCCATAAAAAACTGGATGTAGGCCAGGCGAAATATAAGCAGCCCTAAGGCGGTGGCGGTGAGTAAGAACAGAGTTATAATTCTCTTGCGCATAGCAATGCTTGTTGCCAGCATACCGATCCTCCAATTCCCGCTCGCCGCCCCGAACCCTGCCGGGTTTTTATGCCATTTTGTTCCCGCTGCGGTCCTGTACAGTTCCAGATGCGGACTATGTGGTTGTATTGGGCAACTTAAAACTCAGCCGGCTCTCACCTTCGCTTCCCATTGGCAAACAATCCGGACCAGCGTTTCCAGCAGTCCCTTGCTTTCGTCACGGGCGTCGGCGAGATTGCCCGGCTCCTTTTGAATTGTCGACGGCTTGGCCTCCTTATCATCCTGAAGAAGATCCTGATCCGGCATGGCCGCAGGGTTCACCGCGACAAACAGGACGTTTTCCTTGCTCGGCTGGACCATACCCAGCTGGGTAACAGCGGCAGCCTCGACACGTTCCAGGGAGTCAAGCCGTCCAATCGCAACCTCCAGGTTCTGGTTTTCGGCCTCCAACCTGGCTATCTCGGCCTTCAGCATCGCGGCCTTGTAGCCGAGTTGAACAACCCTGGCGCAGTAAAGATTAAGCGCAACCCCCAGGACAAAGGTTCCCACGACCAGCGCCGTCAGCAGGATGCGCGTGCGCCTTCCCATTCCGGGCTGCGGCCGTGACCACCTGATTTGAGTTTGGGTTGGTTGCTCAACGTAGGAATAATTTGGTTTTTCCTGCGCTACTATCATCCTTATTCACCCTCGTCCCTCTTTAGAAGGGCCTGTTTAAAAAGATGTGGGATGTGCGAAGTCAGAGGTAAGTAGCTTGAAGGAATTCGCTCCGCGAATTCCAAACCTCATATCCCACTTCCCACATCTCACCTCTCATCTCTCAAATGGGGGCAGTTTCTCGGCGACACGAAGCTTGGCGCTCCTGGAACGGGGGTTTTGTGCCACCTCGTCCTCGTTCGGCGTAATGGGCCTGGAAGTCAGGGCCTTGAGCAGCGGCTTCCTGTTGCAGCGGCACTCCGGCAACCCCGGCGGGCAAATACAGGACCTCGCAAAATCGCGAAATACCTGTTTGACAATCCTGTCCTCAAGGGAGTGATAGCTGAGGACGGCGATTCTCCCTCCCGGGTTAAGGGCCTTGACAGCCTGGGTCAGGGCCGCATTAAGTACGGACAGCTCGTTGTTGACGGCGATCCTGAACGCCTGAAAGGTACGCCGCGCCGGGTGCGGCCCGGAACGGCGGGCTGCCGCGGGAATGGCCCGCCGGACAATGTCCGATAGCTGGGCGGTCGTGGAAATTCTTTGCTTTCTCCGTTCCTCCGCGATCGCGGCCGCGATCCGCCTGGCCCATCGCTCCTCGCCGTAATCCCTGATGATCCTTGCGAGCTCGTCCTCCGGCAATTCGTTGACAAGGTCGGCAGCTGTTACCGTCATTTCCGGGTCCATCCGCATGTCCAGAGGCCCGTCAAGCTGGTAGCTGAAACCCCGTTCCTGGACATCGAGCTGAGGTGACGAGACGCCCAGGTCAAAAAGGACGCCGTCCACTCCTTTGACTCCCAAATTATCCAGCACCCGGCTGATTTCGCTGAAATTGGCCTTCACCAGGCGCACCTGCCGGGCAAAACCGGCCAACCTGGCCGTCGCCGCACGCAGGGCGGCCGGGTCCTGATCAAGCCCTACGAGAAGCCCCTTTCCACCCATCCGCTGCAAAATGGCCAGGCTGTGCCCCGCCCCGCCAAGCGTACAGTCCACGTAAACGCCGCCCGGCCGTACGTTCAGGGCTTCAATCACTTTTTCCGGCATTACCGGCTGGTGGCTGAAATTAAGGGCCTGCTCGTTCAACAGCCACACTCCCCAATTTGGATGTTGGCAGTGGGACTCAAAGGAATCCCACATCGGCAGTTGGTGCTCAGCTTTCGGCATTCGAAAAGGGACGATTTATAATCTAAGTGCTGAGGGCCGAGTACACTGGCGTATCCGGCTTTACATCCGCTTGTCAGGCAGCGGCGACAAGGCGATAACGTTTAAAACTACCATCTGATCGAATGAACTTTTACAGAAGCCCATAAGCCCATATAAGAAGGCAGGGTTGATGGGCATTTACCGTTTATAGATCGATGTCCAGATCCACTATTTTCTCCGCGATTTCTTCAAACGACCCGCCGGCCTCGCCCGAGTAGCGCAGCCATTCGCCCTGGTCCCAGATTTCCACCCTGGAGGCGACGCCGATGACGGCCACGTCCTTGGTCAGTCCCGCGTATTCGCGCAGGTTTGCAGGAATAAGGATCCTGCCCTGCTTGTCAGCCTCGAGTTCGGCGGCGCCGGCGAAAAACAGGCGGGCAAAGGCGCGGGCATCGGCCTTTGCCAGCGGGAGCCTGCGCAGCTTTGCTTCCATTAAAGCCCATTCATCCAGTGAATAAAGAAAAAGACAGCGATCCAGCCCCTTGGTGACCACAAACCTGTCACCAAGGTCCTCGCGGAACTTGGCCGGGATAAAGAGCCGGCCCTTGCCGTCCATCGTGTGCTGGTATTCGCCGATAAACACTGCGCAACCCCCTTCGGGGTTTTTCCACCACTTTGCACCACTTTACACCACAAATAATTCTTTGCCCCCCAGAAATCTCCTGCAAAATAAATGTCAGCCAGCAAAAAAATTTTTGTATGTTATAAAAAAACCCTTTCTCATTCCAGAAAGGGTTCTTAAAAGGGTTTATCACATTCTTGATGAGGATGTCAGCGGGTGGAGATCTTCAGTTTGCTTTTCTTCCTTCCCTCAAACAGCGCAATCTCCTCATATCCAACCTCGTTGAGGAGTTCGAGCGCCTGGTAGAAACCCGCGCCCACCTGCCCGGGAGCGTGGGCGTCAGAGCCCAGGATGACCGGAACATCTAACTCGCGGCAGTACCGCAGGAAGGTTCTTGAAGGATAGATCTCGTTAACCGGGGCGCGCAGGCCCGCCGTGTTGACCTCTACCGCGATATTGGCGGCGGCGCACATACAGGCCGTGCCGTGATAAAGGCCCCCGAGGTCGGCCGCGGGGCGGCAGCCGAACTTTTTGATCAGGTCCGGGTGGGCAATGGCATCAAAGAGGTTGGACCTGGCGGCGTTCTGGACCAGCATGAAGTACTTGCCGTACAAAGTGTCCGGATCGTAGCGGGCGTAGCCGTCCACGAGGTCGGGATTGTCAAAGCCCCACCCGTCGATGTAATGCACCGAACCCAGCACATAGTCAAACGGGTAAGCCTGAAGGATGGTCCTTAATTCATCCTCGCGGCCGGGCACGTAATCCGCTTCGATACCGAGCTTGATCCCGATCTGGGGAAACATCTTCCGCAAAGCCAGGATTTCTTCGACATAGGCCGCGAGTTCCGTGTCGGCCATCGCGAGCTGCGGGTCGCGCTCGGCGGGAGGCAGCCAGTACAGCGGAATGTGATCGGCTATTCCGATTTCCGCAAAACCCATTTGTACGGCCGTCATTACGTAGTCCTTAATCTCGCCCCTGGCGTGCCCGCAGCGGGAGGTATGGATATGGTAGTCGACCAGGCCGAAGAGCACCATCAGCGGCCCCCCTGCAACAAGCCGCCCAAATCGCCCAGCAGTCCGTATACCCTCCGGGCCAGCGCCTCGTCAAGACTCCCCGTCCCGCATGCCGGAGTGACAATGGCAAGCGACTTGATCAAGGCGGGGTCGATTCCCCATCCCGCCGCCTTGTTCCAGTAGCCGCTCAGCCTGACGGCCAGACTTTCTCCCGTTTCCCCGTAAGCCTTGTCCGAAGTGGGAACGATGCCCCAGGCCAGGACGCCTCCCCGCCCGATAAACTCCGCCGTTTCGCTTCGGAAGGGAATCAGGGAACTGAAGTATTCGTAAGCGTCAAAGCTTACAATGTCGGGACCGGCGTCATAGAGGATGCCCCAGTCGACGGCGGCGCAGGAATGAATACCGGCCTTCGCCCCGGCAGCCTTGATCGCTTTAACTATGGTTTTCAAGTCTTCCGCGATCATCTCCCGTGTTACCGTAATATAGGTGGACTGGCCGTAGATGCTGGCCCCCGGCTCGTCGATGAAGACGAGCGCCTGACGGGCGTACCCACCGAGCTTCCCTGCCTGCCAGCGGGCGTGCAAAGCCAGATTTTTGACGATAACGTCTCGGATCTGCTCGTCGTAATAGGCCGGCCGCCCCTTGGCATCAGTCAGCCGGAAACCAACCGTCAGCGGACCCACGACCTGACCCTTAACGTAAGGCGGCGGGTCCGCACCCTCCAGACGGCGCAGGAAAGCCCAGAAACCGACCGCGGCCTCTTCGGGAATGGTAAAGGAATCAAGCGCTGCTTCATCCCCTTCCTCCACCGCGAGGTAGAGGGCGTAAAACCGGGCCAGGCCATCGGCCCAGCCTTCGTCTTCGGTCGCAAAATACACCTTTTCACCGTCACGCGCCAGGATACCGCATTCGATCAGCGGGCTTAAGAACTGCAGGACAAACCCTTCCATGTCCCCCCTCTTGGGGAGCTGGGGCCAGTGCGGCGCTCGGGGAAGGGTTTGCATGATCATCTCGATCGCCGGCTCGGGTTCAAGGAACGGGATGCTGCCGATCCCCGTGATTAATCCTTCGGGTTTCCACACCTTGTTTTTCCTCCGTTCAACGCAACATGAACTTGGACCGGGCTGGGCCGCAGCGCTGGGCACCGATCTATCTCAATATCTTTGGTTACTTTAACCTAAATATCCTTCAGACTCCGGTCCCATATTTTCATACCGATATTTTCGTAAAAAAAACCAGCCTCTCTAAGGCTGGTTTCAAGCAAAAAAAACAATCTTAGACAGAAGCCGCTGGTAGAATGTTGACCTGCTTCTTGTCGCGGCCCTTGCGCTGGAAGGAAACAATCCCGTCGATCTTGGCAAAGAGGGTATCGTCACCGCCGATGCCGACGTTCTGTCCCGGGTGAATCTTTGTCCCGCGCTGGCGAACCAGGATGCTCCCGGCAGTCACAAACTGGCCGTCGCCGCACTTGGTCCCCAATCGCTTAGCTTCGGAATCGCGGCCGTTCCTCGAACTGCCTACGCCTTTCTTGTGTGCCATAGATCACGCACCTCCTCGGGTAAAAACTCTATGCAAACAAACTTAAGCTTCGATTTTCTCGATCTGCACCTTGGTGTAAGGCTGGCGGTGCCCCTTCTTGCGGCGGTAATTCTTTTTCGGCTTGTACTTGAAGACGATGATCTTCCGCCCGCGTACCTGCTTGACCACTTTGCCCGTTACTTTCGCCCCTTTCACGACAGGCGTTCCGACCATCAGGCCGTCGTCTTTGCCTACCGCGAGCACACGCTCGAAGGTCACCGTTTCACCGGCCTCAGCCGGGAGCTTTTCGACGAAGATCTGGTCGCCTTCCTGGACGCGGTACTGCTTACCGCCGGTCTCGATAATCGCGTACACTACGTTTCCCCCTTTTCAGGACTCGCCGGGCCAGGTGGGCTTGCACCGCTTGTATACCTTCCCCGTGCGGTTCACGCAATGGTTATTTTACCATACAGGTGGTCAATTTTCAAGCAATACCTAAAAGGAGGCATTTGCGCTGTAAAAGTTTTTGACTCTCGGCAGAGCAATGCTCAAACCCGAGACGGATGTTTTCGAAGCCTCTCGCTGTATGTGTTACCTAATATTGGGTTAATTGCCTGCTCTGCCCTTTTGTAACCCTGCTAAAAGGCATACCTATCCCGCGCCTCTTGAGGCTTTTCTCCGGTGGGGCACTTTGTTCGCCGGTTTGATCTCGTCAGGCCGCCTGCACCAGGCTTCGCAAATTCGCTCCCTGTTTTTGCCGCAACCGGCCCACAGCCATCGCCAGCATTACCATCAGGGCCAGCGCACACCGCAGCCGCATCTTGGGCAAACCCCGAATGAAATGCTTCTCAAATCCATAGACCTCATCCAGACGGGCATTTACCCTTTCTACCGCCGTGCGCTTTTTGTAGAACGTTTTCCACCTGTAGCTGGACCGCGCCAGCGGGGTGAAGATCCGCCGGTCTTCCACCAGGGGGATACGTATCCCACCAGTTGCGGCACATTGTTCCATGCCCCGGCACTCTACTCCGTAGTGCCGGGCCGGACAACGGTATTTCAGGGTTTCCCGATCTTGCTCAAATCCCCCGAAGGCCATCGCACGACGCTTGTTTGCTTGCGGACAGTAGCAATATACCGTGCCCCGGTAATCGTAAACGATGTTTTCCTTCCCGGTTACAAGCCGCGTCTCTTCGCCGTTCCGCCACAGGTTGCGGATGTCAATGACGGGCTTGATCCGGTATTCGTCCCTTACGCATGCCCCCTAACCCGTATGAAACCTGGAGCGGCTTGGGGTAAAATGTTTTTCCCAGGACCCAAAAAGGCCTTCTATCTTCGCTCCCAAACAACACAAATAGCTCAAAAAGGTGGCAATACCTAAAGGCCACGTGCGTTTTTCAACAGTCTCTAAAAGTCAGCTATTCGACGGCGAGGTCGAATTTCTCGTCCGTCATTACCTTACCCACGCCATTGCAGTGGGGACAGGTATCGAGAAGGATTTCCGCCAGGCTCGGGTGGACCTTTTTGCGGGTCAGTTCCACAAGACCCAGGCGGGTAAGCCCCATAATGTGCGTCCGCCTCCGGTCGCGCTTTATCTCCTCGGACAGCACCTCTAACACCTTGTTCCGGTGATCTTCCCTGGCCATATCAATGAAGTCGATGATGATGATGCCCCCCAGGTTGCGCAGCCTGAGCTGGCGGGCTATTTCCACGGCGGCATCGAGGTTGGTCTTGTAGACGGTGTCTTCCAGGTCGATATGCCCGGTATACTTCCCCGTATTGACGTCGATGACGGTGAGGGCCTCGGCCTGGTCAAAGATCAGGTAACCGCCGCATTTCAACCAGTACTTGCGCTGCAAAGCCTTATTGATCTCCTGTTTCACGCCGTAGTGCTCGAAGATGTCGGAATACGTTTCCAGGACCACTTTTTCCCTGAAGCGCTCCGGCATCTGGTCGACGAGCATCATGACCCGCGTGAAGTCAGGTTGCGAGTCCACGATCAGCCGTTCCACTTCATCGGTAAAGAGGTCGCGGATAATCCGGGGGAGCAGGGCACACTCCCGGTAAAGCAGGAACGGCGCTTTGCTCGTTTCCGCGCGCGCCAGGATTTGTTGCCAGAGGTTGTACTGGGAGATGATGTCCTCTTTGACGGCTGTTTCATCGACGGTACGCGCGGCGGTGCGGACGATAACCCCCATGCCGCTGGGCCGCACCTGGTTGATCAGTTGTTTGAGCCTCTCGCGTTCTTCTTCTTTCTCGATACGCCGGGAAATGCCGATGTGGTTTACGGTCGGCATCAACACCGTGTAGCGGCCGGGGAGATTAACCCGCATGGTTACCCTGGGACCTTTATTCCCCAAAGGGTCTTTGGCCACCTGGACAATGATCTCCTGGCCGGGACGCACCAGGTTTTTGATCGACAGGTGGCGGTGCGTGTTCTGCTGCGGCGCCAGCACGTCGTTGACGTACAGGAAGGCGTTACGTCCCAGCCCGACGTCGACAAAAGCCGCCTCGATGCCGGGCAAAACATTCTCCACCTTGCCCTTGAAGATGCTTCCTACCAAGCAGAAATCGCTCACCGGCTCCATATATACTTCCATAGGCACCCCGTCTTCCAGCAGGGCAACCCTGGTAACATTATTACGCGAACTCACAATCAGCTCTTTTTTATGCACTTTTTCCCACCTTTCAGCCCAGCACTCAACTGAACATACGACACTGATTATCATATGACCAAACTCAGCTGGAGAAAAGTAACTACATCTAAACTAAACTAACAAGTTTCTATTCAATTGAGTGTTGGGTCAGCACTCCCAGAGGACCTTTCCCTCGCGTGAAAGCAACGCTGTACGCCAGACGTCGACAGCCTCAAGGGGAGTGCCCGTTAACTCCGAAAGCGCGATCAACACCTCGTCCGGGCGGACGGTACCGCCGCTGCCCGCGGCAAGCTCCATAATCAGCATAAAACTTCGGTCTTTAACACTAACCTGCAGACTCCTGATCCCCAGGCGAATGTCTCTTTTCTTAAGGCCCTTGTCGGTCTCCCTTTCCACATAAACTTCTCCCCGCGCCATCAGCGCAGCAACAGCGTCCCGAACCCGCTCGGGCTGCGCTTCGCCGAACAACTCGCCGCACGCCGTATAGCGCGCGCTGTTGAGAATGCTCATAAGCGCCGGGGTAACATCGGGAACCTTCCTGGCCTTGAAGACTTCCAACCCCGCCGGGAGAGTCCGGTTGAGGGCCTCTTGAAGCTGTTCCAGGTCTACCGTGTCGGCTAGCTCCACGTCGACATACTCCTGGCCCCCGCAGAACCCCAGCGGGAGCGGCGCGGCGAACACCATCCTGGGCCGGGGGTTGAATCCCCGGCTGTACACCAGGGGCAAACCGGCACGGCGAAAGGCTCTTTCAAAAGCGCGCATAACGTCCAGGTGCCCGAGATAACGGGCCGGTCCGCACTGTTTATAGGCAAGCCTGATGCGCATCGACCGCCACCCCCGGAATCCGCGGTTCCACTTCCAGCGTGGGGCACAGCCCGCACCCGGTACAGCGGCCCGCCCGGCAATCGGCTGTGGTCTCGCCCGCCAGGGCCCGTTTATGTTCGGCAACCAGGAAAGCCTTCGACACCCCCGCTTCCAGGTGATCCCAGGGGAGGACGTCCTCGTAGCCAAACCGGCGGTAGGCAAACTCCTCCGGGGTTAAACCCGTATCGGCGAAGGCTTGCCGCCAGAGTTCGGGACTGAACCATTCCCGCCAGCCGTCCAGCCGGCAACCCAATTCCCGGGCCCTGGCCAGAACGGCGCCAAGCCTTCTGTCGCCGCGCGCAAACACGGCCTCCAGAAAGCTTGTCTCGACGTCATGGGCGCAAAATACCAGACCTCTGCCTTTTAGACGCCGTTTCAGGCAATCCTGGCGGGTGCGCAGTTCATCCGCCCGCATGAACGGTTCCCACTGGAAAGGCGTGTGCGGCTTGGGGACAAAGGACGACGCGCTTATCGTTACGCTCAACCTGTTTGCGGGGACTCCCGCCTCCAGGCCGGTGTCGATCACCTTGCGCGCCAGGATGTTGATGCCCTCGACATCGTCCATCGTCTCGGTGGGCAGGCCCAGCATGAAATAAAGTTTCACCCGCAGCCATCCAGCCTTGAAGGCGGCCGTAACAGCGGCAAGCAGATCCTCCTCCGTCACCCGCTTGTTAATGACGTCCCTCAGGCGCTGGGTCCCCGCTTCAGGGGCAAACGTCAGGCCGGACTTACGGACTTCCTGAATGGCCTTGGCCAGGTCAACCGCGAAGGCGTCGACCCTTGTGGAAGGTAGTGATATGCCTACCTTACGGTCCGCGTAACGCTCCACCAGTTCTCTCACGAGCGGGCGGATGGCCGAGTAATCCGTCGTGCTCAGAGAAGCCAGGGATACCTCATCATAACCGGTGTTGCGGATAATTGCGTCGGCTTGCGCCATCAAGCGGTTAACGTCGCGCTCGCGCACCGGCCTGTAAATCACCCCGGCCTGGCAGAAGCGGCACCCCCTGGTGCATCCCCGAAAGACCTCCAGCACAGCCCGGTCGTGAACCACCTTAATGTTGGGGACGATGGGCTTTGTCGGAAAAGGCGCCTCATTCAGATCGGCCACAACCCGCTTCGCCACCTTTCGGGGCACGGCCGGGTCACGAGGAATAATGCCGGTCACCCGTCCCCGGTCGTCGTATTGAACAGCGTAGAAGGACGGGAGATAGACGCCGGGAATGCGACCAAGCGCGAGTAATAATTCCCGGCGGCTCAAGCTCTGCTCCTTGGCCGCTTGATAGGCGCTGATAATCTCGTCGAAGGCTTCCTCGGCCTCGCCCAGGAAAACGGCGTCCAGGAAATCGGCCAGCGGCTCCGGGTTGTAAGCGCAGGGTCCGCCGGCGATCACCAGCGGGTCGTCCTCAGCCCGCTCCCACGCGTACAGGGGAATGCGTGCCAGGTCAAGCATATTCAGCACGTTCGAAAAAGAGAGCTCGTACTGAAGGGTGAAGGCTACAATATCGAAATCCCGTAGGGGCCGGCGCGACTCAAGGGCAAAAAGCAGCACCTGCTGCTGCCGCATTAACGCCTCCATATCCACCCAGGGGGCAAAAACCCGCTCCATCAGGGCGTCGCTACGCCTGTTGACCACGTGATACAGGATCTGCAGGCCGAGGTGGGACATGCCCACCTCATAAATATCCGGAAAGGCAAAAGCAATTCTTACCTTGACGTCATCCCAGTCCTTAAGAACGGCATTGTATTCCCCGCCAATATACCGTGCCGGTTTTTCAACCCTTGACAAAAGGTGTTCAAGCTGGACAGACAAAGGTGCTCCTCCCCTGCTGCGTCTAATTACTATATGCAGCATAACTGCGGTTTTCTCTATTATTGCCTACCTTGCGAACAATCAACTGCTTCCAAAAACTATTCTCTACTCCGCCTAAAAACCCTTTTTTACCAGTTTTACCGGAACGTATGGTCCCTCGTCGATAACCGTCTTGACCACGCGGGTTTCCTCCAGGGTGTCTACAATCCTGCCCTGCCCGTCAACAAGGAAGACGAGGTGATACTTCTGGGGAACAAAGAGGCGGGTGACCTTCCACACCGGAAGGTCTTCATGGACGACCAGCACTTCTCCGGGGAGGATGCCTGCGCGCTGCAGGTCGCGCTCCTTGTTGATCAGGTGATTGGCATACAGGTAGGGGGCTTCGAGGCCGTCCCGGCGCGCTGCGTAAAACAGGAAAAGCCCCGTCGCCACGATATCAAGACCGCAGAAGCCCAAGGCGACCCCGGCCGCACCCAGAAGCGTCATCAAGGCACCCCAGCATTGTCCCCACCGGGCCATGCGCAGGGTCGCTTCAGGAAGGTTCATCCGCCGTGCCAGACGGGCGCGAAAGACCCTCCCGCCGTCAAGGGGCAGCCCCGGCAACAAGTTAAAAAGGAAAAGCATTAAGTTGCACTGTACAAAGAAGGGGCTGAAGGCTTCGCTCCAGTACCCGTACTGCCCCAGACCAAGGACGAGAACCGCCAGAAACAGGTTTGTCAGGGGGCCGGCGGCAGCTACGAATATTTCCTTTTTAGGGTCAAGGATAAGCTCGCTTGAAACCCTGGCCACTCCGCCGAAGGGCAGGAGTTCAACTCCGCTGATCCGCAGCCCCGCTTTTCTGGCCGCCCATACGTGAGCAAGCTCGTGAAAGAAAACCACGGCGAAGGCGATCAGCCCTTTGCCGAGCACCCCCGCCGCAAAATATACCCCCAGCAAGGCGAGAAACCAGTTGTTGATCTCAAAGGCGATGCCCTGAATGCGACAGATCTTCACGTTGCCCGCTCCCGGTCTAGGTGTAAGGTATAAGGTGTAGGGATTAAAGAAATTTCGGATTGGCCATTTAGCTTTTGGTATTCAGCACTCGGCATTTAGAATTCGAAATTGGGTGAACTCCAGTGATGCCACTTGGTTGCTGCCAAAGGTCCTCTCACCTCTAAATGCTAAGTGATAAGTAGCAGCACATCGTTTACATCCAGGGTAACTTGTAGTCGATAACCGCGACCTCGTGGCCCTGGCAGTCAACGATAAGCACTTGTTCTTTGACATAGATAGTTGCAGTCACGTATTCGTACACGACACTTTTATCAAGGTGAAAGCGCTCAGTGAAGATGTCGAGCATTGCATCGCTCCTGATGAAGCGGATCAGCTTGACCGTCCCGGAGGTTGGCGCCTCCTTCGGTAAAGAAGTTTCGTGTAGGAGTCGAAGGCTCCAGCCTGAAGCCTTTAGCGATTCGTTCGGGGTTTTCCCCCGATAGAGCAAGGATCTTAACGCAGGACATGTAAACGATGTTACGGTCCCAAAACTGTTAACGATGTCCTGATATTTGACATCTAAGAGCTGAGCGCTAAACGTGCCGGTGTTTATGAGTGTTTGGCGTTAGGATTTGGATTCTTGCCGTTCCGCTGCTTAATTCTAAATGCTCAGCGCTCAATGCCCAGTGCTCAATGCCCAGCGCTTTATCAAGGCACGTCAAACTTTGTCAGTGGGTCGATCAGTTGCCCGTTCTCGCGGAATTCAAAATGCAGGCCTGTTTCCCCGGTTTCATCCTCGCCTCCGGTCTTGGCGATAACCTGGCCGGCGGAAACGCTGTCCCCGACAGCCACCTGAATATCCTCCACCTGCCCGTAGAGGCTATAAGTGCGGTTGCCGTGGTCGATCAGGATGTAATTCCCGTAAGCCCGGTCCTCTCCAATCCGTGCCACTTTCCCGTTCAACACGGCCTTAACCGGCGTTCCGGGCGAGGCAGCGATGTCGACGCCGGGGTGAAAGCGTTCCATATCGTCAAGCGGGTCGACCACCCAGCCGTAACCGCGGGCAACCTTGCCCGATACTGGCAGGGTTAGCATATCGTCCGAACTCATGACTTCAGTGACTTCACCGCCCGGACTCTTCTCGCGGTGCGGCAGGGTGTCAAAGAAAGGCATGTCCACGCTGACCGTCTGCAAGCCAAAAGCTATCAGGCGATTAAGGACAGGTTCGTAATCCCATTCCGTAGTCAATGCCGACCGGAGAGTTTCCCGCACTTCCGTTCCCCATGGGGATTTGGCGTCTCGTATGGCGAGAATGGTAAGGAGCAACACCGCCACCACCGCGATTTGCGTTACAAGCCGGCGGCTGGGTTTCTTCCGGCGAAAGCCCGTCCCACCAACGGGCCATTGGGGCAAACGTCTGTCCATGGAACGCAACGGTCATCCCCCCAAGATTTGTTAGTACTATAGTCTATGTGGACGGGTCTGTAATATGACAGGCTGTCCGGGTGGCCCGGAGCAAATTTTTGGGGCAAGAACCGGGGGAGTACAACCAGCCTTTCCTGGAAATCATAGTCGTGTAAAATGCCTCTGCAGCTGCTGCAACCCAGAATAAATGAAGTCCTGGCCCAAAATTCGACGAGGAGGCCGAATACCGCAACGTCAGCCTGGTCAATGCCGTGCAGGCCCCGGGAAACCCCGGTACCCTGACGGTTACCGTCAACTGCGAGCTGGCCGGCACGCCGGCCAAAACCGCCGAACTGACCTTCGAACTCATCCCCGACGGCCGGATTATTTACCGGGAGAAACATAATGACCGGGCCTGACGGCCCGGTCATTAGTAAAGCTGTAAGCTTTAGGACTCCCCAGCACTCAACTGGGAATGTCAGATTTCAGGCTGATCCAACCTTGTAGGTCTCGAAGACGGACGGTAGCTTTGAATGTAATATGTCTTCAAGTTGAGTGCTGGGCCGAAACGGGAATGCCTATCAAAATATCCTGGCGGATTGGGCTATTCCACGGCTCTGAGGTCCTGGACGAGCCGATCGACGGCCCTGTAAAGCTCATCGAAGCTTTTCGAGTTGTCGATCGCATGGTCCGCGCCGCAATCATTCCTCGTCCTGTCCCCGCTCTGGCACAAGGCTAATCCCTGCTTAGCAACGAGCCTGGCAAGACGTACTTGTTCGGCGCAGGTGACATGCACCGAAACAAAGCCGAAGGCTTCACGGCACCTAGCAATATCCCGCGGCGCCTGCCCGTCGACAATAACGACATCGCTGTGGTCTTGCTGAAAAACCTGACTCATCAGGTAGTCGGTAAGGCAGTCAGGGTCCAGCTTGCGTAGCCTCACGTCCAGGGTACGCAAAAACCGGGGCCATTCCTGGGAATCCGGCAGGTCTGGCGCACACACCTGGCGGGCGAGGTCGTCAAGAATACCGGCAAAAGAGTACTCGGCAAACTTGTGCTTCGTTCGAAGGTAGCTCGCTACCGTGTGTCTTCCTGCCCCGGCCTTGCCCATTAAAATGATCCGCAAAAGCGGGATCCTCCTTTGCCGTTTACCGACGGGGAGTCGGGAAATACTAGGTAGTGGTGATGTAAAATGACAGGCACAACTACTGACTGGACAACAAGCACGATCTTACTGGTGATCGCCTTTGTCGTTATTGTAGCCATTCCGGTCGTATCGCGCTATCTGGTACACAAACGCCCCAAACAGTAAAGGCTGGCCGCACTCCTGCAGGGACTCTGACAGGCGGTGGCGAATTCACCTCTAATTATCCCTGCGGGAGGGTCATGGAATGGATTCCCAGATCCTTATCGGCATGCTTCTTTTACTGGCCCTAGGTTTATTTGCGTTTTCCATTATCAAGCGGTTGGTCCGTCTTGCCCTGTTTGTCGGGCTCATCCTGGTCCTGCTCTACGCCTTCAACGCCGGCCTGATCCCGCGTTTTTGGTAGGCTCCGGCGACTTTGCCGTTATTCAATAAACATTCCGTCCGGCTGCGGAATCATGTGCCCGATCCTTTCCGCACGCCCCTGAAAGACGTGCTGGCGGGACAGGGTTTTGTCCACCCTAACGATCAGCAATGCCCCCCAGGGCTTCAACATTCTTCTCCCCCACCTTTCGAGCCCGTCGGCAAAACGCAGGACAAGGCTGTTTGCGCTCGGCGGGATGAACACCGCCGACTGCCAATAAGGCTGCTGACCGGTCTCTCGCGCCAACAGGCTTACCAGTTCTCCCGGCTGAAAGAAATGGGCGTTCTTGAAAATACCGCCGTGCAGCCGGGCCTCCGCCCGCCTGCGCCAGGCCCAGGGGCTCCACGCATTGAGCACAGCCACCACCAGACGCCCTCCGGGGCGGACCATCCGCCAAAGTTCCCTTACGGCGCGGCCCGGGTCTTCGGTAAACTCCAAGACAGTGAAGGCTACAACCAGGTGATAATACTCGGGAGGCAGAGGGAGCGTTTCAAGCGGGCTGCAAAGAAGCTCCACAGAGGGATATCCCGCCAGTTTTTCCCGGGCGACCTCCAGCATAGCCTCAGAACTATCGATCCCTGTCACCGACAACCCCATTTGGGCCATGAGCAAGGCCAGCCGTCCCGTACCGCACCCGGCATCCAAGACGCGTTCACCGCGGCAGGGACGGGCCAGGGTCAGGAACAGATCCGTTTCCAGCTTCTCGACGACCCTTCCTAGAGGGCGCTCGTACCAGCGGTCATAGTTTTGGGCCAGTTCATCAAAACGGCTCATGCTAGAAAACAATCTTTTGCCGGCGTACCCATATATTCAACAAGAGTCCCACACAGGCCATGTTTACGATCATCGCGCTTCCCCCGTAACTTAGAAACGGCAAGGGAATGCCGGTTACCGGCATGATGCCGGCATTCATGCCGATGTTGACGAGGATGTGGAAAGTAAACATTGACACTATGCCGGCGGCCACTAGGGTGCCGTAAGCGTCACGAGCCTTCTCGGCGATGCGTACGCCCCGGTATAAAAAGACAAGATAGAGGCAGAGGACGAAGAACCCGCCTACGAAACCCAGTTCTTCAGCCAGCACCGAAAAAATAAAGTCCGTGTGCTGGATTGGGAGGAAGTTGTACTGGCTCTGCGTGCCGTTATACAATCCCTTTCCCCATATGCCCCCTGATCCAATGGCGATCTGCGACTGGATAACGTTATAGCCCGCCCCTTGCCAATCACTCCACGGATTCAAGAAAACGGTGAGCCTGGTCATCTGGTATTCCTTCAAGGTTAGCTTGTGAAAGAGCTTGTGTTTGTCCTGGATCCGCTGCTGCAGGGCGACCAGCCGGTCAAAATCGGCCTTGGCCGCATCGTACTCTCCCTTTACCTTTACGTAGGGAGCTCTGTTCTGAGCATTGACAACTTCGACATTCAAGGCTTCGAGGCTTTCCTCCGCCATCTTCACCTGTTCGGTTAGCATCTTGTCTTTGTTATGAATCTCCGCGTGAACGACGAAGATCAAAATCACGGCAACAATGCCGAGAGCGGTTAAACTTAGGAGCAGCTTAGGTTTTGCTCCTGCCATAAAAAGCATTCCCCAAGTGATGGCCAGGAAGACCAGAGTGGTTCCCAGGTCGGGCTGGATCAGGATAAAAAGCATCGGGACACTCACAAAGGCAAACACCGGGATCAGGTCCTTTAAGGTGTTGAGCTGTCCCTCGCGTTGGGCCAGAAAGTCCGCCAGGGTGACGATGATGATCACCTTGGCGAATTCCGACGGCTGGAAGGAGAAAGGGCCCATCTGAATCCACCGCTGGGCGCCCAGGGCTTCCCGGCCCGTAAAGATAACGCCCGCAAGCATGAGCAGCATAATAATGTAAAGGCCGCGCCGATACCTAGGCAGCTCCTCGTAGCGCCAGAACAGGAAAGTAATCAGCCCCGCGGAGCCGACCGCCACCCAGATAATCTGCGTGCGCACGATATGTAACGCGCTACCTCCTGAACTGGTGATATGCGTGGCGCTGGAAATAACGACGATGCCAAGGACGATCAGCAGCGCCACTGCCAGGAGCAGCGTGTAGTCAAGGCTTTTGAAGATTCTCCTGCCCTTCACGACATCACCCACACCCATTATAAAGAAACGGCCACGAATAAGAAAGGGGGCTTGTTTCGCCCCCTTCCTCTTAACCGGTCACCGTGCTTTTTAGAGTCCGTTTAACCCTCTTCACCGGGATGTTCGCCACTAGGGCCACCTGGTTTTCATTGCGCTCTAGGCTGACCTCCAGCCCCTCATCATCGATTTCCAAGTAATTAGAGATTACTTTGATGAGGTCGGCCTTCATTAGCTGGAGGAGCTGCGGGGAAACGTTCGCCCGGTCGTGAACGAGAACTAATCTCAAGCGTTCCTTGGCAACGCTTTTACTTCCAGAATCGCGGCCAAAAATACGAGCCAAAAACTCCAGCAATGCCCTTCCTCCTTTTCCCTCTAACCGAGGCCGATAATTCTTCTGAGGCGTCGAATAATCGGGTTGCCGGTTTGCAGGTTCATCAGGGGCACGGGTTCGCCAAGGATCCGGCGCACGATGTTCTTAAACGCCCGTCCCGCAAGACAGTTCTCGTCGGCAACGACCACGTCGCCGCGGTTCGTCGACACCACAATCTGTTCATCATCCGGGATCACACCGAGCAGGTCGATGGCCAGGATGTCGATCATATCGTCAATGGTCATCATATCGCCTCTCTCCACCATGCGCGGCCTGAGGCGATTGATGATCAGTTTCGGTTCCCGGATCTCCGCCGCCTCCAGCAGGCCGATGACCCTGTCGGCGTCACGCACGGCGGCAACCTCCGGCGTCGTCACCACGATAGCCCTGTCGGCGCCGGCGATAGCGCTCCTGAAACCCTGCTCGATACCGGCGGGGCAGTCAATCAACACATAGTCAAAGCCTTCCCGGAGTTCCTTGGTCAGTTCTTTCATATCTTCCGGGGTCACTGCCGACTTATCCTTAGTTTGGGCCGTGGGAAGCAAGTGCAGACCCTCAAAGCGCTTGTCCTTGATAATTGCCTGCCGGAGACGGCAGTTGCCGCTGATAACATCTGTAAGATCGTAAACGATGCGGTTTTCGAGCCCCAGGACCACGTCCAGATTGCGGAGGCCGGTGTCGGCGTCAACGAGCACGACCTTGTGTCCGAACATCGCCAGGCCGGCGCCGATGTTGGCCGTAGCCGTAGTTTTGCCAACCCCTCCCTTGCCCGAAGTGACCACAATAACTTCGCTCATGCTTTCAAGCTCCTCCCTTGGCCTCTAATTTTTGCCCTGACGCTCCCCGCCAGGCGGGAAGGCTTCAATAGTTACAACTCCGTCTTTTACACGCGCTATTTCTGGATGTCCCGGATCGGCGACGAAATCTTCGTCGGGTGAGCGTGCAATGTGGTTAGCGATACGCAATTGGGTGGGTTGCAGTCTGAAGGCAATGACTACAGCAGTGTCATCTCCTGTTGCCCCGGCATGGATCGTGCCGCGAAGTATACCCATCACGACGACATTACCCGCAGCCGTGACCTCCGCACCAGGGTTCACGTCTCCCAGGATGACCACGTTACCGTTATAGCAGACACTCTGGCCGGAGCGCAGAGTCCGCTGAATCAAAATGGTGTTCGGCTCGTGCATGTCTTGGGATAACTGGAGTGCCATCGTCTGTTTCCACCTCGTAAAGGGTATTCAACAGTAAAAAACCAAATCCTGCTAATTTATTTCGTGTATTTTCCCTGTTATTTTGACGAATATGGGTAAATGATGGCGTTTACTCGGAAACCGGTATCGGGGCTGTCTTATTGATGGGGATGTTGAAGTAAGCCGCCATCATCTCCTTGGCCACCACGGCGGCTGTCGAACTGCCGTGAATGCCGTGCTCAACAATAACGGCAATGGCGATTTGCGGGTTGTCGTAAGGGGCGAAAGCAACGTAAAGGCCGTGGGCTGGTTGCTTGACACCGTTGCGATAGTTTTCCGCGGTACCGGTCTTTCCAGCGGTCTGCAGAGGGAAATCGTAAAAGACGCCGTAGGCGGTCCCGCCCGGCTGCGTCACGGCGAGCATGCCCTGGCGGACGATATCCAGTGTCTTCGGGTTGATTTCCACCCTATCCTGAACCTGGGGCTCGAACTCCTCGACAACTTTCCCGTCATAGGTTGTAACGCGCTTGACCAGGAAGGGCTTGTAACGCATTCCTCCGTTGGCCAGCTGCGCAACATAATTGGCAAGCTGGATAGGCGTATACAGATTATAGCCCTGACCGATAGACATGTTCAGGGTATCGTAGTAACGCCACTTCAGCTCCCATGCATTGTCGTCGTACTTCGCCTGTAGCCGCGCCTTCTCCCTGTCCCGTTCCTTCTCGATCCTCACCCGTTCCTTCTCGTCCGTCGTCGCTGCCAGGAGACGGTTGTACTTGGTTTCGAGCGCCTTGAATTGCGGCCCGAACCGGGCGTCAAGCATGGCCTGAACGACCTTGCGCTTGTACTCTGCGTCGGGGACGATGCCGCTGTCCTCCCCGAGAAGTTCGATACCTGTCTTCTCCCCGAGTCCGAACGCCAGGGACCAACGCGTCATCGGTTCCCAGCCGATAATGTTACTCACCTGCCAGAAGAAGGTATCGCACGATACCGCCAGGGCCTTCTTAAAATCGACCCTGCCGTGGCCGCGCGGGTAGGTCCAGTCGTGCCAGACCCTGTGCAGGTGGTAATAGCCCTCGTCCCATATGGAAAAACGGGGGTCAATCCGTCCGCTTTCAAGGGCGGCTATGGCCGTGATCATTTTATAGGTGGAACCCGGAGGATAAGCGCTCTGGATAGCCCGGTTGAGAAAGGGCCGATCAGGGGCGTTGATAATCCTGTCGGCATCAGCCGGCGAGAGACTGCCGGCAAACATGCCGGGGTCGTAGGCTGGGTAACTTGCCAGGGCCAGCACTTCCCCCGTTCTCGGGTCAATGGCCACCGCCGCGCCGGCGTTGCATTCCTTGTGACCCATGTCCTGGGTCATTTTGATGACCCGGGCCAGGCTCTCTTCCGTCGCTTTTTGCACCCTGTAATCGATGGTCAACTGAAGGTTATGGCCCGGGATAGGTTCGCGCATGCCCACATTCCTGATGGGGTTTCCGTAGGCGTCCACCTCTACCTGCCAGGCCCCGCGTTCACCCCTCAGGTACTTCTCAAAGGTGCGTTCCAGGCCTTCCTGCCCGAACATATCTCCCATGCGGTAGCCCTGATCCCGGTAACGCTCGAGCTGGGACGCGCTGATTTCGCGGATATAACCCAGGGCGTGCGCCAGCAGGTTCCCGTGAGGATAATCCCGCATCGGCACCATATCGATGACAACACCGGGAAGCCGGTCTCGTTCTTCTTCGATCCGGGTAACAACATCCATCGACACGTCCTTGGCGATGTGCACGGGCTCAAAACGCCGGAGAGCGCCGCTGTCAACCTGTTTTCTTATTTCTTCCGCAGGTTTGTCAAGGATTACGGAGAGGCGATTGATCACCTGGTTCAGTTCTTCGTCACTCAACCCGACATTGATCAACTGGACAACATAGAGCGGCCTGTTGCCCACGATCTTTTCCCCCTGGCGGTCGTAGATTTCGCCCCGCGGCGGGGTAATGCCAATGAGGCGCATGCTGTTTTCCCTGGCCAGGGTGCGGTAATGCTCATTTTCCGCGATCTGCAGGTAAGCAAGGCGGAGTACCAGGATCAGAAAAACGGCCACGACTATACCCGTCATAATCCTGGCCCGGCGCTGCATCCCTTTCCTGGACAACTGTTTTGACAAGGACAACTGCCCCCATTACTCTTACCCTATCCCTAAGTTTACACTGTTTTGCCCCAAGACTTAAGGGCGGGCCTAAAACCGAGTCGCCAGCCGGAGGCAGGACCGCAAACGGGTCTTTTAATAGACCAAATTTTCTAATATGACCTTCTTAGAAAACCCCTCTTGCTGATCCTGGCGTAGCTCTTGTAAAAAACAGCCGCCACAAGGGCGTTGTAGGCCGCCAGCGGCAGTATCAGCTCAAAGACAGCCGGGCTGAACGGGACAGTAACGCCCAGAATCAGCAACAGGACATAAATGATCAGTTGCTCCCCGACCGTGACAAGGAAAGTCATAAAAGAAACGACGATAGAGCTTTCACGATACAGGCTCCATTCGAGCAAACCGACAGCATAACCGACAATCGCCAGGCCCAGAGCGTTTAACCCAAAATAATAGCCTGAGACGGCATCAATGAGAAGCCCGCCCAGGAACCCCAGCACGGCCCCCTCCCTGGAGCCGTGCAAAATAGCGTGGAAAACTACCAGAACCAGCACAAAGTCAGGCTTAACCCCGGCCACGCGGACGAGATCCAGCACCGTGGATTGCAGCAAGACTATGGCGCCCAGCAATGCCAACCCGACTAGAAACCGCAAAACCTATCCCCCTGCCGGCGGACCTACGAGAACCATGACCTCCTCCAGGCGGCTGAGGTCGACCAGAGGTTTCACCTCGGCGGTCTTCGTGAGACCCATCGGGTCTCTTTTGACATCAACAATCCGGCCAACTGGAATGCCCTTTGGGAAAACCCCTCCCAAACCGGAAGTTATTACGTCCTGTCCTTTTGTCACCGTCGCGTCCTTGGTCAGGTAAGACATGGCAAGTGACGGCGATCCCGGCAAGACTCCCTTTACAACACCCGCTGTGCGCGTCTGTTGGATCATGGCGCCCACACCGCTACGAGGGTCGGTAATCAGCAGGACGTCGGCGGTACGCCGGGTCACGTTGATGGTTCGTCCCACCAGGCCATCGGGCATTATGACGGGAAGGTTCTCCGCAAGGCCGTCGTCCGTGCCCTTGTCAAGGCGGACTACCGAAAACCAGTTATTCGGATCGCGGCCGGTGACCCGCGCCACGACCACATTCGTGTTCCCTGTTTCGACTTTATAGGCCAGAAGCCGCCGCAAGCGGTTATTTTCAAGCTCGCATTCCTTAAGCCTGGCTACCCGGCCCTCCAGTTCCTTGATACGCTCCTCCAGGGCTTCCTGTTTGGCGGCGTTCCCCAGCGTGAAAACGTGCCTGAGGCCGTCGACAAAACCGTTCCCCCCGGCCATAACAAACCCTTCGACCGGCCCGAAGACGTCCTTGACGATACCGCGTATAGCCACGGGGGTCTCGGCGCCGGGAGCGGTAAAGTACATCACAACGACCAGGCATCCGGCAAGGATGCCGATAACAAGCGCCTTGGCAAACCAGGTACGAAGCAATGCTAAACCACCTTCTTGGGTTGAATGAGCACCCTCCGCAAGATATCAATGTTCTCCAGGACCCGCCCCGTCCCGTAAGCAACGGCAAGCAACGGGTCTTCGGCCAGGTGGACGGGCATGTGCGTCTCCTCGCTGACCAGCCGGTCGAGGCCGCGGAGCAAGGCGCCGCCGCCGGCCATGACGATCCCCCGGTCCATAATGTCGGAAGCCAGTTCCGGAGGAGTGCGCTCCAGCGTCTGGCGGATGGCTTCCAGGATGCTGGCCACGGGCTCGGAGAGCGCCGTGTAAATCTCTTCCGACGTGACGTTGATCGTTTTCGGCAGGCCGGTCACGAGGTCGCGGCCCCGGACTTCTTCCGTTTCCGTTTTGCCGAGCGGGTAGGCCGTCCCGATCTTGATTTTGATCTCTTCCGCCGTCCGCTCGCCGATCATAAGGTTATAGGTGCGCTTAACGTGCTGGATGATGGCTTCGTCCATCTCGTCCCCGGCCACGCGGATGGAGCGGCTGGTCACGATGCCGCCGAGAGAGATGACCGCCACCTCCGTGGTGCCGCCTCCCACGTCGACAACCATGTTGCCTGTCGGCTCGTGCACGGGCAACCCCGCGCCGATGGCCGCGGCCATGGGTTCCTCGATCAAGTAGGCTTCGCGCGCCCCCGCCTGGAGGGCCGCCTCCCGCACCGCCCTTTCCTCCACGGCCGTAACGCCGGAGGGCACGCCGATAACCACACGCGGCTTGATTAAGAAGGTTTTGCCGCGTAAAGCCTTGTTAATAAAGTACTTGATCATGCTCTGGGTTGTATCGAAATCGGCGATCACCCCGTCCTTCATCGGGCGAATGGCAACGATGTTGCCCGGGGTGCGCCCGATCATCTGCTTGGCCTCTTCGCCTACGGCAAGCACCTGCGAAGAATCCTTTTGAATGGCCACCACCGAAGGCTCGCGCAATACAATGCCTTTACCCCGCACATATACGAGGGTGTTGGCTGTGCCTAAATCAATGCCCATGTCTCTGGAAAAAATGCCGACCATTACCTGGCTCCTTTCTGATTGCCGTTCCTGTTCAGATCAGTCCGAGGGCCTTTAAACTGGTATATCTATTATCTCCAATGATGATATGGTCTAGGATGGAGATGCCGATCACTTCTCCCGCTTCAACCAGTTGTGCCGTTAAATCAAGGTCCTGCTGGCTCGGCGTGGGATCCCCGCTCGGGTGGTTGTGCGCCAGGATCAGGGCCGCCGCGCTTCTACGAATGGCACTCTTGAAGACCTCGCGGGCGTGCACGTTCGTCGCGTTCAAGGTCCCCACTGATATGCGTTCCCTGGCCAGGACCTGGTTCTTGGTATTGAGGACCAGGGCCAGGAAATGCTCCCGGTCCAGGTGGCGCATTTCCGGCATCAGGAGCTGCGCCGCCTGCTCGGGGGTGCGGATGGTGACACGCTGCTCGGCCGGAGCGGTAGCCAGGCGATAGCCTATCTCCAAAGCCGCCTTGATAACCACGGCCTTTGCGGAACCTACGCCCCTGACCGAAGCCAGTTCCTCAAGGCTCGCCTCCAGGAGCTCCCTGGCGCCGCCGAAACGGCTCAGCACTTGCTGCGCCAGTTCGAGGGCGCTCGTGCGCTGCGTGCCGGTACGAAGCAGGATCGCCAACAGTTCAGTATCCGAGAGGGCCCCCGGTCCCATCTTGACCAGCCGCTCCCTCGGACGCAGTTCCTCGGGCATTTGCTTGATTGTCAGGGAGTACTCGACGGACATCAAACCAACCCTTACCCGACCACCCCGCTGCCGCCGCAGACAGGAGGTCGTAGTCGAAGATGCGGCACATTTCGGCCAGCCGTACCAGCGGCAAGCCGACAACGTTAGTGTAACAGCCTTCTATCCGGGTCACGAAGAGAGACCCGAGTCCCTGGATCGCATACGCCCCTGCCTTGTCCGCCGGCTCACCCGTAGCTGCATAGGTACTAATCTCCTCTTCCGTCAGGTGGCGGAAATGGACGACCGTCCGTTCGTGACTTACTGCCGCTTTACCGGTTGCAGCGTCGATAACGGCCACCCCGGTGTATACCTCGTGGCTTGTCCCTTCCAGCTCCCTCAGCATCGACCGTGCCTCGGCTTCGTCCCGGGGCTTGCCCAGGATCTTCCCCCGCAGGACGACCACGGTATCGGCGCCGATCACCAGCCCCTCCGGCGTCCTTTCGGCCACGGCACGGGCCTTTCTGAGAGCCAGTTCCTCGACCAACGGGGCGGGACGTTTCGAAAAACCAAGGGATTCGTCGACATCCGCGACGACGACCTTGAACGAAACACCCAGCCCATCCAGCAGTTCCCGACGGCGCGGGGATGCGGAGGCTAAAACAAGCGGAACGGCCATCGTCCCTAGATCCTTGTATAGACAAGGTATCCCAACAGAAAACCCAGGAGCGTTGCGGGGTTGATCACGGCAGAAAAGCCAAAGGTGATGGTGAGGAAACGGAGATCAAGCACACCGGGCCGTAGCCCGACAGACCAACTGTGCTGGAGAAAAGGGAAATGGGGGGCGAAGATCTGTCCCAAGCCCGTCCCCACGATGCCGCCGATGATCAGGAGCGTGACAAGAAGCCATCCGCTTTTCCGCTCGCGCTGCAATTTGGCCACAAAAATCCCCCCAAAAGCCCTTTTGCCTCCTCCAGTTTAGCATTGATACAAAGAATTTGACAAGCTTACTATCGTATTCAGTTTTTACGTATCTTTCCAACAAAGATTAACATACAAGATTGTACATTTTCTATTCCTGCTTCAGCCTGACGATCATCTCGACTTCCACCGGGGCTCCGAGGGGAAGTTCGGTCACCCCGACCGCCGACCTCGCATGGCGCCCGGCCTCGCCAAATACCTGCTGGATAAACTCCGAAGCCCCGTTCAACACCTGGGGCTGGGCGGTGAAACCCGGGGCGGAAGCTACATACCCCGTGACTTTAACGACTCGTTCCACCCTGTCCAGGCTGCCCGCGAGGCTGCGCACCACCGCCAGGCAGTTAATCGCGCACAAACGGGCGGCCTCCGCCCCCTGCTCCACGGTGAGCTCATCCCCGAGTTTCCCGCAGAACTGCAGCTCTCCTTTGGCCAGAGGCAGTTGTCCCGAAGTATAGATCATATTGCCGGCCATAAGGCCAGCCACGTAAGCCCCCACCGGTTTGGGGGCTTCGGGAAGGGTAACGTTGAGGGCAACAAGCCTGTCCTCATACGACATAGCAACCAATCCTTTCTTTTTAGGAAGCTTCAGTCCTATTGTACACCTCCCGATCCCTTCCAACACCCCAAATGCCAAAATAAACGGGGTTTTCGGGATATTTGTTCGCAATTCCCGAATGGCCCCGCACTCAACTCGAAGAGCCGTTACATCCGGGGTTACCGTCAATCTCCGAGACGCTAAAAGCTTGGATTACCTGCAACCGACTTACCCAATTGAGTGCTGGAACCTGATCGCTAACTGTCAAGTTCTGCTTAATCCGTCAGGATTCAGCTAATGTACGTATCCCGCCGTAACCAGCGCCGCATAGACGATGTAGAACGAAAGCCCCATGGCGACCATCATCCACCCGTTCAAACAGCGCCTCCTGCCGACCCACCGGTAGGCTAGCAAGGCGGAGACGAGGGCCAGGACGGCGCTCAGGCATGCAGCCGGAGTCAGGTGCCATGACGTAAAAGCAATGCCTATGCTGGGGACAACCGAGCTTTGGAAGACCATAGCCCCCGTTACGTTGCCCACGGCAAGGGTGTCCTTCCGCTCCTTGATCCAGATAATGCTGTTGGTGAGTTCAGGAAGTTCCGTGGCGACCGGGGCAACCAGGAGGGCGAATACGAAGGGGGCAATGCCGAATTGATAGGATAGGGTGCCGATGCTTTCCACAAAGACCTTGGCTCCAAAGACAATCATCGTGAAGGCCACTATAACCTGCCCCGTGACAAGCGCGAGCGGGGGATCCAGCACTCGCGGCGCCACCGCGAGCGGCTGCAGATTGTCGGACGTCCCGCAGCGCTCTCCCTGCGTAAGGGCGCAGGCCACAAAACACGCGTAGCCGCCCAGCAGTAAAGCGACGACATAGATCCTGTACTCCTGGGGAAGAAAAGCAGCCGTAACGGCAAGCATATAGGCTCCCAGAAAAAAACCCAGGTCTCGCCTGGCCAGGGCCGGTTGCGGTCGAACGTACGCCCTACGCTCGCGGTTGACGAGAATGGTCGTTCCGCCGATAACAACAAAACCCATGGTGGCAAGCATAAACGGCGCCCCGAGAATGGCGCCGACGCCTACTTCTTCTCCAACGCCGCCCCCGCCCAGGAGGATAGCCACAACAGGAATCATCGTTTCGGGAAGGGCGGTCCCCAGGGCGGCAAGGATGCTGCCGACGGCACCTCGGGCCAGCCCCAGCTTTGTTCCCAGCCACTCAACCCCGTTAGTGAAAAACTTGGCGCCCGCAAGGATGACCAAGGCGGCCAGCACCAGCGACAGATAAACCACGGCAACCTCTCCCACAAAACAACAGTCTGTACACTTTATGACCGCCATTTTGCGGGTAGAACCCGGGTGGATGTACACCCATGAGGCCGAGGAATAAAGGCGGGGTAGGGTCTAAAAGAAAAGAACGAAAAAAGAACGAAGCCTACCCGAACCAAGGGCAGGCTTCCCCAAAACTCGGGCGTCGAGCCCTAACTCAACAGCGCGCGCATGATGGCAGCCACAAAGAGGATGCAACCGTCGACATCGAGGGGTAACGTCATGGTCTCGCCGTTTTCACGGTTAACGACGTTGAGAAGGACTCCCTCGCCGTATTTCAGTTCCATCACGCAGTTATCCTTGGGAGACTGCAGTTTGAGAACGTAATCCTCGTCTCCCAGAGGAGGGGCATCCGCGGGCCGTCCGGCGCCCCACGCGTTGCAAACGCTCAAGTAAGAGAGCAGTTCCCTGGCCAGGACAACGCTGTCCGCAAAAGACAGGGTGAAGTTGAGGGCCCTCTTATCCTGTTTAATGTAGTAATAAATGTCGTGAGCAACGGTATCGAGGTCCACGGTCGTCCCGTCAGCAAGCTTCACCACGTTTTCCGATTCGATAAACTGGTGTTTCAAGATACTCATCCTCCTTTATTAACCTTAACAGTCCCGGATTTTACAAGAATTTCGCGTGCCCGGCCGACAAGGTAGAGCGAGCCGGTAACCACCATAAGGCCGCCGGGACCCGATAATTTTCGCGCGACAACAAGAGCGTCCTCTACCTTCTCGACGGCTGCTACCGGCAGCCCCAGGCCGCCGACGACCCGGGCGACTTCATCCCAATGGCCGGCCCGCGGCCCGGGCGGCCGGGTCACAACTATCCCACCGGCTATCTTCGCCAGACTGTGAACCATTTCCTCCCTTGCCTTATCGTCGAGTATACCCAATACAACTACAGCCTTTTCACCGGGAAAACGGGAAGCCACGGCTTCGGCGAGCGCGGCCGCCCCGGCGGGGTTATGGGCCCCATCGAGCACGACAGGGGGCTTTCCGGGAACAATCTCGAACCTTCCCGCCCACGCCAGGGCGGCCAGGCCGTTGCGAACGTGCCGCTCACTGATAACCCAGCCCTTTTCCTGAAGTACCTCGAGGGCGGCGACGGCGCAGGCGGCGTTCGTTCTCTGGTGCCGCCCCCAAAGCGGCAGGCGCAGGTCCCGATACCTTTGCCGGCGGCCGCAAACGACAAGGAACGGGGGCGCACCTGCAGCCGGTTGCTCGGACCAGGTAACGTCCCGGCCCACAACTACAAGAGGGGCGTCCAGTTCCCTGCACCTGCGGGCGATAACCTCCAGAGCTTCGCCCTCCGCCCCTGTCACCACAGGAACGCCGCGCTTGATGATCCCCGCTTTCTCCCCGGCCACTTCCCTCAGGGTATGCCCCAGGATTTCCGTATGATCCAGGCTGACATTGGTGATCACGGCAACCTCGGGAACGATGACGTTGGTGGCGTCAAGACGGCCTCCCAGCCCGACCTCCATAACGGCGAGGTCCGCCTTGTTCCGGACAAAACACAAGAAAGCGGCGGCCGTAAGCGCCTCAAACTCGGTCGGCGCCGCACCCTCCCGGGCCAAGGCCTTGAGATCAGGCAGCAGCCCTTCCAGGAGAAAGGCCAGTTCATCGTCGGCGATCGCCTCGCCGTTGACACGGTAGCGTTCGGTGTAGGAATGGAGGTGAGGCGAAATAAAACTGCCCGTCTTGTAACCGGCATCCTGCAGCACGGCCTCGATCATCACCGTCACCGAACCTTTGCCGTTGGTGCCGCCGACGTGCACAAAGCGCGTTTCCGCCTCGGGGTTGCCGAGGCGGGCAAGAAGGCGCCGCACCCTCTCCAGTCCTAACTCCATTCCTGTTCCGCAGATGCTTCGGATCTCCTCGATAACTCCTTCTAAATTAGTCAAATTTGCGACACCTCAAATAATCCCGATCACTCAATCCACGGCCCTCAAAATCTCGGCCTTCCTCGGAGTCCGACGAGCGACGTCCAAAGAATTTGCAGTTCCCGAAAACTTGATTAGGGCTACCGGCAACTTAACTGCCTAGTTGAGTGCCGGGGGATTCCTACTACGACTTACGGTCGAAAAGCCCCGCACCTTACATGGCGGGGCTTTTCTTCAGTATAGCCAGGCGTTGTGCAACGGTCTCCTGCTTGATACGGTAATCCTCCAGTTTTTGTCGCTCCTTCTCCACCACATCGGCGGGGGCCTTGGCTACAAACCCCTCGTTATCGAGCTTGCCTTCGAGGCGAACCACTTCTTTTTGCACGTTGGCTAATTCCCTCTCTAACCGGGCGATTTCCTGCGGGATATCAATCAGCCCTTCCAGCGGGACATAAATTGTTATCCCGCCGACCACAGCCTGTGCCGCCTGGGACGGCTCGGCCGCCAAATCCCTTGTGATTTCCACGTCACCCGAGGCCAAGTCGGAGATGTAGGACCGCCAGTGCCCCACCGTTTCTCTCTTCCCGTCTTCGGGCACCACCAGGATAATCTCCGCGCGACGCGCAGGGGGGACGTTCATTTCGGCCCTCAAGCTACGGATGGCGCGGATGACGCTGATAATCAGCCGCATGTCCTCTTCCGCGCCTCTGTCGACCTGCTCGACCCGCGCCTTGGGCCAGGGAGCGTGCATGATGGTTTCGCCCTCGTGCGGAAGGTTCTGCCAGATCTCCTCGGTAATAAACGGCATAAAGGGATGGAGCAGTTCGAGCGTTCCTTTTAGGACGTTGACCAGGACGTGCTGGGCCGTGGCGCGCTCCTCGGGCATCCCCCGGTAGAGCCGCGGTTTAACCAGTTCGATGTACCAGTCGCAAAACTCGTCCCAGATGAACTCGTAGAGCACCCCGGCCGCTTCCCCCAGCTCGTAATCTCGGATAAAAGCGTCCACGGCCCCGGCCACCTGCTGGAAGCGGCTGACAATCCAGCGGTCGGACAGGTCAAGGCGCTGCGGTTGGAACCGGGGGTCGTATCCTTCAAGGTTCATGATCACAAAACGAGAGGCGTTCCAAAGCTTGTTGGCGAAATTGCGCGCACCTTCGAGTTTCTCGAAGTGGAAACGCAGGTCGTTACCGGGGGTATTCCCCGTAACCAGCATGAAGCGCAGAGAGTCTGCGCCGTATTTCTCGATGACCTCGAGCGGGTCGACGCCGTTCCCCAGCGACTTCGACATTTTCCGACCAAGGGCGTCCAGGACCAGGCCGTGAATGAAGACCTCGCGGAACGGGACCTCACCCATGAACTTCAGCCCGGAGAAAATCATGCGGGCGACCCAAAAGAAGATGATGTCCCGGCCGGTCACCAGCACCGAGGTCGGGTAAAAATGCTTTAATTCAGGTGTTTCTTTGGGCCAGCCCAGGGTGGAGAAGGGCCATAGGCCCGAAGAAAACCAGGTGTCCAGGACGTCGGGGTCCTGGACCACCTTGTCCGCCCCGCAGTTCGGGCAGGCGGCCAGGTCGTCCTTGGATGCCGAGGCCTTGCCGCATTCCCGGCAGTACCACACGGGGATGCGGTGACCCCACCACAGCTGACGGGATATGCACCAGTCGCGGATGTTCTCAAGCCAGTTCAGGTAGACCTTCGTGAAGCGCTCGGGAACAAACCTCGTCCTTCCTTCCTTGACGGCCCGGATCGCCGGCTCGGCCAGCGGTTTCATCCGTACGAACCACTGCTTGGAGATCATCGGCTCTACGACCGTGTTGCAGCGGTAACAGTGCCCGACGGCGTGCTGCAGGTCCTCGATGCGCGCCAACAATCCCTGTTCCCCGAGGTCGGCGAGGACCTTCTGGCGGCATTCCCAGCGGTCCATCCCCGCATACGGTCCGGCTTCAGTCGTCATCACGCCGTTGGTGCCGATAACCCGTATTTCGGGCAGCTTGTGCCGGCGCCCGATCTCGAAGTCGTTCGGGTCGTGGGCCGGGGTGATCTTCACAGCCCCGGTGCCGAACACGGGGTCAACGTAGTCGTCGGCAATAACGGGGATGACGCGGTTCATCAGCGGAAGCACGACTTCCTTGCCGACGAGGTGGCGGTAACGCTTGTCCTTCGGATGGACGGCGACGGCCGTGTCGCCGAGCATCGTCTCCGGGCGCGTAGTGGCGACCGTGACGAAATCACGCCCGTCGGGAGTAGGGTACTTGATAAAGTAGAGCTGGGCCTGCACGTCAAGGTGCTCGACCTCGATGTCTGAAATGGTCGTGGCGCAGTGGGGGCACCAGTTGACGATGTAGTCGTCGCGGTAGATCAGGCCCTGTTCGTAGAGGCGGATAAAGACTTCCCGGACGGCCTCCGAGCAGCCCTCGTCCATCGTGAAGCGCTCGCGGTCCCAATCGCAGGAAGCGCCCAGGCGCCTTAACTGGCTGGTGATGCGGTTACCGTAGGTCTCCTTCCAGGTCCACACGCGTTTCAGAAAAGCCTCACGACCTAGGTCGTACTTGCTCAGGCCTTCCCTGGCCAGCTGTGCTTCGACCTTGGCCTGGGTGGCGATGCCGGCGTGGTCGGTGCCGGGCAGCCAAAGGGCGTTGTAGCCGGACATGCGCCGCCAACGGGTCAGGACGTCTTGAAGGGTATTGTCCAGGGCATGGCCCATGTGCAATTCCCCGGTCACGTTCGGAGGGGGCATGACAATGCAAAACGGCTCTTTGTCCGGCTCGACCTCCGCGTGAAAGTATTTATGCTCCTCCCACCAGCGGTACCATTTCCCCTCTACCTTTTGAGGATCGTAGGCCGGCGGCATTTTCGTAATCCCCAAGAATTTCCCTCCCTGCTTCGTTATCCAAAATCTTAATGAGCGGCGCTATGAATGTCAACATTACGCACTCCTAGAGGGGCCTGACAGGAACGTTACACGGTACTGGCGCCCCAAGCCTAATGGATGTAGACGCTGCCGTCGGAACTGATCTGGCCCCTCAGCAGCCTAACCAGGTATACAGAGGTCTCGTCCGGTTCCTCCAGGCTCGAAACTTCGTCGGCCAGTTCGTCCATGCCCCGCTCGGCGTTGCGTATGACCAGCGTCCAGGGCTGGAACTCGGCGGAATCGTGGATCAGGTCCTGTAATTCACCTGTCGGCACCGGCGCATTGGTTACCAGCGCCACCATGCCCTTACGCCTGATCAGAGGCAGATAGTGCCAGGCATCCATGGGAATGGCCAGCGCTACCGATTCTTCGACGTCCCATCCTATTTCCAGGACAACAACGTACTTATCCTCGCCGAAACGGAGCACATCCCAGGAAAACCAGTAGTCTATAACTTCCCCGTTTACCAGCCGGGTAAACAGCGGCCCCAGTTTCTCATCGAGGCTTGAAACAAAGAAGACCACTGTATAATCACTCTCAAAAATCATGTCGGGGATAACAACCTCTTTCTCCGGCAACCCTCATCCCCCCCCTGGCATATTTGCCCTTCAGAACTAGTAATTATGAAAAAGAATCCACAGCGGGGTTTCCACAGTCCCCAAAGGCGGTGTTTGTATGCGCACAAAACTGCTCTACATCTCCGGCTGCCTGGCTACGCTGTTAATCGCGGGCCTGGCGTTTTACTTTTTTCAGCAACGTGAACCCGCAGGGCAAATTCATCTTAGAGTATATGAATCCGGGCACGAGATGGCTAACCTTCCTCATTATATTGCCGCTTCTCTCGGTTACTTCTCCGACGAGAATCTCGCTGTCTCGCTGTTCAACGCCAAGGATGACCCGGCGGCTGAGGACCTGCAAAAAGCCGGCGTCGTGATCCTGCCGCCCGAAAAGGCGTGGGAAAAGAAGATGCATGCCTTCGCCCAGATGACGCATTTTGAGCCGGGATTCCTGCTCGCGCGCGAACCAATGTCGTCGTTTGCCTGGAGCAGCCTTAAAGCCAAGATAGTTATCGGCGGCGACCCGGACAGCACCCTGGAGACGACTTTTGAAGCCATCCTCAAGAAGGAAGGGCTGCGGCCTCAGACCGACGTAACCATCGTCCAGAACCTGCCGGCGAAGTTACGACTGGGAGCCTTCCTTGCCGGATCAGGTAATTTTATTCTGCTCAGGGACCCCCAAGCCCAGCAACTGCAACTCGCGGAGCAAGGATACGTCGTCGCCTCGCTGACGCCGGCCGGAAACGTCCCCGCACAAATCTGCGCTGCCAGCCCCGGCTTTATCAGCCGCAACAGCGAAGCACTCGTGCGGTATACCCGCGCCATTGCGCGGGCGCAGTCCTGGATAGCGGCGCAAAACCCCCGCGACATAGCCGTCGCAGCGGCGTCCTTTTACCCGTATCTCGACCTCGATACCCTGACGGCCGTTATCGAACGGCACAAGGAAAACGATCTCTGGGCAAAAACGCCGGCGATCGACCCCAAACAATTCGCGGCCTTGCAAGAGATTATGTTCAAGGCCGGGGAACTGGCCAAACCGATTCCGTTCGCCCGCGTCGTCCGACCCGAAATCGCGGCTGAAGCGCTGAAATCCCTGGCATCGACCAAGAATCAGTAATGTTTGCAGTGCGGGAGCTCTTCTATCAAGCGATTTACCGAACGCCAGCGGTAAAAACCGCCGGCCTCCGTACCGCTATCCTGAAAAACAACAAAGGGCGAGAAAAGTTTCGCCCTTTGTTGTCTTATTCCTTCTATAACGTTCCTTTAGCCAACTAGTCAGCTATCTAGTTAGACACCGCGGGAGCCGGTATCGACTCCTGGTAACCAGCCACTTCCGGCACCGGAACCGGCACCGGGAGACTAACTTCGGGCTCGTCTTCCTTGGGAAGCAGGGCCGTCTCCATCACCTGGTCCATGTGCTCCACCAGCACAAACTCCAGCTTGGAAGCGACGTTGGACGGGATATCCTCCAGGTCTTTCTTGTTTTCCACCGGCAGGATGACCGTTTTGACCCCGGCACGGTGTGCTGCCAAAACCTTCTCCTTGATCCCTCCCACCGGAAGAACCCGTCCCCGCAGCGTGATCTCGCCGGTCATGGCCACGTCGTGCCGCACCTTGCGTCCCGAAAGAGCCGAAGCCAACGCGCAGGCCATGCTGATGCCGGCCGAGGGACCGTCTTTGGGCGTCGCACCCTCGGGCACGTGGATATGGACGTCGTATTTTTCGTTAAAGAACTCTTCGATGCCGAGCGACTTGGCCCGGCTACGCAGGTAACTGTAGCCGGCCTGCGCGGACTCGCGCATGACGTCGCCCAGCTTGCCGGTAAGGGTCAACCCGCCCTTGCCCTTGCAGACGGCGACCTCGATCGCCAGCGTGTCTCCGCCGACCTCGGTCCATGCCAGTCCTGTCGCTACGCCGACCTGGTCGTCTCGTTCGGCTATGCCGTAACGGAAGCGGGGGATGCCCAGGAACTGTTCGATGTTCTTAACATTTACCCGCACCTGGGTGGCCTTCTTGGCTACGATTTCCTTGGCCGTCTTCCGGCACAGGGCGGCGATCTGGCGCTCCAGGCTCCTGACACCGGATTCGCGCGTGTACTCGCGGATGATCCGGCGCACCGCATTCTCGGAAATGGTCAACTGTTGTCCGGTCAGGCCGTGTTCTTTAAGCTGTTTCGGGATAAGGTGACGAATCGCAATCTGCACCTTTTCCTCTTCGGTATAACCCGAAATATAAATGACTTCCATGCGGTCGAACAGCGGCCGCGGGATATTGTACGGGTAGTTCGCCGTCGTGATGAACATGACGTTCGAAAGGTCGAACGGGACCTCGATGTAATGGTCACTGAACGCGCTGTTCTGCTCCGGGTCCAGCACTTCCAGCAGCGCCGAAGACGGGTCGCCACGGAAGTCCATGCTCATCTTGTCGACCTCGTCGAGCAGGAAGACAGGGTTTTTCGACCCGGCAGTACGCATGCCCTGAATGATCCGTCCCGGCAACGCGCCCACGTACGTACGCCTGTGCCCGCGGATCTCGGCCTCGTCGCGCACGCCGCCCAGCGAGATGCGCACGAACTTGCGCTCCAGAGCCCGCGCAATCGAACGGCCCAGCGAGGTCTTGCCGACACCTGGGGGTCCGACCAGGCACAGGATGGGTCCCTTCATCTTCTTGGACAGCTTGCGGATAGCCAGGAACTCCAGGATGCGCTCCTTGACCTTCTTAAGGCCGTAGTGGTCCTCGTCAAGAATGGCTTCAGCCGCCGCGATATCGATCCGGTCCCTGGTCCCTTTGGTCCAGGGGAGGGCCAGGAGCCAGTCGAGGTAGTTGCGGACCACCGTGGCCTCGGCCGCCATCGGAGGCATCTTCTCCAGCCTTTCGACTTCTTTTAGAGCCTTCTCTTCTACTTCCTTGGGCAGCTTGAGGGAGGCGATCTTCTCCCTCAATTCCTCGGTTTCCGCCTGGCGCTCGTCTTTCTCCCCAAGTTCGCGCTGGATGGCCTTGATCTGCTCGCGCAGGTAATATTCCTTCTGCGTTTTTTCCATCTGCTTGCGCACGCGGATGTTAATCCGCCGCTCAAGCTCCACGATTTCAAGTTCCCTGGCCACAATGGCGCACAGGCTTTCCAGCCGCTCGGCGATGGGGACAGCCTCAAGCACAACCTGCTTTTCCTCAATGCGCAGCGGCAGGTGCGAAGCGATAATATCAGCCAGGCGTCCGGGCTCCTCGATGTTAACCACCGAAACCACGGTTTCCGGCGGAATCCGTTTGGATAGCTTGACATACTGCTCAAACTGGCTCACCAGGTTGCGCATCAGGGCTTCCAGCTCGGTGGTTTTAACGAAATCCTCGAAATACTGCTCCAGTTCCACCTGGAAAAACGGCTCGGTGGCCACGTAGTCGATAATCCGGGCCCTGGCGATACCCTCGACAAGCACGCGGATCGTGCCCCCGGGCAGTTTTAAAAGCTGCTTGACCTCGGCAACAGTACCGACATCGTAGATGTCCTCGACATCGGGACTATCGGTCTGAGCCTCCTTCTGTGTAGCCAGAAAGATGACCCGATCGTGAATCATCGCTTCTTCTATGGCCTTAACCGATTTTTCACGGCCCACGTCCAAGTGAATGACCATATAAGGAAATACGAGAATTCCCCGGAGAGGAAGCAACGGTAAAACCCTTCTGGTCGAATCCAAACGGGGCACCTCCTTCTAACTGTGGGTACTTCAACTGCTGCAGACAGTGCCGGGACAAATATCAGATTAATTCTAACATAAACAGTTAACGAGGAACCATAGCAATAGTTGTCTGGAACCCGCAAATAAACCCTGCGTTCTCAGCTTTTGCAGTTCTCCAACCCTTTTTCCAACAACATCCTACCGGGTGTTTGGACATTTCGTATGGCTAACCCCCCTTTTGTATTTAATGAAAGGGCAGCTGAACATGTTTCCGAAAGAACTTGCGAAAAGTGGAAAGGCCTGGGGCTGCCTGAATAAAAGGATACACGCAAAAAGAAGAGGAGAGCGGCGGCTCTCCTCTTCTTGAATAGTAAACAGACCTTTTTTATTTTTTTAGCGTATCGAGGCCCATTCCCTGGCCCTCGTCACGTTGTCCGTAAGGATGGCCCCGGCCAGGACCTCGTCCAGGGTTTTGACAGGAATGACCTCGATCCCCCGCATTAACGAAAAGAGGTCCTGGTAATTCTCGTGAGGAACAAAGACCTTTTTGATCCCCGCCTTCAAGGCGGCGTCGACCTTGGCGACGATCCCTCCCACCGGCTTTACGCGTCCATGAATGGAGACCTCGCCCGTCATGGCAACCTCGTTGGATACGGGAACGTTGACGGCTGCCGAATAGATGGCCGTAGCGATGGCGACTCCCGCTGACGGGCCGTCCACCGGCGTCCCGCCGGGGAAATTGACGTGGATGTCGTAGTTGGCGGGATTCAACTTGACCGAGCAGCGCAAAGCGGTCAAAACGTTCTCCACCGCGCTCCGGGCCAGGCTCTTGCGCCGGATGGCCCGCCCCGCCCCGTTGATCTGCTCTTCGTCGACCACCCCGGTCACCGTCAGCTTGCCCTTGCCCTTAACCACCGGAATGGCCGTAGCCTCGATTTCCAGCAGCATCCCGGCATTGGGCCCGTAGACGGCCAGACCGTTGACCTGCCCGACCGCCGGCTTCTTAGGCGCCTGCTTGTCGGGACGGGGCGTGTACTGCCCGCTCTGAATGACCCACTCCACGTCGACGACCCTGACCGTATCGCGGCCCTCGGTGAGGGCGACCCCGGCCGCCAGCTGGACGATGTTGACGGCCTCCCGCCCGTTGGTAGCGTACTTCTTGATGATCTCAACAGCACCGTCTTCCAGAACAAAATTGATTTTCCTTACGGCGTTGAGGGCGATGACGGCGACGTCGTCCGCCGAGAGAGGCCGGAAGAAAATCTCCATGCACCGCGACCGGATGGCCGGGGGAATCTCGTGGGGCATCCGAGTGGTGGCCCCGACCAGGCGGAAGTCAGCGGGCAAACCGTTTTGAAAGATGTCGTGAATCCAGTTCGGGACGTTGTGGTCCTCGGGGTTGTAGTAGGCGCTCTCCAGGAACACCTTGCGGTCTTCGAGGACCTTAAGGAGCTTGTTCATCTGGACGGGATGCAGTTCACCGATTTCGTCGAGAAACAGGATTCCCCCGTGGGCCTTCGTAACCGCACCGCATTTCGGCTGAGGGATTCCGGCCATGCCCATCGGTCCGGCGCCCTGATAAATGGGGTCGTGGACCGAACCGATCAGGGGATCGGCGATCCCCCGTTCGTCAAAGCGGGCCGTAGTGGCGTCGATTTCGATAAACTTGGCGTCATCCCTGAAGGGAGAATGTTTACTCCGCTTGGCCTCTTCCAGGACGAGCCTTGCAGCCGCAGTCTTACCGACACCGGGCGGGCCGTACAAAATAACGTGTTGAGGGTTGGGGCCGCAGAGGGCGGCGCGCAAAGCCCGGAGTCCCTCATCCTGGCCGATGATTTCGGCGAACGATCCGGGGCGGGTCTTCTCGGCCAAGGGTTCGGTCAGGGATATGGCCCGCAGTGCCCGCAACCGCTCGATCTCCTTCCGGGATTCCTTCTCGACGGCAACCTTGCTTCCTTGCTGGCTCTTCAACAGGTTCCAGAAATACAGGCCGATGATTACTCCGAAGAAGACCTGTATAATCGTGATTATTCCGGGTATACTGGCGAATTCGTGCACTTCTTGGCCTCCAGTACTTTTTCTTCCTCATTATTAAGTATGACAAGATCGGCGACCTTTTATATCGCTGGGCCGGTAAAAAGCCCGAGGAACTTCGTTCATCCTCGGGCTTCTTTATTGTACGGCTGTACGGCGTTTAATTTCGTATCATTTACTCAAGCTGTTTTCCAAGGAAGTTGGCCGCTGTTTCAGCCAGCTTCTGTTCAATCTCAGTCATCTGGGCGTTCTTGCCCAGCAAGATCACGCACCCGGCCGCCCGGCCGCCGGCCAGAATGGGAGAGATGACCGCCGAGGTATACTGGTTCATAATATCACGGGGACCTACGAGGGGGGCTTCGTTTTCCTTAAAGCCGCGGCCGATGTTCTGTACGACTGTTTCCTGCCGTTCCATGGCTTGTTCGGCAATCGGTCCGAGGCTCTGGTTGACCAACTGCTTGGATCCCCCTGCTACGGCAATAACGGAATGCTCATCGCAAATGCAGGCGGTATGTGAGGTTGATTCATACAAGGAGTCGGCATATTCCTTGGCATAGGTGGCAAGGTCCCCAATAGGCGAATACTTCTTAAAGATAATTTCGCCGTCTCTGTCCGTAAAAATTTCGAGCGGGTCGCCATCTTTAATACGCAAGGTTCGCCGAACTTCTTTGGGTATCACGATACGTCCCAGATCGTCCATACGACGAACGACACCTGTGGCTTTCATTGAAGCACCTCCCGCTTTTGGCAAATAGTATTTCTGCGGAGAAAGTAAACTATGCTCTCCTAAATTCTAGTACGGCTGTACCTTTTTGCCCCCGCGCGAAGCCCGCCTATCGAACGTAACCATTAATAATGTTGCAATTCAAACTTTGGCTCGGCGAAGAGTGGCGCTGTAAAGCTGACTTTTTAAGTTAGGAATTGCGTTTGGTGGAAGAATTGATTTCTGCAAAACGATATTACCAGCATATTAGTTGGCGAATGAGCGCACTCTATGGCTAGAAGGAGGTGAAAATAAATGCCGCGGAATACGAACCAGCCCGTTAAAGCTGGCGCTGCTCAGGCTCTGGACCAGATGAAGTACGAGGTTGCCGCTGAGCTGGGTCTCGGAAATTACGCTCAGATGAACAAGGGTGACCTCCCCAGCCGCGTAAACGGTTACGTCGGCGGGAATATGACCAAGAAGTTGGTGGCCTTTGCGGAGCAAGCTCTTGCCCAGGGTAACATCGGTGCCATCACCAATGCCGCCCCGCTCGAGCGGCCCCAACAGTCTTAACTTCCCCTGACATCCTGTAAATACGGAAACCTTGGGAGAACAGGCGGTGGCCGCCGTCCTGTTCTCTTTCTTCTGTCAGCTGTCAGCGGGCCAAGGGCAGCCACCAGCCCGCCGGCCCTTGTGTAGGAGACACCCCAAACAAAAAAGGCGGTCGTCACAACCGCCCCCCTGGGTAGCATAATTTTTAGCAGCCTAAAGCGCCGGTAGTTTGTCGCGGAGCTTTAGCGTCACTTCCAGGTCCGGCTCCGACATAAGCCACGCAAACCCGAACTTCAACAACGCCACATCGTCCTGCAGTTCCTCTTTCCCGACCCGGGACACCTCAAAAGCTTCAAGGAAGACGGGGTCAAACACAAATTCCCTGAAGCGATCGACATCGTAACAGGCCATATAAACGAGCCGGCGCAGGTGACGGTCCAGGAAATCCAGTCCCGTAAGCTTGAACCGGCCCGGCAGCTGTTTAAACAGGGCTTCGACTTCCTCGTAAACGTCCAGGCCCTGGTCGGCCATCCATCCGGTCACGGTCCACTCCTCCGGCTCGTTGAGCCCCAAGCAAAATGCGCTGTCAAAAACAAAGGTATAGGTCTCCGGGCCTTTAATGTCCACCGGCGCCATGCGGCAGGACCAGGGCCGCTCGTCGTAAACCCGGCAACCTTCCGGGCCAACAAAAGGACACCTCAGGTCCTCCCCTTCCCTCATCTTCAACTGCACCAGCGGGATCCCGGCTTCGTGGGCCAAAAGAGTGTATTCCTGCAGAAATTCGCTGGAAGACACGCCCAGCTTTCTCTTCAAGCGCAACACGTCGTAGGGCGACAGGAAAATGTTCACGTCCCTGCAGCAACTGCCAAAACAGGCCAGCCCTCTGTGACAGGAAAAACAGAACCTGCCGTCGGCCGATAGAATGGAGTCTCTTCCCTGCTTGCCGTTTATCGTCGTCCAGCCCCCTTACCCGATCGTTGGTTAAACAGACAGCCGATTCGTTTTCTATCTTACTTAACCCGGACCCTTTTGTCCACCGGCCTTGATGCGGAACCCACAGCTTACTGGCATATTCTGGATTTTGAAGCATAGGATTTCTTAGAAAGGGAGGGGACTGCCCGTGATAAACATTTTAACAAGAATGATCGAGGCGTTAAAAACGCCGGCCGAGAAGATAAGGATGCGCGTTAAACTTCTGTTGAGACGTAAGGACGTGCTTATCCCCGGCATCGATACCGAGGAAAGCCAGGTCGTGATCACCGTCCGCCAGGCCGTCGCCGAACTCCGCGAGGCCGAAGAAGCCTTCCATGAAGTCGACCCCCACCATCAGGAGGCCGCTTTTCTGCGCCTGGCGTGCACCCGCGAACAGTTGAACAACCTCTTCGTCGAGGCCAAGGCTGAAGGCGTTACGGCTAAATTCGTCTACACTTGCAAGGGCCGGGAAAACGGCAGAAATTATCTTTATTGCTAGATTGTTTCGGGATGCCGGAGGGCTTCCCGAAACGTTCCCCCTCTTTCTCGCCCTGTTTTTTGCCAAGCACTCCCCTCCTTTCGTACGGCTACTATTATTAAGCTTCCCTTTGATAAGCCCGACTTGCCTGACTTCCTTTTCCACGTCTGCCACTATTCCCCGGGTATGCCTCCTCCGGGGGTTCAAATGCTAATAGTGTGTTGAATGCTAAAAACAGCATCCAGCCTGGAAATCTTCCTTAAATAGAGGTGACCCACCGCTTGGCCTTCCTGGATGCCGTCAGGAAATACCTGTTGTTCCGAGAACCCACCGAGCCTGAGCTTCTTTTCGAAAGCGGGATCGAAGACCGTCTCCTGGAAGCTGAACGATTGCTGGCTGATTCCGGGACGGATCATTCCGCCCCTGGACAAGGTTCCCGTAGGTCGCGGGAACGCAAAGTGCGCCGGGTCGGCAGCCGTAATGTCAAAAAAGGCTTGGACGGCGTAAACAACCAGGCTGAAGGGAACAAGCAGTCCCTGGACGGCGATGCCGTCGTCGAAAACGTTCAGGGGCAAGCCCGTCAGACCCGACAAAAGAAGGATCAACGGCAGTTTGAAGAGATGCTGGCCAAGATGGAAGCCGACCGCACGCTGACGGGCATCCTGGATGCAGAAATCAAGCTATTCGAGGATTTAGAGTACAACCAAAAAATTCTCGAAAAAATCTTCCGTAAGCCGACCAACGTTGACCCGGTTTTTCGGCCCCTGCTGATTAACCACGACCCGCCGGTTAAGGCGCTGATCGTCTTTATCGACGGCATCGTGCAGGGCAGCGTCATTATCAGCGCGATCCTGAGGTCCTTGATGCTCCAGGCCTCCCTGCGCAAGGACGACGCTCCCCCTGAAGACGAGCCTCGAGGAGACAGGCGTCAGCCGGTTAAGGCCCCGCCGGGATTCTTGGACCGGGTGATGCGGGCCCTCGTAGCCGGTCACCAGGTCTCCACCGTCAAGACCTTTAAAGAAGCAGTCAACGAGGTCCTGAACGGCAATACGGTCCTGATCATTGATGGGCTTGACAAGGCGCTGTCCATTGAAACCAAAGGCTTCGCCAACCGTGGGGTCGGGGAGCCCAAAATCGAGAACGTCATCCGCGGCCCGCACGAAGCACTCGTTGAACAGATCCGCGTCAACACCGGCCTAATCCGTAAGATCCTGCGCCATCCGTCCCTGGTTACGGAGTTCGTCAAAGTCGGGGACGCCTCCGACGCCCAGTACGCCATCATGTACAGGGACGACATCGCCAACCCTGCCTTGGTCAAGGAAGTCAAGCGCCGGCTCAGTTCGCTAAAGGTGGACTTTCCCAATGAGAGCGGCATCCTAGAGCAGCTCATTGAGGATTCGCCCTATGCCCTGGCTCCCCAGGTCCTGGCTACCGAACGGCCCGACCGGGTGGCCGCCGGCATCATGGAGGGCAGGATCGCCATCCTGGCCGATAACAGCCCGTTCGCCCTCGTTGTCCCCGCTACCCTCTTCACGATGATGCAGAGCGGGGAGGACGCCTACGTAAGGTGGCCGTACGGCAGTTTTACCAGGCTGGTGCGGTGGTTTGGCCTGGCTATGGCCCTTTTCCTCCCCGGTTTCTATGTAGCCGCGGCCACCTACCACCAGGAATTTATCCCGACCGACCTGCTCCTGGCCATTACCGGAGCCCGGGAACGTGTCCCTTTTCCCACGATCGTTGAGGTGCTGCTGATGGAAGTAGCCTTCGAACTCATCCGTGAGGGCGGCATCCGCATCCCCGGCACGATCGGCACCACCCTGGGCATCGTCGGCGCTTTAATCCTGGGCCAGGCCGCCGTGGCTGCCAATATCGTCAGCCCGATCCTGATCGTGATCATCGCCGTTACCGCCCTTGGCGCCTTCGCCATTCCGAACTACGCCTTTTCTTTGAACATAAGGCTCCTGAGGTTTGCCTACACCCTCGCTGCAGCGGTGTTCGGCATTTTCGGGATGATCTTCGTCCTCTTCTTACATGTGGGGGCGCTAACCAACCTGAAGTCGTTCGGTGTGCCCTTCCTCGCCCCGCTCGTCCCGGCTACTAAAACTTCGCCGGACTGGTTCCTGCGCGGGCACGCCTGGCAGCAGGAAACCAGGCCCGATTACGTCGACCCGCTGTCCACAAAACGCCAGCCCGCGGTAAGCCGCTGGTGGTCCAGGAAGGGAGGCAGCGAGGATCGTGCCTAAACAACTCGAGAACCCGCGCATCGGAGTCAAGGAGGCCATAGCCGTAACGGCCCTTTTTATTGGGGCTAAGGCCTTTCTCTCTTACCAGGTTCCGCTCTACCACTACGGCGCCACGGCAACCTGGATGATTCCCGTTTTACACGTAGCGCTGGCCTTTGCCGCCCTCTATCCCCTGCTCTGGCTCCTCGACCGTCATCCCGACAAAAACATCATCCAGATCGGGCAAGAGATGATCGGCCCTTATGGAAACGCAGCCCTGTCAGCTTTTTTCGTCGTTATTTTGATTGCCTTAACGGGAATTACCCTGCGCGAGTTTGGCGAGCGTGTGGTCTCGGGATTTCTTCCCGACACCCCCATCAGCATGGCCGTCCTGCTCTTTATTGTCGCGTCAACTGTCATTGCTTTCCTTGGTTTTGACGCCATCGCCCGGTCGGCCTACATTTTCGGCATCGCCATCGCCGCGGGCTATGTTTTGTTAATTGGCCTGTCCATTCCTTTTTGGCGGCTGGACGCCGTATTCCCCCTGGGAGGAATGGGGGCAAAGTCCATAATCACCGGCGCCGTTATAACCTCCGGGGACATGGTTGAAATTTTCATTCTTGGTTTGATCATCAGCTTTGTGCCCAGGAATGCCATCAGGAAAATAAGTTACTGGAGCATCGGTATCGCCGGGGTGCTCCTGGCCTCGAGCACCCTGGTGGCCCTGCTGGTTTTCACCTACCCGGTGGTTTCGGAAATCAATATCCCCACGTTATTGGTATCGCGCATTATCAACATCGGCCGCTTCCTACAGCGTATGGAAGTGATTTTCGCGCCGGTCTGGATGCTGTCAGCCCTCGCCCAGATCAGCCTGGGCATCTACCTGATCTCCTCGGTGACAACTTACGCGCTGCGCCTGCCTTATAACAGGCCCTTCATCCTCCCCGCAGCCGTAGCCGTCACCGCCCTGGCCTTCGTCCCCAACAACGTGGCCGAGGCCTTATCCTGGGATATCGGGATCATCCGGCGCTACACCTTTTTCGCTGTAGGTGTGCCCCTCGTGCTGCTCTACGGCCTAACGATTCTGCGCGACAGGAAAGGGGGCGACCGAGCTGAAAAACAGCAGGAAAATAGCTAGGGCACTGTTGACTGTCCTAGTGATCCTTTCCCTCTCCGGGTGCTGGAATTACCAGGAACCCGATGAGATCGCCTGGGTCCTGGCCCTCGGCCTCGACAAAGGCCGGCAAAATGTCCTGACCATGACGACCGTCGTCGCCGTCCCCAAGGCCATCGGGAGCGGCGGCCAAGGCGGGAACGGAGGCGGCGGAAAGGGCTTTTTTGTTGTTTCAATGGAGGTCAATACCATCCTCGAAGGTCTTGAACTGCTAAACGCCTTCGTGGACCGGCGCGCCGACCTCTCCCACACCGCCTGGATCGTCTTCGGCCGGGCGCTGGCCGAAGAAGGCATCGACCGTTACTATGCTCCTCTAGCCCGGTTTCGCCAATTCCGCCGAAACAGCAGCATCCTCATTACCCAGGGGAGGGCGGCCGACCTGCTAAAAAACGGCAAGCCCATCCTGGAAGACAACGTCAGTAAATACTACCAGCTCCTGCAGCAGGGCTGGCGGTTCACCGAATTTATTCCCCGGGATACCTTCCACGATTTCTACATCGCCTCCAAAACCCCGGGGGTGGGAGCGGTAGCCAACCTCGCAGCTTTGCAGGATAAAGATGAACAGGACATTTTTCCGAACAACAGGCCCAAAGACAAGGGGGCATACTACGCGGGGCGGATCCCCCGGCAGGGTGGTGGCAGGCTGGAGATCATGGGCGGAGCCGTCTTCAGAGGCGGGAAGATGGTCGGCATCCTGGACGCGGATGAGATGGGCTTCGTCAAAATGGTCCGCGGGACCTTCCGCCGCACCATCCAGGCCGTTCCCGACCCGAAGCATCCTGACAAGTACGTCATCGTGGAAGTCAAGCCCCGCACCAGGGCCGAGGTCAGCGTCGATGTTGAAGGCGACGTTCCGCATATTGCGGTCCGCATTCCCCTTGAAGGAGACATCATCAGTATCCAGAGCGGGGAGAACTACGAACGGGCGAGCCGCATCCCCCTGGTCGAAAGGAGCGTCGAAGACTATCTCAACCGGGAATTGAGAGCGACCATCGCCAAGACTCAGCAGTGGGGAACAGACGCGTTTGAATTCAGCAGCAAGGCACAGAGGCAGTTCTTCACCTGGAGAGCCTGGAAGGCTTACGACTGGGCCAGCAGGTACCCCAACGCTATCGTCGACGCTACTGTGGACTTCCGGGTCAGGCGTGTCGGCCTGCTCCATGAAACCATTCCTATACGCGAGTAATCAATCCCCGGAACGGAGGAGGCATATCCGGTGCTGAAATTTATTATTGTGCTTGTTACGCTGCTCATCGCCGTGAACACGGCCAGTTACGGTCTCTGGGCCTGGAAGAACGGCAACAGGTTCGGCGCCGTGGGCGTCTGGGTCTGGGCCTGGATCACCCTGATCGCGCCGTGGGCCGTCTGGCTGACCAATGCCCTGCGCTCGCATTAAATGACAAGGATAAAATATTGGGGATAAAACGGGATGAATAAAGAGGAACTCCTGGCGAAATTAAACTGGTTCTACAGTCTTGAAGTTGAACAGGTAGACCTGTACACGAGTCAGGCTCACGCTATGGACGACATTTATCTGCAAAAAACACTGGCCCGCATTGCGATGATCGAGCAGCAGCACGTAGACAACATCGCCGCCGAGATCCGGCGCCTCGGAGGTGAGCCCACGCGGCTGGGGGACGTCGTTGCCCCCCTGCTCGGGAAGGCTGCAGGCACCCTCACCGGCGCCCTCGGGCCGGAAACAGTCTTAAAGGCGGATATTACGCTCGAAGAGAAAGCGATGAAGGACTACAAGGACCTCATCCTGAGAGTGGGGAACGACGAAAAACTTTTCAGCGTCCTCTGGGACAACCTGATCGACGAGGACCTGCACACCGCCTGGTTTGCCAACAAACTAGAAGAACTCAAAAAACTCCACTGATAAAAAGCCCGCTCAGCCGGGTTCTGCCAGACACTTTAACATCAGAGGAAACACTATCCTTGTCTGCAGTTCATTTTCCGGTGTTTCGGAAGGGTCATTCAAGTAAAACTCGTAAACAACCCCGGCAGGTGTATGTCCATTCTCCTTGATCCATTGCATTAGGGTATGGTAGGCTGGTTCGACCTTGTTGTACGAGCCGACATGCAGGCAAACCGCACGTTTTCCTGCAGGGATTTCACCAGACTTAATCTCATTCTTGCGATTAATTCGCAAGTGTAGGCCACTTGATTACCTCCTTTTTCATTTGTTCTAGAAGATCTTACCATAATTAAGACGCAATTAATACTTTTTCAAGCACCGACACTTAATAAAGTATGTACTTGCCTAAACGACAAGAGAGACCGCCCGGGGTGACCACCGGGCGGTCTCTCTTTCAGGGAGCGCCTACATAGCGCCCTCTTTTTTCTGTTTCTTGCTGCGCTCCACCGACAGGATGATCGGCGGCTCGCGTTTCATGATAGTTTCATCCGAAATCACGCACTTCGCAACGTCACCGCGGGACGGGATATCGTACATCACGTTAAGCATGATCTCCTCGATGATGGCCCGCAAACCGCGTGCTCCGGTGTTCCGGCGGATCGCTTCCTTAGCGATAGCCCTCAGTGCCCCATCCTGGAACTCCAGGGTCACGCCGTCAAGCTCGAAGAGCTTCTCAAACTGCTTCACCAAGGCGTTGCGGGGCTCGGTCAAGATACGCACCAGGTCTTCCTCGGTCAGCGGCTCAAGGGTGACGATAACCGGCAGGCGCCCGACAAACTCGGGGATCAAGCCGTATTTAAGGAGGTCTTGGGGAAGAATCTGCTTTAGGACTTCGCCCAGCTTCTTATCCCGTTTCATCGCCAGTTCGGCGCCGAAGCCCATGGTCTTGTGCACAGTACGGGCCTGGATGATCTTGTCGATGCCTTCGAAGGCTCCGCCGCAGATGAACAGGATATTCGTCGTATCCAGCTGGATAAACTCCTGGTGAGGATGTTTCCGGCCGCCCTGCGGGGGCACGCTGGCCACCGTGCCCTCCAGAATCTTCAACAGCGCCTGCTGCACTCCCTCACCCGACACGTCGCGCGTTATCGAAGGGTTCTCGGATTTGCGGGCGATCTTGTCAACCTCGTCGATGTAAACGATGCCCTTCTCGGCTTTCTCTACATCGTAGTCGGCGGCCTGAATGAGCTTCAGCAGGATGTTTTCCACGTCTTCACCGACGTAACCCGCCTCGGTTAAGGAAGTAGCGTCGGCGATGGCGAAGGGGACATTCAGGAAACGCGCCAGTGTCTGGGCCAGGAGCGTCTTGCCGGAGCCGGTCGGCCCCAGCATGATGATGTTGGACTTTTGCAGTTCGACATCGTCGATCTTCCCGCCAAGGTTGATGCGCTTGTAGTGGTTGTAGACAGCAACCGCAAGGCTCTTCTTGGCGTGATCCTGCCCGATAACGTACTGGTCAAGGTATTCTTTGATTTCCTTGGGTTTGGGAATATCACGCAATTCCAAACCCAGGTCTTCGGTAAGTTCCTCTTCGATGATCTCGTTGCAAAGCTCGATGCACTCGTCACAAATATAGACACCGGGACCGGCCACCAATTTTTTAACCTGATCCTGGAGCTTGCCGCAGAATGAACACTTTAGCTGGCCCTTCTCGTTAAACATCAGTACCACCTCTCTTACTCGGGCTTCTTGCGGACAGCTATCACCTCATCTATAATACCATATTCCTTGGCCTGTTCGGCGGACATGAAAAAGTCACGTTCGGTGTCGCGCTCGATGATTTCCAGCGGCTGTCCGGTGTTCTTGGCCAGCAATTCGTTCATAATCTGCCTCGTCCGCAAAATTTCCCTGGCGTGCAAGTCGATATCGGTGGCCTGACCCTGGACCCCGCCCATCGGCTGATGGATCAAGATCCTGGCGTAGGGCAGCGCCGAACGCTTGCCTTTTGCTCCGCCGGCCAGCAGGAAAGCGCCCATGCTGGCGGCCTGACCAAGGCAGATCGTCGCCACGTCAGGTCTGATATACTGCATTGTATCATAAATGGCCATCCCGGAGGTAATCACCCCCCCAGGGGAGTTGATATAAAGGAAGATGTCCTTCTCCGGGTCCTCGGCTTCCAGGAACAGGAGCTGCGCGATGACGAGGTTGGCTATGTGGTCGTCAATCGGCCCCCCGATGAAAACAATACGGTCCTTAAGGAGCCTTGAGTATATGTCATAGGATCTCTCGCCTCTGGCCGTTTGTTCCACAACAATAGGTACTAGGTAACTCATGCTTTCACTCCTTTTGAACAACATCTTATCTCAATGGTCCTTGCCCTAAAAGAGGCAAAGGTTGCCTAAATTTGTCACGGCCCCTACGGGGCAACGACAGGCAGTTCCTTAACTTCTTTTATATTAGCATTATCGACCAGGAACTGAACCGCCTTTTGCCTGACGAGGGTTCGGCGAATCCCGTCCAGCGCGCCCCGTTCTTCCAGGGCTTTCTTTAACTCGCCCTTGTCCTGCCTGTAATACTGGGCCAGCGTCTCGATTTCCTTGTCGACCTCGTCCTCGTCCGCGGTAAGCCCTTCGGCCTTCCCTATGGCGTCGAGAACCAGCTCGGCCTTTACACTGAACTCGGCCTGGGGACGCAGGTCCTCCAGCATTCTTTCCCGCGACGAGTTGGTCAGCCGGAAATAGTCCTCGGCAGTAAGCCCCTGATCGCGGATCGGGCTAAGCTGCTCATCCAGTAAAGATTCCGCCTGGCGTTCCACCATAACCTCCGGCACCTCTACTTCGGCATTGGCCACCGCCTTCTCCAGAAGACCGTTCCGGACAGCGGCCTCCGCCCTCTCCTCGGCCTCCTTCTGTAGCTTTTCCCTCGTATTCGCCTTAAGTTCCTCCAGAGTATCAAACTCGGAAACGTCCTTGGCAAATTCGTCGTCGAGAGGAGCGACTTCCTTGCGCTTGATCCCCTTAACCGTGACCTTGATGGTCGCCTCCTTGCCGGCGACCTCAGAGGCATGGTAGTTTTCGGGAAGCCTCATCGTCGTCTCGCGGGTCTCCCCGATCTTCATCCCCGGGAGAATATCATCGATTTCCTTGCTTAAGAATCCCATCCCTGCCTCAACCGTACGGTCGGAAGCACTGCTGCCCGGGAACGGTTTTCCGTCCACCGTGCCCTCGTAATCGATGGTTACGATGTCGCCCTTTTGCACCTCTCCGTCATCGACGGTCACAAGCTTAGCGTACCTGTTCTGCAGTTTCTCCAATTCCCTGGCGACGTCGTCTTCAGCAACTTCGGGAACGGGTTTGGTTATCTCCAGCCCTTTGTATTCACCCAGGACGACTTCCGGTTTAACCTCCACCTTGGCTTTGAGGAGAAGGGGTTCGCCTTCTTCCATCTTCACGATGTCAAATTCGGGTTGCCCTATCGGCTCGATGGCAAGCTCACGGACAGCCTCGACATATGTTTCGGGGACAAGTCTTTCGAAGGCTTCTTCCAGAATAGGCTGCTTCCCGTAGTAGCGTTCGAAGATCACGCGGGGCACCTTGCCGGGCCTGAATCCCGGTACCTTGGCCGTCCGTACGAGTTTCTTAAAGGCCTGATCCATTGCGGCCTGAACTTTATCCGGTTCAACTTCGATGTTCAATACCACGGTGTTCTTCTCAAGCTTTTCCATCGTTGCCTTCATACCCGAGTCCTCCTCTAATATTCTTGCCATGAATGGATATTACTGTAACTAAGAAGCGTCTACATATAAATATAACCGCTCTGTCTCAATCATTTACAAAAAAACAATATACCAGGGGTATCCCTGGCTTCCATCCCACATTATAGCATTCCGCCGGTATCAGCGCAAGCTGGCAGGGAATTTTTTAACAAGACTAGAATCTAAATGAATGTTCAAGGCTAGGCTAAAAAGATGCCCAAGATAATCAGCCCGAGCGCATGCGGTAACCTTACAGATTTCATATGGAAAGGCGGTTTGTCTTGACCAGGGTATTCCGCGAAAACGACCTCGTTATTTTTATCGATCATCAGGGGCGAACCTACCTGCAAAAGCTTAAGCCTGCCGGACGCCTTTCCACGCACCGCGGATTCATCAACCACGCCGATGTCGTCGGCTTGGCCCCCGGCACAGTACTCCATACCACCCAGGGCAAGCAGTTCTCGGTGTTCGCCCCTTCGCTTGTGGACTTCACCATGGGCATGGAGCGGAAAAGCGGCATCATCTATCCCAAAGACACAGCCTACATCCTCTTTTATGCCGACATTTTTCCCGGCGCCCGCGTGGTCCTGGGAGGCATCGGGTCGGGCGCCATCCTCCTCGCCGCAGCCCGGCAAGTCGGACGGGAAGGCTGCGTTACCGGCTATGACGTGCGCGAAGATATGCTCAGCCATGCCCGCCAAAACCTGCAGGCTTTCCTGGGAGAAACTCCACAGGTTACCCTCAAACTAGGCAGTGTCTACCAGGAGATCGAAGAGCGCGATCTGGACGCCGCGATCCTGGACGTGCCCGAACCGTGGGAGGCGGTACCGGCCCTAACCGACGCCGTCCGGCCGGGAGGCTATGCATTGGCCTATACGCCGTCCATCAACCAGGCCGAAAAGTTCAACACCGCGCTGCGCGCCAGCCGCGCCTTTACTTTGACCGAAACCGTCGAAGTCCTTGTCCGGGACTGGTACATCTGGAACAAGGCCGTACGGCCGAATCACCGCATGGTGGGACACACCGGATTCCTCACCCTGGGCAGGCGTGTCGTCGGCCTGCCGCCATACAAGGAAAGCGCGGTTGAGGAAGATCATCGGGAGCAGAGTAAGTAAAACAGGATTCCCGCGCATTGCAGAAGCACGGAGGGAAGACTGTGACACGAGAAGGGCCCCAAAAAACCGGAAACAGGCCCCGGACAGCCCTCGACGGGAAGACCTGGGCCAGGTACTCCATAAGTGTCTGGCATGATGTCAACAAAACCGCCGAGGAGCGACGCATGGGCCATCCCGCCGCTTTTCCCTGCGCCCTTCCGCAGCGTTTGATAGAGGTTTTCAGCCATGAAGGAGACCTTGTGATCGATCCTTTCGCCGGTACCGGGAGCACCCTCGTCGCCGCCGCCCGCCTGGGACGGCGGGCGCTGGGCCTGGAAATCGACCCGTCCTTCGTGCAGTTCGCCAAACAGCGTCTGACGGCGGAGAAACCCGGCCTGGCCGCGATCATCCACGCCGAAGCCGCGCTGTTGCGTAAATACGTCGAACCCGGTTCGGCGGCCTTATGCGTGACATCGCCCCCCTACTGGAACATTTTGAGCCGTAAGAGAACAGCGGATTACCGTCCCAGGCGCGATTACGCCGGTCATCGCGGAGACCTCAGCCGGATCGACGACTACGGTGAGTTCGTCAACGCCCTGGGCGAAGTTTTTTCCGTCGCCCTCCAGTGCCTTAAACTTAACGGCTATTGTGTCGTCGACGTTATGGACCTGCGCAAGAAAAACATCTTTTACCCCTTGCACATTGATTTGACCCAAGAACTCAAAAGGCGCGGTTTTACCCTGGACGACATCATCATCTGGGACCGCCGCGCAGACTACAACAACCTCAGGCCGCTCGGCTACCCCTTCGTCTTCAGGGTTAACAAGGTACATGAGTATCTCCTGATTTTCCAGAAACGCTAGCCCCAAGCACGAAAAATAAGACCCGCTCCCCAGATACGGAAGCGGGTCTTAACTTCGAGGACACTGTGTAATTGGATGTTCCTAGAAAACCTCAAAGATGAAGATAAAGAAGATCAGCAACGCGATGCCCAGGCCCAAAGACCAGGCCATCAGCTTTTTCTCTATGGGAAGCAGGTCGTGCCATTCCTGCGCCTCAAGTTCCGCGGCGACTTGCTCAACACGCTGAGGTTCGGCCACAAAAACCACCTCCTTAATGAGATACATCTATTAGGATACCACTGTTAACCGACTACCGGGGGCGTAATGCCGCGGTAGAAGAGCCATGAGATGAAGAGACCGACCCAGAGAATGAAACCAAACAGACAAACGGCGTACACCAGCACAATCTTCCCCATGCCCTCGGCCCAGAGCTTACGCACGTTGGTAACCAGGCCGATGGTGAAGAAGGTCAGAGCAAAGAAGATGCCGCGCAGGGTATTAGCCGATTCCGCCCCCTCCTTGGCCGGTTTGACCAAGTCAGGCGAAGCCAGGCCGACTACCAACAGGATGAGGAAGGTGGCGGCGAAACCGAAGACAAACTTCGGGAAGCGCTCCCAGATCTCCATGGCCGAGACTTTCTCGCCCTTCTGCCCGCCGCCTTTTTTGTCAATACGGTATACCGACCAGATAACGGCCAGAATGAAGGCCCAAACGCCGATAAAGATGTCGATAAAGAGCTTGGTGGTCGTGGCGGCCATGAGCATCCAGCCCTCTTCCCACTTAACGCCCATGACCTCAAGGGCTTTGGCCCTGATCAGAGCATCGGTGATGGCTCCGCTGGCTATGGCACCGCCGTCGCTCTTAACGGCCAAGCCCATCCAAGCGCCGGCGACCATAGGCTCCTGGTAGAGGAAGGCCTGGGCCATCCACGGCAGGATAAGGAGCTCAACGGCCACAAAGACGATAATTACAGCCGAAAGAATAATCGGAACCTGAGGCCGTGCTTTGATAGCGCCGCCGGTGGCGATAGCCGCCGAGACACCGCAGATGGAAATGCCCGAAGCGAGAGGCGCGGCCCATTCAGGGGTCATCTTGAACCACTTGCGGGAAATGACATAGACAACCGGCCAGTAAATCAAGTAGGCCTCAACAACAGCGCAAAGGCCGCGGATGATGACGGTGGAAGCCAGGTCAAGGGCGCTGACGGCCTTGATGCCGACAGCGGCGCCGAGGATGACGATACCGGTCTTGATGAACCACTCGGGTTTAGCGGCTTCTTGCAGATACTTGCTTAGTCCAAGACAGAAGTTACCAATGAAGAGGCCAATGAGCATAGCTACGATAAAGCCCATTTCCCCGCTTAACCCCAGGGACCACGAAATACCCAACTTCTCAAGCTTATCCTTGGTCGCGGCGATATAGGCGTAGTGTCCGGCCACCCAGCTAGCGTAAGTCAGAAAGAAGATGATAGTGAACCCGCCGATGTAACGTTTGAGGTTCCAGCCCATTGCGGCGGCGCCGATGGAGGTAACGATGACGAGGAACAGATAGGTGTAGAAAAGCGAGGCGATACCCGAAATTGCCACTTCTTTGGATTGTGGCGCCAGGGCTTTGGAGAGGTCGGTCCAGATGTTAGTTTTGACTGCCCATCCGAGAAGATCAGTACCAAAGATCGGCCCCAGGCCGAGAAGGAAGATAAATCCGCCGAGCCATACCGCCCACCAGTCCTCCAGCCTGAGGAGCGGCGAGCCATTCGATACTCTGCCCTCTTGGGACATTCCTTTCCCTCCCTTATTCTGTTTAAAACATCTAAGAAACTGACTTATTTGGTAAAAACATCTGCTAGGGCGATAGTTTATTCCCCCCTTCTAATGCTTGTCACCCAGGTAATCGTATTAAATTTCACTATAGCACCGTTATTACCAGGTGACTGTCGGTCCGCTGACACTTTAATGTCATCTTGACGACACTTCCAGCTATTTTGATAAAATTTGGAAAGGAAATTGATGCCCATTTAATCCACAGAGAGCATTACGAATCAATAAAAGGAGAGTATTGTCACAAGGAGAGCGTTACCGTGCTCAGAAGATCTATCTTGATCGCTACAATACTTTTGATGCTGGGTACCTTCCTGTGCCTGGCCCTGCCAACGGCCGCAGGCCCGCGCGTGGCCTTTTTTACCGTCGGCTCCCTCCTCTACTTCGCCGACGGCCGCTGGCTGGTTTCCGACGCGCGCCCGTTTGTGGAAGGCGGCCGTGTGTACGTGCCGCTCCGCGCTGTTGCCAGGGCTCTCGGCGTTTCGGACAACAACATTGCCTGGAGCCGCGGCCAGGTTTCCATCATCAGAAACGGCCGGCGCGTCACCCTGCACCAGGAAGGTAAAGCCGGCGTAGGGTTTCAGGTTATTCCCCCGGGCCGCGTCGTTGTTCCTGTGGGTGTAGTCGGGCGTCTGCTGAACTGCGACGTTCACTGGGACCCCAAGACCCGCACGGTGACCCTTACCGACCCGGGCGCCACGACCGAAAGCAGCGTACAGAAGCAAGATCCCGAAAACGCCAAGATAGAAAAGAGTTTTTCGTGGTCGGCCGGCAGTCTGAAGTACACCTGGAATATCACCGTTGACAAAGACCTTTACGATTATTACCACAACCTGCCCCGCCGCCACGAAGTTGTCCCCGGCGACACGCCGGCCACGGCGCAGGCCAAGCTGGACGAGTACCAAAACCAGTTTTACGTCCCCTACGCCACCGAGGAAGGCAACAGCAGGGTGATGGCATCGCTGGCGCCCGGGATCATACCCGCTGATAAAAAACTCAGCGATTACAACAAAGCGCAACTTGTCGTCAGCTTTGTCCAGGAAGCCATTCCTTACGTTAACGACAAACCGGGCGTGGAGTTTCCCAGATACCCCGTTGAAACCCTGATCGAAGGCGGGGACTGCGAAGACAAGGCCGTCCTGGCCACAGCGCTTTTACGCCAGTTGGGATACAAGACGCTGCTCCTGCGTTTCCAGGACCACGCCGCCATTGCTGTCGCCGTTCCCTGTTCGAAAGGCACGTACTTTGAATTCGACGGCGAGAAGTACTGGTTTGCCGAGGTCAGCAACAAGACCTGGCTGATCGGCGAATTGTCAGACCCGGGATACCAGAAGGCGTACCTTTACCCGGTCCCGCTGCCGCAATAGCCGGGTTTTTGCTTGACGCCTGCCGGGCTTCCTGGTATACTAAGGGTTGCGGATTGGCGCTCGGAGTGCTGAATTCACAGGTTTCGGGCTCATTAGAGTGTGCCGCAAGTGCCACGCTCCAAACCGCTTAACGCCATAAGAAGTTTGTGGTGGGCATAGCTCAGTTGGTTAGAGCGCCAGACTGTGGATCTGGAGGTCGAGGGTTCGAAGCCCTCTGTCCACCCCAATTATGTTATTGGGGCGTAGCCAAGTTGGTAAGGCAGCGGACTTTGGATCCGCCATTTCGTTGGTTCGAATCCAGCCGCCCCAGCCACAATACGAGCCATTAGCTCAGTTGGTAGAGCACCTGACTTTTAATCAGGGTGTCGCTGGTTCGAGTCCAGCATGGCTCACCATAATCGAGAATTAAGGCGCCCCTAGTCGGGCGCCTTTTAGTTTGGCGCCTTGACGATGCTTACTGCGGAGCCTTATAATAGTGACGCAACCGCGGGCGTGGCGGAACGGCAGACGCGCCAGACTTAGGATCTGGTGGGGAACACCCGTGGAGGTTCAAGTCCTCTCGCCCGCACCAAAGCTTTAAATAAAAAACCAAGGTTTCGGTCCTTAAACCGAAACCTTTTGTTTAAAACGTGGCGATGGATTCCCCGCGCATTCTAAGATGCGCAGTCACCCCCGCCTGTCTATGCTTTCACTTTCTCGTCCAGCCAGTGCAATGTGTGAGCCAACACCAAACCGTATACGGAAGCGCCAACAAAGTCCACCGCTGCTGTCGCCAGGTGCACCGGTATCTTGGGCCCCAACTTGAAGAGCAGGGTCAGTCCGTTGAAACCGAACCAGAGGGCCGTCCCGTAAAGCCACCCCTTTAAGAGGTAGTTCCTGCTCGTCGTTAGGGGCAGCAGATAGGCAAAGACTGCGCCCAGAATACCGACCTGAAGGATTTGGATCACTTGGGCAAAGGCCGCCGACAAAAAATTGTGGGGCCTGAAGCCGTACATCATGATTCCAGCCCAGTCAAGATAACGCAGTTCGCCAAGGTTTAGATAGTAAGAAGCAAGGCTGACGACATTCATGGCAACGCCGCCGACCAACCCGGCGACAAAACCCCTAGTCAGCCGGTCCTTGATTTCCAGGTCAAGAAGTCCGTCTCTGGTCGCCAAGTCAAAAGCATCCCCTCTCGCCAAAGTTTCCTGTAGGTAGATTATCCAAATCGGTTGTAAATCTATCCAAGGCGTTTAAACAGATACAGCGCTGTATCCTAAGATATGAAATGCCTGCGGAAGGTCGAAAGATTTCATATACAGAGAGATTATCAGATCCTAAATCTAGGACAACCGGAAAGGAGCAAAACAGTGAAGCCGATCTACCTCTCCTGTGGGGCCTGCGACTGCAAGGACTGCCAGCATCAGGAGGAATGCAAAGACGGGTGTTCCAGATGCCTGAAGGAAGCCCTGGTCACGACGTTCTGCACCGGGAGAAGAAGGAAGGTTAACTATTTGACCGAAAAGGAAATTCAGAAAGAGCAGGACCCCAACCTGTACCCGGACTACATGCCGTTCCGCAGGCGGGGCTTCTAAATCTTAACTTTAAAACGGAGGTAAAAGCCCGTGAAACCGACCGCTATCATCGGCGCCATCCTCCTGTCAATCGGCTTTCTCCAGCTCGTGACGGCGGTACGCGCGATGACACGGCCAGGAGCCCAGCGGACGATGTACCTGGGCATCTTCCTGGCCGTGGCCGGCTTCTATTTCCTCTTTGAGTTTTAAACCGTTGAGGTTGGATGCGGACCCCCTACCTTAGTACTATGGGGTCCACAATCGTGCCTACGTTCCTGATCCTTCCGTCCACTTTTATATTGATTTCGGCCTGGGTAAAGACGTCATTTCGGTCAATACGCTATTATTGCGTAGTTTTTGCTTATCCATCGAACTCGGCGACCAACAAAAACCCTGTCTTGCGAGGGGGTTTTGCAGTTGTCCTTCTATTACTCGGGCCACAGCAGCCCCAGTAGCATCGCCAGGTCTCTCCGGGAAACATACCGGCCGTCCTCGGGCAGTTGGCCGAGAGCCGTACGAACAGCGGGATAGACAGGTTCAGACTCCATTGCCCCTGCGGCGCAGTTTTCGCCAGCGACTGCTGGACCTACCGGAGGAATGCCGGCCGTATCCCCGCCGGTATCCGCTGGCGGCAGAGGGAAGTCAACAGTCTCCCTGTCAGCATCAATGGTAGGGTCCTCAGGAGCGCCGCTCACATCCTCGGCAGCATCCTCTACGGTTTCCGTACGTTCAAGGGATGCTTCAGGCGTACTCTCAGTACAGGCTTGTTCCACCTGATCCAGCCAAAACGTTTCAACTTTATCGGTGTTGAACAGCATCTCCATCTTCGCTAAGACTTGAACGCTGATAAATGTTTCCTGACACACGGGACATTTGTCCACCGGAACATCCGGAAAAACTAAATTCCGCCTGCGGATTAATCTTTTCAGATGGCGTTTGACAGGATATACGGCAGAGCAAGTGCAAGGCAAACGGGCTTCCGGGGCTTCTTCGGCGACCCGGAAGACGTAGAGCCCGGAGCCGCGCAGTCCCGCCAGCGCATTCAGGGAAGCCGAGTGAACCACCCCAAGCCTTCCGGCCTCTTCGTTACGCACCTGGACAAGCAGCCCGCGGACTAAAGAACGCTTTAAAACTTCCAGGCCGCCGTCTCGGAGATCGATAGACCCGACCGCCGAAACGGCGACCCTGAAGTCTTTGGACCGCGCGGCTTGCCGCAGCGCCTTTAACAGATCAGCCATCGCTATCGCACCCCTCAACCAATCCGGGGAACACAGGTTTCCCGTCCACTCCGGCCAGGGACTCGTTGATCAGTTTGGCAACCTCCCGGCGACTGCGGTTTTGCGCCAATGCACGTGAAAGAAGGACGGCCGTTTCCTCCCGGGTAACCGGCACGACCCCTGCAGCCTCCGCTGGAGCGGAGCTCTTCCATCCCACCCACGTGTCCAGGCGCAGCCTGATGTCCTGGAGACGCACCCCTTGCGACTTATACTTTTCGATGACCCGTAACACTTCCAGGTGTCCGCTATTATAGCAGGCCGGGCGAAAAGGACCCGGCACGTTCGGCGGAGGCAGGAGCCCCAACGTGGAATAGTAACGGATGGTGCGCACGGGGTTACGGCCAAGGTCAAGGCCCTCGCCAAGCGCTCGCTGTGCCAAGTCGTCCCGCTTATACACCGGCATCACACACCCCTCCCGGAAAAGTTGTTGCGAAGCCGCCCACCGTTACCTCGCCCGGGACAATTCGTCTTAGACCTAAAATACAATACGCTTGCCCAGGGCCCTTAATGACAAGTCGAAATACCAAAGAAACCACAGCAACAAGCCTGTCGAAAAACCCGGGACTCTTCAAAGACGACCCAGCACTCAATGGGGCTCCTCCAAAGTGAAAGTCTACGCTTAGTGAACAGACAGAGGTTTATCGAAAAATGTTCGACCATCGGATTGAGTGCTGGGCAGGGGAAGTTTTTCAACAGCTCCACAACGATTGTCGCAAACCGTCGACGAGTGATTTATATAGCAACAGATGGCAATAGGCAGGAATTATTAGTTATTTAGCAAATAATAGGTTAAAGCCGCAATATATCGAGGCAAAAAGATGACAAGAACATATTTCTATAATCGACACCTAACACTGCTTGTTGTGGGTCTCGTAATCGGAGGCATAATTGTCTATGCCACTCGTCAAAGTGCTGTTTCTCTTCCACCGCGATCGATCATCATTCTCCACACGCTGATCGGACTTTTAGCGGCGGCTTTGGCTGCCGTGATCTTTTTTAATGCCTGGAATTCCTATACGCGGTTTCAGTTTCAGGGCCGGCACTTCGTCTTCGGGCTGTTCTTTCTTTTTGCGGCGGTAACCGACCTGGCGCACATCCTCGCCTTTCCCGGAATGCCCCTGTACCAGCCCCACGCCCCGGACATAAGCGCCAAGGCCTGGCTGACCGGCCGGCTGGCACAGGCGGGCGCCTTCTTGTTCTGTCCCCTGATGACCGTCGAAAGCCGTATCAGAGTCGGTCCCTGGACAGCGATGACCCTGGCGGGAGCCCTGGCCGTAACCGCAGGCTTATTTCTGGGTTCCCGGGCACTGCCCGTCCTTTACACACCAGACAACGGAGTTACCGCCGCCAAGGTTCTCCTTGAGTTTCTCGTTATGTTCCTTTTCCTGGCCGCCTCTTATCTCCACCGCCGGAAACTGCGCGAAAGCAACGGCCTGCTCTTCCAATCAGCCTTCCTTATTATCGTGCTGGGGCAGCTTTGCTTCATCAGTTCCTCCAGCGAGTGGAGCACCGAGACGTTGCTGGGGCACTTGCTCCACCTCGGCGCCTATGCATGCTTCCTGGCCAGTTTAGTCAAAAGCCATTTTGACACGCCTTTCAAAAAGCTTGATGCCAAGTGCCAGCGCCTGGACTATGTTTTAAACAATTCCCCGCTCCCGATCGTCACTACCGAGATCGACGGCACCGTAACTTTCGCCAACCGCGCCTACATCCAGATGGCTGGTTCCACGGGTTTAAAGCAAGTGATCGGACGGCCGCTGGATGCGGTACTTCCGGGCCTGGCTCCCAGCGACCGGGAGGCCGTCCGGGAGACGCTTTCCGAGGGCAGAGCAACCGAGGTGCAGGGGACGCTGGTCTGCACGCCGGGGATCATCCAGCAGGTAAAGATCAACGCTTACCCCATCCGCGAAGAAGACGGCAAGATCCGGGGCGGCTTCATCACCGTTCAGGATGTTCAAGCCCAGGCCGATCTCGCCAATTTGCAGCGCCTGCACAGTACCGTTCTCGACCTTTCGATGGGGGCTATCGTGGTTGTCAACAGGAACGGGATTATAGCCGCGGTGAACCGGGAGGCCGAACGCCTGTTCGCGCTGGAACGCCAGAATATTCTCGGCAAGGATTACCGGACTGTGTTCCGGAAGAATTTGCAGTTGAAGACGGAGGTGGGCCTCTCCGCTGCCATCAAGACAGGAAGCCGCAGTGATTTTACCGAAGTCCAAGGCGCCAAAAACAAGTATTACCTGATAGCCACAGACGCCTTGCGGGACCAGCGCGGAGAGATCATCGGCGCCGTGGCCAATGTCGTGGACATCTCTCTCTGGAAAGCGCGCGAGCAAATGACGCAGCAGAGAGTCAAACTGGCCCTCGTCGGGCAGATGGCCGCGGGGATCACTCATGAAGTTAAGAATCCGCTCACGGCCATCCACGGCTTTTCCCAGCTCTTGATGGAACGTTACAAGAACGACGACACCCTCTACCAGCAGCTCCAAATTATCAAGGAAGAGGCTGAAAAGGCTTTTCAACTGATTACCGACTTTCTCCAGTTTGCCCGCCCCAAGGAACCCGTCGTCGAGCCGCTCAACATCGCTGAAGTCTTGCACAGCGTGGTTAACGTTATCGAGGCCGAAGCCTTCCTACAAAACGTCCGGGTGGAACTCTTCATCGAACCCGATATGGACCCGGTCAACGCCGACCGCGGCCAGCTCAAACAGGTATTGTTCAACCTCGCCCAAAACGCCATCCAGGCCATGCCTCAGGGAGGCACGCTGACATTTAAGGCCCGACGGCAGGGCCCGGGGCAGGTCTGCATCGCCGTCGCCGATACCGGGCAGGGCATCCATCCCGAAGACCTAGCCAAGCTCGGAACGCCCTTCTTTTCGACCAAGGAACAGGGTACGGGCCTCGGGCTTTCCATTTGTTACTCCATCATCCACTCCCACGGGGGCCAGCTGACGGCCGACTCCACCGTCGATCAGGGCACCGAGTTCAGGATCATTCTCCCATGCTCGCCACCCAAACAGTAAACGCCTACCGGTCGCACCCCGGAGCATCCAACCCACCTGCCTGGGGAACAAAATGCTCCAGAATGTCCCGTACCCCGCGGGTATACTCGTACGGAGAAACGTAGACGCTTGTCTCCTTTACGGTCGGGTGCGCATTCGCCGGACAGGTGGGGATGCCCACAGCCGTCAACATGGCGATATCGTTCAGGCTGTCTCCGATACCCACCATTTCCTGGACCGATATCCCCGTAGCCTCGGCCAGCATCAGGATGCCGCTCTGCTTGTTGACTCCTTTGGGGGTGATGTCGACGCACATGTTCGAACGCGTAAATTCCAGGCCTTCGTCGATAAGCTGGTCGCTCAGGCGGATATGCAGTTGTTCAACCGTTTCATCGTCTGTTGGGAAAAGGCTCAATCCTGTTTTTTCCCCCAGCCCGGGCCGGGCGCGCATCTCCGGCGCCTGCCTGGCCAGATCACGCCGCAACTCGCGCCAGCGCTCCAGGGCCGGTCCCTCCAGCAGCGGGTTGACTCGCACCTCCCCTTCATAAGGGTAGTAAAGATAGGCGCCGGACTCGATAACCGAAGGGGTCCGGGGCCAGATTGCCCCGAGAATGCGCAAGACGGCCGCCACGTAAGGCTGCGGACGGCCGGTGCAGAGGACCAGCCGAGGGAAACCCAGCGTTTCGGCCCGGCGACAATACTCCCTGACCATGGTGAAGCTGGTAAAGTCAAGCTCGCTGTCCCTACCGGGCATCAGGCACCCATCAAGGTCGACCGTAAAGAGTCTTACTGCATTCCCCAGCGCAGAGCACCCCTTTGCTGCAAGATACTTAACGACAATTTTTCCACGCCGTGCAATCCAATCCTCCTCCCCGCCCATCACTGACTTTTTAGTATGCTATTCAGCGGTCAGGCGCCGGTCAACAGCAACTGGAACGGTTTTTGCAGGAATTTGCTAGCAAATTCCTGCAATCCTGGGGACTGACGACAAACGAGCAAAATGCGATTAAACGGCCTCCTTTTGTGAGACACTGTGGGCAAAAGACACGGAGGCGGTACAAATGGCTTGCGGCGATTGCAAACACTTTATGGCCCACGCGCCTTTCTCGCACGGAAGAGGCACGTGCGGCACCGCGGAGGTTGCCGTGGACAGTTCCACCTACAACGCGCGGGAATGCCCCTACAACGCTTTCCTTCCCCGCGAAGAAGGCCTTTACGAAGAATGGTAGAAGGTCTTTGACAAAAACACCTTTGCCCTTGCAGCAAAGGTGTAAAAGTTCTCGTTAGTTGGCGTCCCGAGAGGGATTCGAACCCCCGACCCGCGGCTTAGAAGGCCGCTGCTCTGTCCGGCTGAGCTATCGGGACGCAATATCGCTGTAAGCTGTAGGAATTGAAGACATTGGCCTTTGGCCAATGTCGATAGTGTTCTATGGAGCGGGTGAAGGGAATCGAACCCTCGTACCCGGCTTGGAAGGCCGGTGCTCTACCACTGAGCTACACCCGCAGACAGACAGCATTATTATTATATACTAACTTGCATGCGCAGTCAAAATCAATTGCCGGCAAGTTGCCGCGGTAACTGTTATTCCGCTTTTTCTTCCTGCAGGACCTCAAGAACCAGGTCTTTGACTTTTCGCAGAGCGCGGCCCCTGTGGCTGATCCTGTTTTTCGTCGTGAGGTCCAGTTCGGCAAAGGTCTTGCCAAATTCCTCTACGTAAAACAAGGGGTCGTAACCGAAGCCGTTGTCCCCCCTGGGAGCATCAAGGATGATTCCTTCACTTGTTTCTTCCGCCGTGTATACCCTGCCGTCCGGTACGGCCAGGGCCATCACGCAGCGGAAGCGCGCGGTCCGTTTTTCCGGGGGGAGGCCGGTTAGGAGTCTCAAAAGCTTGGCGTTATTGGCGGCATCGCTCTTTGGTTCCCCCGCAAAGCGTGCCGAGTACACGCCAGGAGCCCCGTTCAGGGCGTCCACCTCCAGGCCGGAATCATCAGCAAGCGCAGTTTCTCCTGTAAGACGGGCCACCTCCCGGGCCTTGAAGATAGCGTTTTCCTGGAAGGTATCCCCTTCCTCCGGTATTTCACCTATTTCAGGATAATCTGCTAACGAGACAACTTCGACACCAAGGGGCCCCAGGAGGGCGGCAAGTTCCCTGACTTTGCCTGCATTCCTCGTGGCCAGCACAAGCCTACGCATCGTTCGCACCCCTTCCGATAGTCTCCCCGACCGAGCCCAGCACTTCCCTTTGGTACTTTATAAGATCGCTGATACCCTTTTCTGCAAGAGCAAGGAGCTGGTCTACCTCTTCCCTGCTGAAGGTAGCTTCCTCGCCGGTCCCCTGGAGCTCAACAAACCTGCCTTCCCCGGTCATGACGACGTTCATGTCTACTTCAGCCGCCGAATCCTCGGCATAAGCCAGGTCCAAAACAGGCTGCCCGTCAACGATCCCCACGCTGATCGCCGCGACAAAATCCTTGACCGGCATTTTAGGAATGACCCCCGAAGACACCAGGGCGTGGCAGGCATCGGCCAGGGCCACGAAGGACCCGGTGATCGAGGCTGTCCGGGTGCCCCCGTCGGCCTGGATGACGTCGCAGTCAATGATGATCGTCCGCTCGCCCAGGGCTTCCAAATCGACCACGGCCCGCAGCGAACGGCCGATAAGGCGCTGGATTTCCAGCGTTCGGCCCCCTTGCTTACCCTTGCTGGCTTCGCGGGCGACACGGACCTCGGTCGCCCGGGGGATCATGCCGTATTCCGCCGTCACCCAGCCCTTCCCCTGTCCCTTCAGGAAGGGCGGAACCTTATCGTCCACAGTCGCGGTGCAGATGACACGGGTGCCACCCATTTCAACCAGCACCGAGCCTTCGGCATACTTGTTGTAGTGCCTGGTAATCTTAACCGGCCTCATTTCTGCTGCTTCCCTACCGTCAAAACGCGGCATCGTACTGCCTCCCATCGTCTTCTTCCAGATCGTAAACCTGAACCTCTGCGGCTGTCAGAACTTCACGGCCGAAGGCCTCCCCGGCCTGGGTTTTCAAATCGTTCACGTCGTACTCGGGAAAGAGATGCGTCAAACTCAGCCAGCGCACCTCAGACCGCCGGCCGAGCTCACCCGCCTGTCTGGCTGTCATGTGGTTGTCCATCACAAACTCGATGTCCTTGTCGAGGCCGCTGGCTTCCGCCAAAAGCAGATCTGCCCCCCGGGCAAAGTCGACCAGCTCTTCCATAAACGCCGTGTCAGCGGTATAAACCAGGCGGCGTCCGCCGGCCTGAAAAGCCAGGGCCATGGAGGGCATAGCGTGCCGGACGGGCATCCACTCCACCCTGACCGGACCGACGTCGACCTTGCCGGCCCTTATTGTCGAATATGGGTGAATGATAAAGGTATCGGCGCAGATCTGTATGCGTTCAAAGTCTGGCTGGGGCTGGTCCGGCACGTAGAGAGGCAGGAGGCCCTTGGTGCGCGAACCGTCCTTCAGGGCGCCTTTGATAGCCTGCCTCAGGGCCGGCAGATCGGCGCAATGATCCGGGTGATAGTGCGAGATAAAAACGGCGTCAAGTTCCCGAAAGTCAATCAATCCCGAAAGTACGCCGAAGGCGCCGTGCCCCAGGTCGACCAGGATCTTGGTGTCGCCCGAGCGCAGGAGATAGCCCGAAGCGGCCGCCCCCGCCGCGGGATAAGGCCCCCAGCACCCCAGGACATTCAGGAGCATTGCCGATCCCCCCATCAACTGCCTTTCCCTTTACCTTATCCATTCCAAATTAACGGCAAACAGTCTTGGATTGCAACATCTCCAAAAATGCGTCAATCCTGATTTTTGTACGCGCATCCAGTTCTCCCGGCTTGTCCCCCTCGATGGTGAGGACGGGCAGCTTGACCTTCTGCCGGATAATCAGGTCCTCGATCTGCCGGTAGCAAAAGCTCTGGGCGTAATGGATCAGTCCCTCCACCCGGCGGCGTTCCACTTCGCGCCCGATATCATCCATGCGGTAAAAAATCCCGTAGGGATAGCTATACCGGCGGTATTGCTCCACCAGGTCGCCGGTTTGAAACGGCATGGTAAATTGCCTCTGCACCTCGTTGAAGACGACCCGGGCACCGCGTTCCTCCAGATAGGCGTAAAGCTGTCCCATGATCGGCGGAACACCGATGTACCCGATACGCACCTCGTTGGTCCTCGGCTCTCCGGCCCGGGCCTTCTTGATCAACTCCCGGACCTCCCGGCCGAAAGCCTCGGGATCGCCGTTGAAGTCGGAGCACGAGACCTGGTAAAGATGGTTGTCCCACCCGCTGACACGGTTTTCTTCCCAAGTCAGGCGGTCCAGTTCGTGCACATCCCGGCGTACTGCGTCAAGCCTGGCCTTGGCTTCATTAACGGCCACCCAGTCAACCTTGAAATGCTCCATCAGCTTTTCGACGGAGAGCTTCAGCAAATCGTAGTCGCGGTCGTAAGGGAAAGCGAAAGGGACGGTGGTAATGCCGGCCAGTTCGAGTGTTTCCATCAAGGCGTGGGTATTTGAACAGTCACCCTGCGTCACGGCGATAACCACGCGGATGTCCTCGCTGGCCAGCACCGTGCTGTAAATGCCCTTTATCCACGCGCAGACGTTGCGGGGATAACCCGCCAACTCCGCCTTTTCGACCAGCCGGCCGGGATTGTCGCTGGTGATGAAGACGTTATTCAGATCGACGGGTACCCATCCGGCGGCGTACACCACCTCTACCGGTATCGTCGTTGTAAGGCCGACCTTGTTTGCGCTCACGGGAGACACCTCGCCCCAAACCACTTTAGCCCGTCAGCCGCAATTCGTTAACGCGCAACAGCTCGCGCTGCAAGCACAACCCCGCCACACGGGCGAAAGAAGCGGCATCACCGCTGACGTAAAACCGGTGGTTCGGCGCGCTCACCCTGGGGGAAGCCAGCAAGCCCAGCGCATCCAGCTCGTTACGGGCTGCCGCCACCGTAGCCGCAGCCGGATCGACGAGGGCGATTTCGGGCCCTAGAATTTTACAGATAAGATCGCGCAGGAAGGGGTAGTGGGTGCATCCCAAGACCAGCGTATCGATGCCTCTGCGTTTCAAGGGATCGAGGTATTCGCGCAGGGCGGCCTCGGCACGTATGGAGGCAAGCTCGCCCGCTTCAACCAGAGGCACGAGTTTCGGCGCCGGCATATCCAGAACCTCCGCTTCCGGCGACAGTTGCCGGATAACTCGAGCGTACGCCCCGCTGCGTATGGTCGCCTCGGTGGCAAGAACTCCTATACGGCCGTTGCTCGTCGCCCGGACGGCGGCACGGGCGCCGGGTTCGATCAGCCCCATCATCGGCACGGGATAACGCTCGCGCATGACGCCCAGTGAAACAGAGGAACTGGTGTTGCAGGCAAAGATAATGTACTTGGCTCCCTGCTGGACCAGAAAGTTAATGATACGATCAGCGAAAGAAATCAGCTGGCTGACCGGGCGCCCGCCATACGGAACATTGGCTGTATCACCGAAATAAACGATTTCTTCGTGGGGCACCTGCCGGAAGATTTCTTCCACGACGGTAAGCCCGCCCACCCCGGAATCAAAAAGGCCGATGGCCCGACCTTCGCCCAAAAGTTTTCCGCCTCCTTGCGTGGCCCGCATGTTCCTTCTCCATTATAAACGCTGCTGGAGGAATCGTGCTTGCTAAATATTGCTGGCTGCAATTAAGAGGCCGCGCTGCAAACGCGGCCTAAAGACCCGGTGCTTTTGAATACCGCCGCCCGGCGGATTTCGAAAGTCCGGGCATTTCGTAATGACATCGAACCGGACAACCTAGTTGCCCAGGTAATTAATAATGCCCCTTACTATCGCTTGCGCGGCATTGTTCCTAAAGCTGTCGGTCGACAGCAGGGCTTCCTCGTTCGGGTTGGAGATGAAGGCCACCTCGACAAGGCAGGAAGGCATGTTCGTGTACTTGGTAACGGCGAAGCCGGCCGTTCTTACGCCCCCGTCCTTAAGGCCCAGCACCCGGACCATTTCATCCTGCACGGCGCAGGCCAGACGCTGGCGCTCGGCGGTCTCCCCTGAAACGTTCTGGGCGGAATAGTACGTGCTCGTCCCGTTATAACTGCTGCTGTAATTGGAGTTACAATGCACGCTGACGAAGACGTCGGCGCCGTGGTCATTGGCAATCGCTGGTCGGCGGTCCAGTTCGACGTACTCGTCCGCCGAGCGGGTCAAGACGACGTTGATGCCTTCCTGTTCCAACAGGCGGGCGGCCTCAAGAACAATCGCCAGGTTGACCTCTTTCTCCTGAAGACCCGTCGCGCCGATGGCGCCCGGATCCCTACCGCCGTGACCGGCGTCAAGGACGACTGTCCGGTCGGTGAGAGCGCCGCTGGCCCGCCAAAACTCGACGACTAGTGAGCGCTGATCCGGAGAAAGCTGGGTCTTGTAGCGTGTCGTGGCGAGGGAATCAACAAGGTCGGCAACAACCCGGGCCTTGGTTCCGCCGTCCTGCCACCCCGTACGGATTCCGGTCAATACGGGAGAATTAAGCGCGATATCCCCGGGAAGCTCGCCTTTAGGAATACCGGCGATGTCCACAACAACCCGATACGGGTTGCGCAAGGTAAACAAGGCGTATTCCATGGCGGCCGGCGCTTGAATGATAACCCTGGTCCGGTTTTCAGAAACCTCGGTCTTGATGGTGAGGTTGTCTCCCTGGAACTCGTCACCGCGGGAAGGCTGGCTCGTACCGGTGATGGTGACTTCGCTGAGCCTGACCCAGCCCGTCGCCCCGCCGGGCGTCTCAACCCGCAGCCATTCACCGGAGACCGCGGTGATAGGTAGCGAACTCCCCTTACTAGCGCTGGCGATCGAGCTTGAGCCGGCGCCCGCCCCGCTGCGAATATCGATAACCGGGACCGCAACCTGGGCCACCTTTCCGACCAGCGAACTGTTGGAACCCGATGGAGGGTTGTTACCCGCGGGCGGCCCGCTTCCCGTCCCCGGGCCGCTTCCGCCAACCGGGGGCAGGCTGGGGTTACCCGCGCCGTCCTGCGCTCCGGCGTTTTCAATGCGGGCAAGGTCGTTCCGGACATAACCCTGTTGCCCGGATGAAAGCGAGACTTTATACCAGGAGCCCGCCTTGCTAAGAACCGGAAGGCGGGTTCCCTGCGCAACCATAGTCACCAAAGCGTAAGAAGTACCGGGACCGCTGCGAATATTGACCTGAGCGCCCGTTATCACCGCTACCTGGTTTTGTGTCGCCGGGGGTTGGTTATCACCGTCCGTCCCTGGCGGGGGCGGCGCTGCGGCCTGGACCTTTACAAGCCACCCGGCCACCCATGCCGTTAGGCCGGCGCTTGTTTTAATCTTGAACCAGTCGCCTTGTTTGGCGAGCACAGCAAGGCGATCCCCCTGGTTGACCTTGCCCGCTATACTGAAGCTCGTTCCGGGGCCGCTGCGCAGGTTCGCCCAGTTGTTCGTCACCACGGCCACCTGCCCGGCGGTGCCGGCTGGAACAGGCGGCGGCGCCACCGTCTTAACGCTGACCAGCCAGCCGGCCACCCAGGCGGTTAAACCGCTACCTGTCTTAACCTTGAGCCAGTCGCCCTGTTTGGTGAGCACAGCGAGGCGCTCTCCCTGCTTCGCCTTGCCTGCCAGGCCGAAGCTTGTTCCGGGGCCGCTGCGCAGGTTGACCGAGGGACCCGCGACCACGGCTACCTGACCAGCGTTACCGGAACGGGCGACTGTCCCTTCAACGCGCACAAAGTCAGCCGAAATCCAGCCCGTTACCCCGGAACGGTTGACCTTGTACCAACCGTTGGCGCTTGATAAAATATCCAATCGCTCACCGCGGCAGGCTTTACCGACAATTCCGTAGCCCAAGCCGGGACCGCCGCGCATGTTGAGGACGTCGGTGGTGACAACCGCCACCTGGCCGGCCTCGGCACCGGCTGTTACGAAAAGTTGAGCAAAGACTAACCCGACAAACAAGATGAACAGGCACAGAAAGTCCCTATAACGGCACAAAGAATTCCCTCCTGGTGTAACGTCTTACTGTCTTGGTTAATTCTACAAATTTCGAGAAATTCCTCTTCCAGGCGATACCAAAAGCATGTGGAAATGCCATGTACAGTAAAACTAACCATCAGGCTTCTAGAACGTTAACCCCCTTTCAGCGTGATTTGTGTCAAAAAAATGAGAAATAATAACTCGAGAAGTTGCGCCGTAAAGTGTACAAAACCCAATGAAGACACTTCTACCGAAAGGATGAAGAATTTGCGCTATACACTTCTAGTGCTGGCCCTGGTATTTGCGTCTGTCTTCGGCATGCCGGGGAAAGCCCTGGCCGGCCCGTATTTTGTGTGCCCCGTCGACTGTGATTCCATTTCGACGCTCTATCCTTATGCCAAAGGGCCGGCAGAGGACATAATGGCCCTGCAACAGGAACTAAAGCAGATCGGACTCTACGCGGGCGCCATTAACGGCATATATGACGCCCGTACTCTTGCGGCGGTTTGCAAGTTTCAAACGATGAATCATCTTGAGCCGAACGGGATTGTGGACGCCAATACCTGGGGGGTCCTGGCAAGGTCCGTCGAGCCCGTAATAAAGAAAAGAACGCCCCCTCCCAAAGGAGAGGTGGCAATCGTTATTGACACCAGAACACGGAAGCTGATTGTTATGGACGACGGTATGCCCCACCGTGTTTTTCCCTGCGCCGTCGGCAAACCGGAAACGCCTTCCCCGGTTGGAAACTGGAAGATTAAGCGCAAAGCGGCCCACTGGGGTTCGGGATTTGGTTCGCGCTGGATGGGTCTATCAGTACCGTGGGGCATCTACGGCATCCATGGGACTAACAAGCCGGGTTCCATCGGGACTTACGCGAGTCACGGGTGCATCAGGATGTTTAACAGCCACGTGGAAGAGTTATACCGCTGGGTGAAGGTCGGAACACCGGTTTACATTATCGGCAATCCCCTGGGGCCTTATCCACGGCCGGTCCTGGTACTCAACTCACGAGAACCGGCTGTGGTGGAGGTCCAACGTGTTTTAGCAAAAAAAGGATACTATAACGGGCCGGTTGACGGCATTTTTGGTAGTGCTATGCTGAAAGCGGTCATCCAGTTCCGTAAAGACAACAAGCTGCCATACGACAACAGAGTCGATGGGAAGATGTATGAATTGTTGGGTCTATAGGCCCCAACAATTCATACGTTCATTCGGCACTCAGATTCAGCATCGGAAAGGGAAGATGGAATCGCTGTTGCGAATTCTGAATGACATTATTCGAAAACCATTAGGTAACGTTAAAAAGAGATGTCCACCCCGGGGCGGACATCCCTTCAATGTTCCTCCAGACCTTCAGCCGGAGAGGCTCGTGTTCTCCCGGGGCTGGTTCAACTGGACAATGCGGGGTTTAAAGTTAAGCTTTTTCAACAGTGCCATGTATTCCTCGCGCGGGATCTCCCGCCAGGGCTTCCCGATAAGGGCGACAAAGACGCCTTCCAGAACGTTGGTGCCAAACGAGCGCCCGTCAAACTCCGGCGTAGTTGTAACCAGGTAACCGGCTCCGCGTTCCCTTAGAAGGTCCACATCGGCCTTAGTCGTGGTATTGGTAATAATTATCTTCCCCTTCAAATCGAGAGGCAGATACTTCCTCACCAGGTGCCAGTCACCGGCGATAACATCCATGCCCTCGAAGAACGGCGCAAACTTCCGCGCTTTCTTTTCGTCCTGGATGTCTTGCTTCTTTCCGGTGGGGTACAAGAGTCGAAACGGAAGTTTTGAGATAAAAGGCAACAAGAGCCGGGCCAGGATGCTCAGTTGCCGGATCGTCCTGATCCTGAAAGGCACCCCCAGAACGAAGATCAGGTCGCCGAAAACCGTCTCGCAGCCGACATCGATGAAGGCCTGGGCCATGCCGAAGCGGTCAGTCGCGCTGACCATTAAAACCCTGGTGCCCGGGGGTAGGATGTCGGTCTCGCGAGCCAGGTGGTGCACAACCTCGCGTTCCAGGGTCCACTTCAGCCCGCTTCCGTCGACGACGGGAGTTTTCTTGACAGCCCTCATCAGTCTCAGGCCGTCGCGGATAGCGTACTCGCGTTCCCCGACATAAAGAAAAACATCGATGCCTCCCAGTCCTATAGCATCGACCTTTCCGTCAAGCTCACGCAGTGTAGCCAGCGCCTTTCCGAAATCGCCGTCCGTGCCTATCCGGCTGATTTCAAACTGCTGCCCAAGAAGCTCGGCTTGGACAGTCTTGTTCCGTTTGGATGACCCCAGACTGACGCTGACGACCTTTCTGAGGCTCATACCCATCCCCTCCTGACTGTGTCCATTCTAACCAATAATTCTCAGCTTGACAAGCCTGGCCTAAAGCCGCCGGCCTCTCCGGCACGGTTAAGAATTACTTGTGTTTCGTCTTCCAGCTTAACCGGATATAAAAGGATAAATACGGAAAACAAAGGGAACGAACCTTCGGCTCGTTCCCTTTGTTCAATCACCGGTGTTTAGCGCGCCCTATCTTTCGTGCTTGACCCTTTTTACAACGACCTTTCCGGCCACAGACCGGTCCGACTCCGGATCAAAGATCTCGCCGGGCGGCATGGTCTCCCTGCTGACGTACCCGTAATCTGTCGCAGAGGGTTCCAGGCGGGCGGCGTCCCTGGTTCCCTTTTCTGTTCCCCCACCCGGGCCGGCTGCCCTAATCATTGCCGTAACCCCTGCCTTCGGAGCCCGAAGTGTGGTCGGTCCCGAAACCCTCGTCGTCGTTGGCGATAACCTCATCAATGTAGGCGCCGGGCGGAACGTCGGGCTTGTCCGGAACCTTGTCTTCGAGGAATTCGTCGGCATCAACGTCGAAGTGCTCAGCGGCGAAGGCACCGGCTTCGCCTTCGAAGCGCACATCCGTCCCCAACCCGGGCCTCGCGTCTCCGCTGGCCAGACCGTATCCGGTGTTGCCCGGCATGCTTTTAAGCTTCTCCACTTCGTACCCCTCCGTCTGTATATCTTCTATTTTTCATATCCTTCATATCCTTCCCCGCCTGGGAAGCCATACATACCCCCTGCCTTTCCGCCTCCTGACCCGGGAAATCTTGCTACCCCGGAGGCAGCTTACAAATCCGTAGGAAATTAAGTGATAAACCTGGACCCCAAGTCCAAACCCTGATATAATTAATAATCGATTAACTGACCAATCGCATAGGGAAAGATCGGTTGGCCTGCATGCGCGGGTTTCAAGGCACCAAAAACTACTGGGGTGGGTGGTCACACGACTGCCTGCCCCTTTTGAGTTAAGTCTTAAAGGGCGGGGCGCGCAATCCCGTCCTTTAACTTTGACAATGTAACAATTAAATGTAGGAGGTTTTGCCATGCTCGAACACCAGACTATGGTCGCTACAGCTATCTTCTTAATTACTTACGCCGTGATTGTTTCGGAGAAAATCCACCGTGCAGTGGCCGCCTTTTGCGGCGCGGCCCTCGTAATCGTGGTGGGTATCCTGACCCCCGAGGACGCCGTGCACTTCGTCGACTGGAACACGATCGGACTGCTCGTGGGCATGATGATCGTTGTCGGAATAACCCGTGAAACAGGAGTATTCGAGTTCCTGGCCATCAAGGCTGCCAAAGCGGCGGGGGGACAGCCTCTGGCCATCCTGGCCTCGCTGGCCGCCGTTACGGCTATTCTCTCCGCACTTCTGGACAACGTTACGACGGTGTTGCTGATTGTGCCGGTGACCTTCGCCATCGCCCGCAAGCTCCAGGTTAACCCGATACCCTTCCTGATTACGGAAATCCTGGCTTCAAACATCGGTGGAACGGCCACCCTGATCGGCGACCCACCGAACATCATGATCGGCAGCGCCACGCACCTGGGCTTCCTGGACTTTGTTATCAATCTGACGCCCATCGTCATTCTGGTTCACGTGGTGACCATCTTCATCCTGCAGCTCATCTACCGGAAGCAGTTGCGCGTGCCGGCGGAGGCCCGCCAGCGGATTTTTGAGTTTAATGAGCAGGACGAATTGAAAGACATACCCTTGCTAAAGAAATGCCTGGTCTGTATCGGGCTGATCGTTACCGGATTCCTGCTGCATCAGGCTCTGCACCTCGAGTCGAGCGTAATCGCCCTGGCTGGTGCGTCCCTGCTGCTACTGATCACCCGCAAGGACCCCGAGCATCCGCTAGCCCAAGTGGAGTGGCCCGTGATCTTCTTCTTCATCGGCCTCTTCGTCATCGTCGGAGCCCTTGAACACGTAGGCGTCATCAGTGCTATGGCGGCCTATGCCCTGGAAGCTACCGGCGGAGCCGTGCTTCCTACGGGCCTCTTAATCATGTGGGTGTCGGCAATTGCCTCGTCCTTCGTGGACAACATCCCGTTCGTCGCCACGATGATCCCGATGATCAAGGAGATGGGGGCCCTCGGGGCGATGTCGGCTTACGACATGGACTTTTTCTGGTGGTCGCTGGCCCTCGGCGCCTGCCTGGGCGGCAACGGGACGATTATCGGCGCCTCGGCCAACGTGGTCGTCATCGGCATGGCCGAAAAGAGAGGTACAGTGATCCCCTTCCTGGGCTTTATGAAAGTCGCCTTCCCGTTGATGCTGATGTCGATCGTGATGGCCACCGTGTATATGTACCTGTGGTACGTCCTGCCCACCGTACCCACCATCCTGATCGTTCTCGTTGCGGCAACGCTGGTAGCCGTCCTAATGAGCGCCGCCGGCCGCAGGCTGGTCCGGGCGGAAGCGGACAAGGTCAGGGAGACCGCTTAGCTGACCGTTGCGTCAAAGATTAGAGACCGGGTGCATTCTTACCCGGTCTCTTTTGGTTATGCGTTTTTTTTAAGCAATCACCGACGCGACTCCCGACTTCTAACCTCTAACTTCTAAGACTTCTGAACCCCTGCATCCGGCCTCTGACCTCTCTTTTAGATATCGCGCCGGCTGAAGAGGTACATCGCCAGCCCCAGCGCTCCCGCCGTGTACAGCCCGGCATAGACCAGCATCCAGACGCTGGGTTCGGCATGGGCTCCAAAAGGCCCCATCTCCATCACCGCGTGCAGCGGGTTCTGGATTTGCGACTGCATCAGGACGTAGACTGTCTTGCGGTAGATGGCGTCAACGGGCATGATCAGGCTCGTAATGATCCCGGTTATTTGTAAAGAAGTGCTCTGGACGAGATAGCCGATCTGCTCGATCATCCCCCCGACTACGGCCACGGCGTAAAGGGCGAGGGCGACGACACCGTTGGCCATTGTTGACAGGAAGGTAGTCCCGCAAAGAGTGACGGCCAATAGGATCACGGGCTGGAAGCAGAATAAAACCAGAGCCGCACCTTGTGACGGCAGGTCGACGCCGCCGATGCGCTCGATCACGACCGTTAGGGCTAGAAAGAGCCCGGCCGCATAGACCACCAACATGATTCCGAACCCCACGAACTTGCCCAGGACGATTTTCCACCGCCGGATGGGCCGCGGGACAACGGCAAGCATCGTGCCGTTTTCGATTTCGCTCGAAACGGTGCCGACCGCGGCAAAGACGGCAAGGAAGGATACGATGAAGCTTCCGAAGTACAGCCCCATGGTAAAGATCTGGGAAAAGACCACTTCCTTAAAAGGGTCCATTGTTAACTCGAACTGGCGGCTGAGCATCCTTACCGCGAAACTCAACAGGCCCAAGTAAAGGACGGCGGCCAGGACAGTTACCGGGAGGATACGGCGGCGGTAGGCTTCCTTAAAGGTGATGGCGGCGATCGTCCACACCCTGGCTCACCTCCCGCCGTTCGATCAGTTCCACGAAGAGATCCTCCAGCGACCTCTGGCGCGGGACAAGACTGTAAATACGGCCGCCGTGCGCGGTGATGAGGGCGACCATGCGCGGGATCTGCTCCCTGTCGGCTAGCCGGACACGCAGGCGGTTGCCTTCTACACGGAACAGGGGAGCGATCCCGTTAAGCCCGGCTTCCAGCTCGGGCGTAAGCCCTTCGGCCTGTATTTCCACTTCTATCTGCCCTCCCAGGAGCTGAGCCAGCGAACCGGCCGCGACGATGCGCCCGGCCTTGATGACGGCCACCTCGTCGCAAACCATTTCCACCTCGCTCAAAAGGTGGCTGTTCAAAAACACGGTCTTCCCGGCCTGTTTGAGCTGAAGGATGATCTCCCGGACTTCCCGGCGCCCGATGGGATCGAGCGCCGAGGTGGGTTCGTCAAGAAAGACCAGGTCGGGGTCGGCCAGGATGGCGCAGGCCATCCCGATGCGCTGCTGCATACCCTTGGAATAAGTCCTGATCTTGCCCCTTTCCCTGCCTCTGAGACCTACCATCTCCAGGGCCCGGGCCACCGCCGGACGGCCGGCGTGACGGCCCAAACCGCACAAGGAGGCGTGAAAGCGAAGCAGTTCTTCCCCGGTCAGCCATTCCTGGTAGCGGAACTGCTCGGGCAGAAAGCCGATCCGGCGCCGCGCCGACAGATCCCCGAGAGGTCTCCCCAGCACCTGCGCGGCCCCCGAGGTAGGCTTCAGAAGGCTGACCAGTATCTTCACAAAGGTGCTCTTGCCCGCCCCGTTGGGGCCCAGAAAGCCGAAGATTTGCCCTTCGTTGACCGAAAGGCAAATCTCGCTGCAGCCGACCCCTGCAGGGTATTTCTTTGTCAGGTTGTCAGTCTCAATAACCTTGTTCACGATACATCTCCGCTATTTCAATGTACCGGCCAGGGTTTGACCCTCGGTCAGGCTCAGGTTGTCACCGGCGATAACATAAAGGACGCCGTCTTCGGGCCAGATCAGGCCGGACCAGGACGGACCGCTATCCTCGTCGGCGATGAAAACTCCCTGCCGACCATTCACGCTGACCTCTTGGGAGCTGCCCTGGATGTTGGGAATCAGGACGGTGTGCTGCCAGTCCGTCACCGCGGCAAGCTGGTTCCTGATGCTCGACGGCAGCGCCGGTATGCTTAAGAGGGCGTCGCGCAGGGCAAAGACGTCGGTACCTTCTGGCACAATCAGTTCAGGGCTTCTCCCCTGAGCCACGGCGATCCGGCGGCCGTCAGCCAGATCGTACTCGGCGACGACTACCGTCGGTATGCGCAGGCTGAAATCCTTTCCGTCCAGAAAGTCCGGGAGAAGAGTGGTGCTCCCCGTCAGTTGCAGGAAGGAGTTTACCTTATCGACGTCGAGCGTCAGCGTTACGGTAGACTCGGGAAGCAGCCCGAAAGACGGGTTCTCGTACCCGGCCGCCGCCGGCAGTTTAATTTTGAAGTCAGCGGCCTTGCCAGCCTCTTCCCTGCTGACCTCGCGCAATTCGTGGCTGCCGCTGCAGGTCACGCGGCCGAAGTTCTCGATGTTCACGGTCCCGTTGCCGTTCCTGAAAGCGTCCTCAAGCTGGGCCAGGGTCTCGGGGCTTATGTCGATTACCTGGATACGTTCGACCCGGAAAATGGTCAGCAACTCGGCGGCAAAGCTCCGTACGGGAGCATAGGAAAACGGAAGCGCCAGGGCCAGTACAGTCGCGGCGACAATCGCCGCTGTTTTAAATCTCGTCATTACCTGTCTAACTCCTTTCCCTAGATGTGCTGGTAAAGTCTCGTTCTGGGCAGCCATCCTCGCCCAGGACGCCGCCAGATGTCGGCGTTGAACCCCCGCCTCCGCCAGACAACCGTCTAAAACCTCGTTAACAAAGGATTCGTTGGCCTTAAGCTCTTCAACAGCCATACGGCAGGCGGAACACAGTTCGAGGTGGGAAGCGACAGCCTTGGCTTCCCAGGGGGGCACCTCGCCGTCCAGATACGCCCGTAGTTTCCCCTCCTCAAAACACATCCTCAGTCCCCCCGTTCAAAGCGGTATAACGGCGGCGGAACTTCGCCTCGGCCCGAGTCAAAACGGTGCCCACCGAGTTGATCTTGATACCGATGGCCTCCGCCACCTCCGCATAACTCATGCCGGAGAAGCGCAACAGCAGGCAGAGACGTTCCCGTTCGGAGAGACCGGCCAGGGCCTGCCTGGCCAACGCCAGCCTTTCGCTCCGCAAGACCTGTTCTTCCGCCGACAGGGTTCCGGGCTGCCACCGCCTCCCGGCGGTTTCTTCCCGCTGTGTCCTGCTTCTCCGGCCGCGAAGGTGGTTCAAGGCAAGGTTCGTGGCCACCCGCGACAGCCAGCCGCCCACGTTGACGCGCTGCCTGGGAGGGTTGAGCAGCAAACGGCAGAATGTCTCCTGGGCGATGTCTTCGGCCGCATCAGCGTCGTTCAGGATACATCCGGCCTGGCGGCGCACCCTGGCATAATGCGTTTCAAAGAGCTCTCTGAAGTCGGACGGCACAGCCGGCACATCACCGCCCGTTGGCGCCTGTGAAATCGTCGAGCACCTCCCGGGAAGGTCTCTTCATGCCGTAAACACATGCAACGCATTCTTTATGACAAGCTGATCGGAATTAATCATTGCCCATATAAAGTTAAGACCGAAACCATCGCGGTTTCGGCCCTGACTTCAACCCCCGTTACCTGTCATTTTGCTGCTTCTTGTTTGATCAGCGTTTCCTTGCCGGCTCCGCAGTTCTTGCACTTGCCGGGCTTGCAGCGCCCCTCGTAAACAGCGCCGCAATTGGCGCATTTCCAAACCGCCACTCTTTAACCCCCTATACCAACCGCATCTCGCGCAGGCGCCTGACCCGTTCATCGATCGGCGGGTGGGTGCTGAAAAGCCGCCCGATGGAAGCCGCGCTCAGCGGGTTGACGATAAACAGATGGGAGGTTGCGGGGTTAACGTGCATCGGGACGGCGTGCGCCGCCTGCTCCAGCTTGAGGAGCGCATTGGCCAGCCCGTCGCTCCGGCCCGCAATCCTGGCGCCGTAAGCGTCGGCCCCGAACTCCCGTGAGCGGGAAATCGCCATCTGGATGATCATTGCCGCTATCGGAGCTACAAAGGCCATTACCAGCGCGCCGAGGCCTCCTCCGCCTTCCTCGTCGTCGCTGCGGCCGAACCCAAAGATGGCGCCCCACTGAATGACGTTGGCGATCATCGTGATGGCACCGGCCATAGTCGCCGCAATCGTTCCCACAAGGACGTCACGGTTTTTAATGTGCGCAAGCTCGTGGGCTAGAACCCCTTCCAGTTCGGTCCGGTTGAGTATCCGCAAGAGGCCTTCGGTCACAGCCACGGCCGAGTGATTGGGGTTGCGCCCGGTGGCGAAGGCGTTGGGCTGCGGCGACGGGGTGATGTAGACCCTTGGCATCGGCAGGCCGGCCCTAGTCGCCAGTCCCCTGATGATGTCGTAAAGTTCCGGCGCCTCGGCCTCCGACACCGGGTAGGAGCCGGTCATCTTGATGGCGATCTTGTCGCTGTTGTAGTAGCCAAAAAGGTTCATCGCCAGGGCGATGAACAGGAAAACCAGCGCTCCGCTTGGACCGTTGATAGCCTGGCCGATAAGGACGAGAATCACGGTCAGAAGGGCCATCAGCCCGAATACTTTCATGGTGTTCATGCCTAAACCTCCTTTATCTTGTCTTATACTTTGATACGAAGACTATTCTGCATTATTTCCAGGAAACCGGACTGGTAGAATTTTGCAAGCAACCAGCCGTCTCCTGAAAGACAGGCAGCGGGCTGTCTCCAAAAGCACCTTCTTTGAGCCGGTCCACCCCGCGTCGGTGCCGGCGTATTGCCGATGCTGCCGTTGGAGGACTCGTTCCTGGCCTGAACACACTGCGAAAAGCGCAGAACGTCCCCCTGCCCGGCGAAAGCGAAGGCGTCCTCATATCCCGGCAGGACGGCAAAAAGGCCGAGCACCAGGAGTAAAGTCGCCAATAACCTGAAGACAGGCAACAGCGCCAACAGCATCGGTAACAATCACCCGGGAAAATTATAACACCTCAAGCGCAGAAACTTAAGTGTTTTGCATTGCCCTACACCTTCGCGGCATCATCCTTCTTCGCCGCTTTAGTCGCAACTTTGTTCAAACACCTCAGTCCCATTGACCCTCCCGGTCATCTGCATCACGACAAACAGCGTGATGATGGCCATGATCGTTATCACCAGCCCGGTCTAGCCCTGGAAGAAGAATGTATATGAAAAAAGGACCAGAAACACGAATTGTGAAATGCCTACCTCGATAAAGGCAAACCTTTTGCCGACCACCAGCCGCATATAGGAGACCACCTGGAAAATCGACACCAGGGAACAGATGAGGAAAGCCAGGTGGATGGAAATGTGGTCGGCCAGACAGGCAAGCAACAGGTGAAAGCTAAAGTAGGCGGCGCATACGAACAGATAATTCATCGGGTGAATGTCAATCTTGCGCAACACCGTTATGATGAAAAGGACAAACATAAAGAAGAGCAAGGACACCGGGGCGAAGTAGCTGACGTTAGCCACCCACGGGCCGGGGTTCAGCTTCTGCGGCAGGGCCAGTCCGATCTTGACCCCGGTCAACAGATTGGCATACTGCCAGGTAAGCTGCCAGCCCCTATCCGTTTCTATCTTCTTGGTTGGCGAAATGCTGTCTTTCGTCCTGGTTACTCGTCCGCACTTGCACGGTATTCCCCAGGATTATCCAAGCAATGGACACGCCTACAAAAATTGCGACCAGGGCCAGTATGTGTCTGCCCATCTTCATTAAGCCCCCCTTTGATTAAACCTTCCTAGCCATAAAAACCCGCTCCCCCATCAAATATGACAGCATCTGGCTTCCCAGTAAAACTTAGGCAACCTCTATACCCGGCCCTGTTAACGATACAAGTCCGGCTTGGACCTTGCTTTCTTCGAGCACAGTCCTTAACCGGCCGAGCTCCGGGTTGGTCGCCATCTCGTCGATTTGCCGCCGCAAGACATCAATCTCTTTCTGCAACCTGGCGCGTTCCCTGGCGGCAGCCTCGATCTCGCCGGTCAACTGCTGCGCCCTCTGTATAACAGCGTTACGGTTGATTTCACGAATGTGTCGGTACTGGGTCGATACCAGAAGGCCCAGAACCAGCCCCACCACGGCAAAACCCCAGTAGACTTGGCTTATCTTGCGCCGCGCGCCGGTGAACATGCATCTACCGCCTTGTATGGTATGTTTTCGTTTTGCTCCCGAATTTTGTTCCTATATAATACATGACACTTCAAAGACTGTTTTGGATGACGTAAAATAACCCACCTTTTGTTCGGAAGTAATCGGTGGGCTGTTAATTCTCTAGAACTAATGGCTGGGGCGAAAGTTTTTTGTTTTGAAACCCTGTTATATCCTCATCCGAGCTATACCGCCGTCAGTAGCCAGCCACAGCGACTCGCCGTCCAGCAGCATGTAGTTTACGCCGCCTTTAAGCGGGACTTGACAACCTGTTCGGCGCTAAAGCGCCCGTCGTTAATCCTAAACCTTTCTTCTCTGGACCATAAACGGGTTCCAGTTATCAGGCGGGCAGAGATCCAGGAACAACACAAACCACTTGCTTCCGTCGCTGTCCACGAAAACCTTCTCGATGCGACCCCTGTGCTCCTTGTTGATGTATGGGGTTAGAGCGGCGTACTCGTTAAACGTTCCGTCTTCCACCCGGGAATACACTTTTCCCGATTCCCCGATCACCCACAGGGTGCCGTCGAGGTCGACGGCCATCGACCTGATCGCCTCGGGTGTCGCTGCAAATTCCGCGCTCCCTGAAGCGGTCAGGTGGATCAACCTGCCGTCGTAGAGCCACTTCGAGCCGTCAGGCGCCGGGACAGCCTGGCACCCCCGGTTTTCCCGCCGTTCCCCGACCAACCGGAAGTCGGTCTCCTCGCCGGAAAAGCCTGACCAATCCGGCGCCCGTCAAAAACCATTTCGTCCCGTCGGGCGTCGTTTCCGCCAGGCTGACCCGGTTATCCGGCAGGTTGCTGTTAAAGGTGGTGTACTGGACCATCTCCCGGAGACTGGCGCGGTCGAGGCAGCATGATTTCTTCATTTAAAAACTCCCTATTGTTCTTCCTAAATTAAAGGGGTTTCTCCCTGCATAATCTTTGATCAGTGCCGCTCTTTTTTCGTTAAGTCGCTCTTTCTTACCGCGAAGACTTTCAGTACATAAATCCTTGCACACCACATTTTCTGACAGGCTGATCCTACCCTGCGCCCATCGTTTCTTCAGACGCCTTAAAAAAATAGACCGCATAGCCTATCTGTTTTTTCCCATTTCTGCCTACTATTGTAACGTATAACACTTAAAAACCGCTTTGTCCACGAAAACCACCCGCTTAAAGCGATTTCTCCCGCAAATTATTAGTCTGTGATTACTTAGATACCGTTCACTATGTTTAACTGTTATTAGAGCAGGTCCTTGGACCTTTCGTCCCCAAGCCGTTGCCCCGGAGTTTCTTAACCCATACAATAAAAGCAAATAAGACACCCGCAGTGTTACTGGCGGCAAGAGGTGGAATTAACCACCGGGGAACACTGTGGAGAAACGCCGACCGCCTGGGCAGGGATATTTCACCTGTTCCAGGCGTTGTTTTATATACAGGATCTCGCCGGCAGGAGGGATTAACGTTGACTGTTCACCGCGTCCGAACTATATGCCCCTACTGCGGAGTAGGTTGCGGACTATACTTCCTGGTTGATCAAGGGCGTATTGTCGGAGTGGAGCCTGATCCGGAACACCCGGTAAGTCAAGGCGAACTCTGCCTTAAAGGCTACTATGGCTATAACCATGTCAGCGACCCGCGCCGGCTGCAAACCCCCCTTATCCGGAAAGACGGGACGCTGGTCCCTACGACGTGGGGCGAGGCTTTGGATTTTATCGCGGACCATTTGAACAGGGTGCGCCAGCAAGATCCGGATGCCTTTGCCCTTATCGCTTCAGCTAAGGGCACTAATGAAGATAACTTCGCAGCACAGAAATTTGCCAGGGTAGTCATGGGTACCAACAATGTTGACTGTTGCGCCCGCCTTTGACACGCCCCAACCGTCGCCGGTCTGGCGACCGCGATGGGAAGCGCAGCAGCAACAAATACAATTCCAGAGATTGGTACAACCGCTGAGACCATTTTTATTATTGGTTCAAATACTTCCAAGTGTCACCCGTTAGTAGCCTTACACGTTATCAAGGCCCGAAAGCGGGGGGCAAAGCTGATTGTGGCCGATCCAAGGCATACCGAGATGGCTGCTCGAGCAGACATCTGGCTGCGGGTGCCGGTAGGACAGAACATTCCTCTTGTGAATGGCATGATGCACATTCTGATCCGCGATGGCCTAATTAATACCGTTCGCGTTAATCAGATGGCCACCGGCTTCGATGTCCTTGCGGCCAGCCTAGCTGAGTGGACACCAGAACGGGTGGAAATGATGACCGGCATACCACAGGCAGATCTGCAGGCTGCCGCTCACTTATACGGGAATGCACCAACAGCGGCGATCCTTTACTGCATGGGTGTCACCCAGTTTGCCCACGGGACAGCCGCCGTGCTGGACCTGGCCAACCTGGCGATTATCACCGGTCATCTTGGCAGGCCCGGATCCGGCGTCTTTCCTTTACGAGGGCAGAACAACATTCAGGGCACGGGTGACATGGGCTGCCTGCCGGACTTCCTGCCCGGATACATGCATGTTAGCAGGTCTCAAGACCAAACGCGTTTTAAACATGTTTGGGGAGTAAAGCCCCCATCGAAACCCGGCATCAGAACTACCGAGATCAGTGAAGCCATTATGCAAGGGAAAATCCGGGCCCTTTACGTCTTTGGCGCCAATCCCGTGTTAAGCGAGCCGGATTCGGGATACCTGAGGAAGGCATTGGAGCGGCTCGATCTTTTAGTCGTTCAGGACATCTTTCTAACAGAAACGGCCCGCCTCGCCAAGGTTGTGCTCCCTGCCGCCTGCGCCGCTGAAAAAGACGGTACCTTCACTAATACCGAACGCAGGGTTCAGCGCGTACGGATGGCCGTACCGCCCCCCGGAGACGCCAGGCCCGATTGGTGGATCTTCAGCGAACTTGCCCGGAAAATGGGTTCTTCAGCTCTTTCCTACCGTTCACCGGAGGAAATCTGGGGGGAGATGCGTCTTTTGATACCCGAAAAGTTCGGCGGGGTTTCTTACAAGAGGCTTGACGACAGCTCCGGTCTTCTCTGGCCCTGTCCTGACGAGACGCACCCGGGAACCGCTGTCCTGTACTCTAACAATGTTTTTATAACCCCGTCAGGAAAGGCGCAGTTAAGACCTGTTCCTCTTGACCCGGAGCAAACGTCTGTCGGTATTGTCGAAAAGCCCGATAAAAACTACCCGCTTGTACTGACCACCGGCCGCCGCGTTTATCACTATCACACCGGCACGATTACGCGCAAGGAGTGGGTATTGAACCAAATGGGACCGGAAGAATTGGTGGAAATTAACCCTGAAGACAGCCGCCGCAGAGGGATTCGCAACGGCGACCTAGTCCGCGTTTCCACACGCCGTGGCTCAATAAATGCCAGGGCTTGGGTAACCGACCGGGTCCCACCTGGAATTATTTTCATGACGTTTCACTTTTGGGAAGCACCTGTCAATGAACTGACCAGTCGGGTGCGGGACCCTGTTTGTGGAATACCCGAACTAAAGGCGTCTGCAGCTAATATTGAAAGAATATCGTCAGTGGAGGCTCAGATGATGCGCCGCCAGAAGAAAGAACGGTATATGGTCAACCTTGAGGCTCTGGTTAAGCGGCAAGAGTAAAGGAAAGTGGGGTGAGGTTCGTGCGCAGGCAATTTATCATCCCGGACAAGGCAAAATGTCTGGGGTGTTACACCTGTTTGGCCGCCTGTACATTAGTCCATAAAGAAGCGGGCGCAGTGCCGTACCCGCGCATGTTTCTCACTCCGACAGCGCAGGGCAGCGTTCCATTGCAATGCCGCCAGTGCGATCAGGCTCCCTGTATGGAGGTCTGCCCGGTGTATGCCATTGAAGTGCAGGGCGCGGCCGTTGTACTGAACGAGAAGAAATGCGTGGGCTGCGGGATCTGCATCCTGGCCTGTCCCATCGGTTGCATCGAAATCCAGGCCGTCCGCCAGGCGGCTGCCACAGGCGTAGTTCTGGCAACCTCGGTCCTTCTCCCCCTCATTCTTAGTGAACAGGATGAAAAGAAAATGAGGAAGGTTGCTGTGAAATGCGACCTGTGTTACTTCCGGCCCGAGGGTCCGGCCTGCGTAAAAGTCTGCCCGACAAAAGCTCTAACACTGGTAAATGAGGAAGACATCCGCCTCTTAAACCTGCAGCGACGCCAGGCCTACGCAAGTTTGATCGGGTCTTAGGCGACCACAAGCAAGATAGGAGGATGCCCAAATGGCAGCAGGAAATTCCCCCGTTGTCAACCGTCTTCAGGCCCGGCCTCAGCCAGTTTTCCGCCAAACCCTCTGTATCGCCTGCGGCGCCTGCGCTGCGGCATGCCGGGCGGGCGCTCTGGCTATGAGACCGGATTTGGAGAAAGCCAGGGTCATCTGGCGTTTTGTCCCCGAAGCCTGCATGGGGTGCGGGCGGTGTACCCGTTACTGTCCCACGGGAGCTATTACCATCGCTCCCCCTGAAGATGAATTAAGGCCGTTTAAGGCCGTTAAGGAAACCAGCTTCCCCCTGCAGAAATGTTCGTGTTGCGGCCACCACTACGCCTCGGCGCTTGAAATCGCCCACCTGGCAACCTTGGTGCCGGATACTTTTTTGAACAATTGTACCGCCTGCAGGCGTTTAAGAGCCGCACGTTCTTTGTCCCTGGCATGTTTCTAAAACCTTCCGACATCACAACTAAGATTACGGGGCTGTGGCTAAAAGCCACAGCCCCGTTTATGTTCATCGCAACCTTAAGGAAAGACTATCGCCACGGGCCAAGGAATTTCGCGGCGGTTCCCGTAGCCATGATAAGGATCCCGTTGCAATTACCGTTATGCATGGGACAGATGCTCAAGCTGATGCCTACTGCGGTGTCTCCCCCCAGGTCCCGGGCCTTTTCCGCCAACATTTCCAAAACACTTTCCCTGCCTTTTTCCAGCACCCGGATAGGATCAGCAGCGGGGTCATCCGTTGCATCCAGTTGGCAATACTCCTGCGCCCCCACGATACCCAGAAGTTGAAGTGTTTTTCCAGGAACACCTGGCGTTGTCGTTAAAAGCATATTTTTTTACCCCACGTCCTCACGGTCGTTTTGTTCAATGCGCTTTTCGACAACCTTGACAATCGCGGTTTCCGGGCACACCGGAACGCATTGGCCGCAACCGGTGCACCTGTGGACGAGTATCTTGTAGGGGCTATTATCGGTTCGGTATTCGACAAAGGGACGCCCGACAATGGCGTCTTCCGGGCAGACTTCAGCGCAAAGGTCGCACATTACACATTTATCCGGGTCAATCCGGAAGGTTGACGGAGTGCAACAAAGCCCTGACGGACAATGCTTTCCTTTGATATGTTCACTGACAACATCCCAAGCTTCTTCCAGCAAGTTCGCTACGCCATCCCACGTGTTGCGACCAAAGCGGCAGCGAGCAATCATCGGCACCTGAGTATAAGATTGCCTTAGGAAATCTTGATCGGCTTCGGTCGCACAGCCCTTGGCAATGCGTTCAACAACATCCGCGACCGGCTCCAGCGCCAGAGTACAGGGCAGGCAGAAGGGCATTACCTGCCGACCTTGACCGCACGTACGTTCGTCGGCTAATTTGCGTAAGCGTCCAGCACATTCGGTTACGATACATCCCGTACTCATGTCACCTACACCTTTACTTGTTTCTTGCGTGAATATGCGCTACCTTTTGTGCGAAGGCGTCCCCTCAGCCCCAGGCGCTTCTTGAGGCTCTGAACGCGGCCCCGGCTAACAGAAACCACGCTGTTAATAACGTCGTTCATCACTAAAGAGTAAGCACCGTTAACGTCTGGCCGAATTTCCTTAATCTGATCAATGTTGATCAGGTATGCGCGGTGTGAGCGGAAGAAAAGGTCGCTGGGTAAGCGTTGTTCCAACTGCTCCAGGGTATACCTTACGCGTACCCTGTCGGTACGGGTGCGGAGAAAGGTACGGTTGTTAGCGGCATAAGCGTAAATGATATCTTCAACAGCAACCGGTACCGCCACCCCATTCCGCTCGCCGGTTAACCATTTCAACGCGCAGGATTCGTTTTCAAGCACATCTTGAATCCGGGCAATAGTGTCCCGCAACCGCCCCTCGCTAATGGGCTTAAGAAGATAGTCTATAGCCCTCAGGCCAAACGCCTCGCAAGCGTGTTCTTGAAATGCCGTAACAAACACCACCCGTGGCGCGTTAGGCAGTTGCTTCAGTCTGGCCGCCAGTTCCATTCCGCTGATGCCCGGTAGTTCAATATCAAGAAACACCACGTCGTACTCAACCGCGCTGATCAATTGCCAGGCATCGATACTGTTGGTCGCTTCACCGATTACTTCGATACTCTCGTACTTAGAGAGCAGGTAGCGCAACTCCATTCTCGCAGGATACTCGTCATCGACAATAAGCGCCCTTATCCGCACCACCCTCACCTCCTTCCCTCAATTTATCCTAAATCACAAGAATCACAAGAAACTCTAGAAGAGCCCCACTACGTTACCAAGCGCGTCAATATCGACCTTTTCCGCCGCCGGAATTTTCGGCAGGCCAGGCATCGTCATAATCTTCCCCGCCAATACCACCAGGAACCCCGCCCCGGTTGCGGGCCGCAATTCACGCACCGTCAGATTCCAACCCATGGGTCGGCCCAAAAGTCTGGGGTTATCGGAAATCGAGTTTTGCGTTTTGGCGATGCAAATTGGCAAACGATCCAATCCGAGACGGACAAGGTCCTCGATCTGTCGTTCTGCCAGATCGGTGTAGATGACGCCGTCGGCCCCGTAGACCTTGCGCGCAACGGCTTCAATCTTCTGTTGAATGGGCAGGTCCCAATCGTAGAGTTGCTTGTAGGAAGAAGCCTCATTGCGCTCGAGGATCTCCAGTACCTTTGTCGCCAGTTCTTCCCCCCCGGCCCCGCCGCGGGCAACAACTTCGGAAACCGCTGCGGGAACCCCCGCCTCCTCGCAATGCTTTTCGATAAGATCCAACTCGGACTGATCGTCGGTGGGGAATCTGTTGATAGCTACTACCACCGGCAGGCCGAAATTATTTTTGATATTGTGCACGTGCCAATCAAGATTAGGCAGCCCGCGCCTGACCGCTTCGGGATTGGGGTGCCCGACATCGGCCAGCGCCACTCCGCCGTGCAGCTTCAGGGCCCGGACGGTAGCCACAAGGGTTACCACGTCAGGTTTAAAACCGGCATAGGGACATACAATATCAAAGAATTTCTCGGCGCCAAGATCGGAGCCGAAGCCCCCTTCAGTGACCACATAGTCCGCCAGCCCAAGCGCCGTATGAGTCGCGATGATAGAGTTATTGCCGTGCGCGATGTTCGCAAACGGACCGCCGTGAACAAAAGCCGGCTGGCCTTCAATGGTCTGCACGAGGTTGGGCTTCAAGGCGTCCTTCATCAGGACCGTCAATGCCCCAGCCACTTTCAGATCCCTTGCAAACACGGGTGTTCCGCTCTGGGTATAGGCGACCAGGATTCTGCCCACGCGCTCCTTGAAATCATCCAACCCTTCCGCCAGGCACATCAACGCCATGATTTCCGAGGCCACGGTAATGTCAAAACGGGCCTCCCGCGGCACACCATCAGTTTTTCCGCCCAGACCGCACACGATATTCCTTAACGCGCGGTCGTTCATATCCACTACACGCGGCCAGACGACCCTTCTCGAATCAATCTGCAGCTCGTTGCCGTTATAAAGGTGGTTGTCTATCACCGCCGCCAGAAGATTGTGCGCTGCAGAGATGGCGTGAAGGTCACCGGTAAAATGCAGGTTAATGTCTTCCATGGGAACGACCTGCGAATACCCCCCGCCGGCCGCTCCACCCTTAACGCCAAAGGTGGGGCCCAGCGACGGTTCCCTAAGGCAAAGCATGACCTTCTTGCCCAAACGCCCCAGAGCCTGGGTAAGACCGACCGCAGTGCACGTCTTCCCCTCTCCGGCAGGCGTTGGGGTAATGGCCGTTGTAAAGATCAACTTTCCGCGCGGGGAATTTTTCACTCGTCGGCAAACATCCATACTTACCTTGGCCTTATACTTGCCGTATAGCTCGATGTCGTCCATGCTAAGACCAAGACCGGCAGCCACATCCACTATAGGCCTTAACTTAGCGTTGCGGGCAATTTCGATATCGGGTAACATGCTCTCTTCCCCCTGACTGCAAAAACTAGGATCAATTCGGTCGTGGCCGGGGATAAAGCCCTGCCATGCTAACGATTTCCGGTACGGCTTCTTCCCAGTTAATAGCCATAATGTGTATACCGCTGACTCCTGCTATGGCGCGGACTTGATCAATGATCTCCAAAGCGATGCGTTGGCCTTCCCGGGGTTTGTTGGACGCCTTTTCCATACGACGGATCAATTCTTCCGGCACTCTCATCCCCGGGATCCGGCTCATATAACGTAAAGCGCCGGCCGACCTCGGCGGGGTAACCCCGGCCAGGATGAAGGTCTTCTTGTGCCATCCCGCAGCGCGTACAGCCGCCATCCAACGCGCAAAGCCTTCAACATCATAAACGACCTGCGTTTGGATGAATTCCGCACCAGCCATAACCTTTTTGCCCAGGCGGAGCACCCGAAGCTCAACAGGACCGGCGAAGGGGTTTTCCACGGCCCCCACGAAAACCCGCGGGGGAACCTTTATTTCTTCGCCGCACATGAACAGCCGTTCTTCTCGCATTCGTCTCACCGTCGCGGTCAACTGCACGGAATCCAGATCAAAGACACCTTTAGCCTCCGGGTGGTTGCCAAAGCGCTGGTGGTCACCGCTGAGGCACAGCACGTTACGAACGCCGAGGCTTGCCGCTCCGAGGAGGTCGGACTGCAAGGCAATCCTGTTGCGGTCACGCGTGGTCATCTGCAGCACCGGTTCTCCACCGCTGTGTAAAACATGTACCGCGGCCGCAAGGCTGCAAAGACGCACGACCGCCGTCTGGTTGTCGGTTAGATTCTGCGCGTCGGAACAGTCCCTGAGCAAAAAAGCTAGATCTTGGATCCTGCGCCCGTCGGCACCCTTGGGCGGCCCGATCTCGGCAGTCACCGCAAAGTGACCCGCCCTGAGGACCTTCTCCAGCCTGCTCCCGGTACGGGCCTCAATCACTTTAGCGGCTGGACCGATAGACATGGCATTACTTCCTCCCTAATGACCTTGCGCATCGCTCCCGAACCGGAATGAGCCCAGTTCTTCGGCGGTCTTATCCTCGTCAGACTTTCGAGACGCCCCTGTTTCCTCAGCCGCTGGTAAATCATCTCCCAGGCGCAGGGCAGGTCAGGGCCGGCTTCACACCTGCCGTCGACCGACCCGCCGCACGGGCCGTTCAAGAGCCCCTTGGCACAACGGGTCATGGGGCAAATCGCGGCGGTCTCCGCGAGGATACACTCTCCGCACATGGCGCAGCGTTCCTCCCATACCCCGGGGATCACCGTACCCCCTCCGCCGACGGTGTCAACCCCGGGAATGACCATCACCGCCGGGTGTCTTTCCGCGATAAATTGCACGCCAACCCCGCAACCCAGGGAGATACACGCATCCGCCTTTTTAAGTAAAGCATCCAGCGGCGCGAGGTACTCGTTGTCACACTGCCTGAAAACGGTAACCTGAGCGATCGTAAACAGAAAGCCCCTCTTCTTCCCGGCGATCTCAAGGAGCTGCGCCACACAAGAAACCTCTTTTCTGCCCCCCGCCTGACATACCGTCACACACTCCTGGCACCCTGCCACCACCAGCGACTTCATTCCCCAAACCAGGGGCAGGATTGACGATACGGTCTTAGGACGTGCGAGAATCAAGCTGTTCCCCTCCCTACCGCTCCTGACCGCCGAATGTCGGGCCAAGACTACGGATGGTCTCCACCAGTTCCTCTATAAAGCGGGCAAACGGTGCCCCCATGGCCGCCGAAACGTGAAACATGTGCAGCCGTTCGGACTCGATACCGATGTCCGACAAGCGGTTTTTCAGAATGTCGACCCTTTTTTCCACGCGCAGGTTTCCGGTCTGGTAATGGCAGTTGCCCTTAAGGCAGCCGGCTACGCAAACCCCATCCGCACCATTGACGAAGGCGTTCAAGACGTGCTCTTCGCTGATGCGGCCCGAACAGGGCACCCTGATAATCTGGACATTAACCGGGTACTGAAGGCGGAGTGCGCCGCTCAGGTCCGCCGCGCCGTAGGCGCAGTGGTGACAGCAAAAGGCGAGAATCTTTGGCTCAAAACTCATCGCGTCAACCCCCTCACCTTAAGGTTTGCTTAGGGGAAGTCCTGCTCGTACTCCCGAGAAAGGCGTCGCTGTATATCTCCTTGTTAAGGAGGACGCGCCCGGCGGCCACCGTTTCCCTAAGCTCCCCGTCGAGCACGTCGGCAATGGCAGCGTCAAGCCCGGCGGCCATGGCCATGCTTGCAAAAGTCCGGTTAAGCAGTGAGCGGTGAGGACAACCTTGCGAGACGTTGCTTAATCCGACCACCGTCCGCGGGGGCGGATCAGCCAGAGTCCGTACCTGCCGCAAGGTCTCGAGCACTTCGACGATGTTTTCCTGACAAACGTTGACGGGAAGCACCAGTGGATCGATAAAGAGATCCTGTATGGGAAAACCCTGTTCGTCAGCCGTTACGACAATTTCCATCGCCATCGCCAGGCGGTCGGCCGCGTCTCTTGACACTCCCCGCCGGTTCATGGTCAGGGCGATCAGGTACGCCCCGTAGTCCTTGGCCATGGCAAGGTATTTTTCGAGCTGTTCGCGCTCGGCTATTGTTGAATTGATAATAGGACGACTCTTGGTTACCGCCTTGAGCCCGGCCTCGATCGCCGGAAGCTTGGCCGCATCTATGCACAGGGGGGTATCTACGACCTCTTCCACTGTTTTTACCAACCAGGGCATTACAGCCGCCGGGTCAGCTACCGCCGGTCCGGTGTTTATATCAAGGTAAGCCGCACCAGCTTCGGTCTGGGCTAGAGCAAGCCGCTGAATCGGTTCGGGATTCTTCGTCTGAATAGCCTGGGCCACGTCGCGGAAAAGCCCGTTGATACGTTCCCCGATCAAAATCATATAGCCATCTCTCCCCCTGCTAATGCCTTAATGTGCTCCCTTACCGCACGGGTTGCTTCAGGATGAAGCATTACCAGCATATCCGCCCCGGCTTGGAGAAGGGTTCCGGCCGTCAGTGCCTCCCAAAGCGCACCCTGCACAACTCCGTCGGCCGGCCCGGTCTTAGCCTCTTTGGCCCGCCAAGCTTCAAAACCGCAAAAGACAATCATTGGTGACGCAAGGCTTGATTCTCCCTGGAGCGCTGCCAGGCGTACCCGTTCCATCACGGAATAGGTGTATTCGAGGCCGTAACCCAGGCCCCCGGTGGTTGGATCCATAACAATCTGTGTTTGCGGTAGTCCCAAATCATTGAGCAAAACGCAGATTTGTTTTTGCATGTTGACGTCTACCGGACTCTGGGCAATAACCAGATGTCCGTTGACCATGGCGGCTGCGGCGATTGTACGGTAGTTGTCGCTGGTGACGGGTCCGATCAGGCACCGCCGGCCGGCGCAGCTTTCGCTGACCTTCTGCATTACAACATTGTCCTTGGCGTCGTTGCCGCACCCGAACACAACGAGCGGTACGCCTGTCGCATCCAGGACATCCCGTGCCAGTGTGGCGCAGGCTTCTGGAGAAGCGTCGCCGAGTTCGGGGTCAGCGCCGCGCAGCCGCAGGCAAATGAATTCCGCTCCCCATTCCTCGACGCAGTGACGTGCCCAGCCTACCGGATCGCTTGCTACCGGACCGAAAACGTTTTCTAAAGGTACGGGCCAGGGTTCCGGGACTACATCCCATACCTCCATGCCTACCACCGGAAGATGCCCAGGCGCCCCATCAAAGCTTAAAAACGGTAAGGTGGATGCACCGCCCACCCGAAGGGACCGCTGCTGCCCGTTGCCTGAAGCGCTGGCGCCAATTTCTACCTCACTGATCCTAAATGGAAAACTTTCGCGGTAAAGCTCAAAGGACACGGCGGTTCCCCTCCTTCTGTAAATCCGTGCTTAGCTGAAGTAATTCATCCATTACAGGTTCGAACATGCGAACCACCGGTGCATTTGCGGGAATATTAAAGAGCGGTTTGCCGCCTGCGTCATACTCGGCAACAAGAGCGTCATACGGCAATACCCCGGCATAATCAAGGCTGGTGGCGGCGATTTCCTGGCGTAAGCCCGCACTGAGTTTGCCCTGGGCCTTACACACAAGGAGGCATTGGCGCTTGACTTGCAGCCCGAGTTCCGCGGCCACTCGCGCCACCCGGCCGGCGGAACGCACCCCCCGTACGCTGTTATCGCTTACAACAATAAGCAGGTCAACAAGATCGGTGGTTCGGCGGCTCAAGTGTTCAAGACCGGCCTCATTATCCAAAACGGTGTAGTTATAATTCCTGTCCAGCTTTCCCATGACCCCGCGCAGCACAGCATTGGCATAACAGTAGCAGCCGGGACCTTCCGGGCGCCCCATGGCGATAAGGTCTACTTCGCCGCTGTCGGCATCCATCAATGCCTCCCGTAAGCGAGAGTCCAGGTAGGAAACCTTATCAACCCCTCCCGATCCCAGAGACGAATCGGTGATTTCACGCAGGGTTTCCATTAGGTCCGCACATGGAGCTATCCCCAGTGCTTCACCAAGGTTGGCGTTCGGATCGGCATCTACTGCCAGGACCGGCCCCAGGCCGCGAGAGATAAGGTAACGAATGACGAGCGTGGCAACCGTCGTCTTGCCTGATCCACCTTTGCCCGCTACCGCGATTCTAAATCCCACCTCATCACGCTCCCTCCAAAATTTAGCCTGCGGCCCGCTAATAACCCCTCTGACACAGTGCTATCTTCTTAGCTAATGCTGATATGGACTTTCTGAAAGTTTCCATCCATTATTAAGTCAATTCTGAAATTTCAAACTAATAAAAACACCGTTTAGTTTGTAACATAGGATCGCAGAAAGCCCGGCAGCGCCGCGGCCTCGCGCGGACCCACCCGCACATTCCAGCCTGAAAGCTCTTCTAAGCGTCCGCTTAACATGGCCACATAGCCCGGAATGACTACCTGCCTGTGTTTAACTTTTTCCCCAACACCCGTCCTTTCCATCGCCTCGGCTATCTGTTCTGGGCCAAACTTGCCCGAGGCCCATGCAGTAAGCACAGAGGTGCCGTCAGTGTCGACCGTTACAAGGTAGGTGCCCACCCTGCTCGCTTCAATCTCGTTAACCACAGAGAAATAGGTAAGTGAAAAGTTTGTGGTTACTAGGACCGGGGCATTGGGGCCCGGATTGCCGATAGAGTAGCAGGTTGCCTGAACCTGGATCGGCTTTTGCGGATCGGTATAGATGTCCTGGCGGAGAGTCAATAACGGCAGGACGACTGCCGGATCAACAGTATCCAGGACAACCAGGCTCGCGTACTTGGCGATGCAGGTTGCGGCCGCCAAGGCGACCAGGTATGCGTCCCGGCCATCGCCAAACGAGGCAAGAATGGGAAAACCAAAAGGGCGAAACCGTTTTTTAATGGCCATCCGTCTTATCGCTGTTGCCGTGCGCAAGGCATCTCCTGCGCCTGCCGCGGGGACGTGCAATACAATATCTTTATGGCCGCTGCTGGTCACTTGCTCGGTGAGCGAGGCCAGACCCGCCAAATCCCCTGCCGCCACGACCAGCGGACAGCCATACTCCTTGGCCAGAGCCGTCATCTCCTGCCAATTCGTTTCGGTCGCCCCCCAGAGAAGAGGGCGCCTGGAACCTGCAATCGCAAGTGCTGCGCGTATCACTGCAGGATCCTGAGTAACCAACGCTATCGGCAGCGGGCTGTGCGCCTGGACCAGTTCAACCGTTTTGATGAAAAACGCTGGATCCGGATGGGCATGGCGAACTGCAACCAAGTTAACGCGCATGGTGATCCCCACCCGCTCGAATGAAAGGGTCTGAATGCGGCTCAACCGTTCCTTCAATTCGGCCTCGGGCAAATCATCCCGCACCTCGATAGCCAGCGCCGTTGGATGGTAAAAAGTCTTCTCATGGCGGAAGAGAACAACTTCGCCTCCCAGTTCGACGGCATACTCCCCTTGGCCAACCGCCACCAAGCGAACCGGAGGCTCAGCCGCTGCGCCCAGAGTCGCACGGGCATCATCCGATGCGTGTGGGCAGGCATCCAGGGAAACCTTGCCAGCCGCGAGAGCCATCGCAAAGGCCATACACGTTGCAAACCCGCATTCTCGGCAGTTTGTTTTCGGTAGTAGTTTAAAAATTTGGAGTCCGGTCAACGCCACCGTGCGCACCTCCTTAGCGTCTACATAATTGGTTCCATACTTAAGGCGGGATGTTCTGTCTTTTCCAGGAAGGACAGAATACCATCCACTGCAGTGCCCACCGTTTCATCGGCGATGCGATCAATCAGATCAGGAACGCCGATTTCTGCCCCCCGGCGGATGAGGCCCGTTTTCAGGTACTCTTTAAGCTGGTGCGGCATCCAAACCACCCGTGCCAAGCCGCCATCGGCCTGAATGAACCTGCGGCTCAAGATATATGCCCTTGCCAGTCCCATAAAACCGGGAGTCTGCTCTCCGCCTCCAACCATTCCGGCCAAGGTGGAAAACCGCATCCCGAGGGGCGTATCCCCCGCGTACTCGCGGTTAACGATAAAAATCCCGTTGGCCTCCGGCAGAACGGCGGCGATTGCTTCAAAGCACCCGCACGAGGTCATCGGGTCCTCCATCATCGAATAAAGGCTCAAGGACGTGATCTTACCCTGGGTGAAACGCTGCATTGCTGCGTTGACACCGGTGTACTGCCCCCGGACCCCGTCGATGCACGTTCCAATTACGACAGGCTGGTTGGGCCCGGCTTGCTTGAGTTCATAGGACGCCCGGGCGTCGAGCCAGTTCACCGCCCCGCAGAGCCCCAAACGCTCAGGCGTTACTATGCAGATATGGGACGGAGCGAAGGATTGACAAAGACTGCAGGTGTAAAAGACGTCGACCGCCTCATCGGTTAGCGAACCGAGGCGCTCATCGCGACGCCGGTAGACGGCCCGGGCTTTTTCCTGCTCTGCCAGCGCATCCTCAGGGTCCGTGTAGAGCGTGACTTGCACTTTGTCGACGAGCGAGCCGAACTCGGCCTTGACCCTGTTGACTACCACCGCCCCGATATGGTGCAGGCGCAGGCCGGCGGCAAACGCCTTCTTGGACACCCGGATCCTTACTATGTCACGTTGCCCGATGTGCACTACGCCCTCCAGGTAGTTGACGAAATAATGCAGACGTCTCTCGAGAACCGGTTCGAACTCCTCTTTCATCTTTCGCCCGGCCACTTCAATGACCAGCCCCAAGGGGAGCGTATCGCCCTCATTCAGCTGATCAAGATCGGGTCCAATCACCCGCACTCGATCGTCCTCCACTTCGCCCATCGGCCGTGTCACAAGCAGTTCAAAAGCCGTAGATCGGCCGGCGCCGATCTCAACAAAGGTAGCATTCCGGCGAATGATTTCGCCCTCAAAAGCCGGCCCAAAAGCCACGGGCACTTCTACATCAGCTGCCGGCACCTTGAGTCCCCGTACCTCCACCGCCCGGGCTACAATCTGCTCGTGCGGGACACGGGCCACTACATGCTCATAGGTGCAGATGCCGTAAGGCAGGATCTCCGGGATGTCAGTATCGGCAATAACCGGAAACCCAAAATTCAGTGCACCCGCCGCAGTGGCATACCATTCATCGGTCACCGGGCCTAGGGCCAACACAAAGGCAAAGACGCGGTTCTTGTTGTAAAGAAGCACCCGGCGGTAGTCGCCCGGCGTTACGCCGCCAAAGGACAGGGCCACCCGCGTGGCGAATCCGAGAGAGTAAATATGCGCGTAAACTTCCTCGCCGAAGGGAACCAGGCGTGTCGGCCAACCGAGTTGAACGTCGGCAGCAGCCAGCTGCTCTGCAAAACTGGTCCCGTTGGCTTGCCCCGCCATAAAAACGTAAAGGTTCTTCTGCTGCATTTCGCGGGCCAGTTTTACCGCTGTAGGAGTATCCGGAGCGGACCCCACCACGGCGGCAAACCCCGGCGCCCGTCCGTCCACGAACTCAATCCCGCGCTCCCTCAGGATTACGTCGTCGGCTGCCCCCAGCCAGATGCCCCCGGCCGGGGAAGGCCCGGTTGCATACCTAAGGGCCTCAATGATTTCCTCCGCAAACAGTGTGGCCATCCCGGCATCAAGAACAGGACCAAGGTAAGGGGTCCAACGGGTCTCCGCCGGCAATGGAGGAAGAAGTTCGTTCGCCAGGGCCAGGATCGGCTCCATATCGGAAAGGCGGGTCACCTTCCGCCCGGTAATGCCATAGATAACCGGAAGATAGTACCCGGTATTGGGCAGTTCCACGGGGTGAGTCGCACCCAGGATCTCCATGGCGCTTTTCAGCTTTTCTTCGGCCCGACGTACGATACTGTGTGCCCCCCGAATAGCTGCCGTGGCAATTATCCTGGACAAGTTCATCCCCCTTTCGATGGTAGATAAATTGCTAGAAGGTAACAATTATTGGTGTGAGCATACCCTTAATGCGTATAAGGACCAATAACTTAGCCGTTAATCGCCGGTCCCACAAGCTGAAATACAGTTACGCCCATTGGGGGAGCAAAAACCATCCCGCCTACGACCGGCTGCCGTTTAGGTCGCCAATATACCGGCCGATGCGGATACCTGCAATTTCGCCGCGAGAATGGTGTTGGCCAAAAGCATGGTTACGGTCATCGGGCCGACTCCACCGGGGACAGGAGTGATGGCTGAAACCCGCGGGGCAACGCTATCCCAATCGACATCTCCCACCAGGCGTCCATCCACACGGTTAATTCCCACATCCACCACTACCGCCCCCTCTTTAACCATCTTTCCGGTAATCATCCCCGGCCGGCCAATGGCTACCACCAGAATGTCCGCTTGCCGGGTTACGGATGCAAGGTCTGGGGTACGGGAATGACAAATAGTTACGGTAGCGTGGCGCTGCAACAGTAACATGGCTGTAGGCTTGCCGACGATGTTGCTGCGGCCGATCACAACGGCATGACTTCCGGCGATGTGAATGCCGGACCGCTCGAGGATGGTGATAACCCCGGATGGCGTGCACGGCGCCAAGCAAGGCTCACCGATCTGCAGTTTCCCTACGTTCAGGGAATGAAAACCGTCTACGTCCTTTTCCGGTCTAATGGCCTGCGTTACCGCTTTGGCATCCAGGTGATCCGGAAGGGGCAGCTGTACAAGAACACCGTGGATACCTCTGTCCTCGTTAAGCCGGTCCAGAAGCTGAAGCAGGTCATCCATTTGGGTGTCAGCAGGCAGGCGGTGCACCGTCGACCGGATGCCAACCTCTTGGCAGGCGTGCTCCTTGTTACGTACGTATGCCTGCGACGCCGGATTGTCCCCGACCAGCACCACCGCCAAACCCGGCGGCGAGCCCCATTGCGAGGCAAAAGACCCCGCTTCCCGTACCAGTTCCGACCGTATTTGAGCCGCTATCGCCTTCCCGTCTAAAATACGCGCCGCCATTTTGCTCCTCCTCGCTATGGGACTATTAGCTCCCATTTCTTCCATAAACGAATTTAAGAAAACACCGCCAGTCAACGCGGACGGCGGCGTAGCGGAATTCCCTGTATACCAGTGGTTTGACCGGCTAGCCGGTTGCGATCTGCCGCCGCATCTCCATATCAAACAAAACTCTTTCCCTTGCTTGCTCGATCCCCAGTGCCCGCCGTTTTGCATCGATGTACTCAATCACCCGGCGCGCCATCAATCTTGGATCAGGTTCGAAAAACCACTTGCCCCCGGTAAGCGCACTTATACCTTCAAAAAGAAAACTGGAAAACTCTTCGCTGCCGAGGGTCGGGAACACGACACCAAAGCCGACGGGAACGCCGCTGGTGACAAAGTACTGGCCGATGGCCAACGCCTTTTCGCTCATCCACTCAGGAGCACACCCGACAACAGGCAGGTCAGCCAAATCGTCGCCAAGCCCGCCCTGGCGCACTATTTCAGTAGCCGCTACCAACAGGCGGCTGTTATCAACGCAGGAACCGCAGTGCAGTACCGGCGGCATACCTACCGCCTCGCAAACCTCTCGTAACCCCGAACCTGCCAGGTCCGAGGCCTCGGGCACCAGCAGTCCTTCCTTGGCGCAGCTGATAGCCGCGCAACCGCTGGTCAACACCAGCACGTTATTGGCGATCAGCTCCCTCACCAGGGTGGTATGCAGGTCTCCATAACGTACCCGCGGGTTGGAACAGCCCACCACGGCGGCGATCCCCCGGATACGGCCATTGATGATGTTCTCGTTAAGTGGACCGTAACCAGCGCGGAATCTCCCGCCAAGCATGTAACGAATGGACTCATGAGAGAATCCCGCCATCACATCTATCTCTTCACGCGGGATCTCCACAACGCCGCGTCGCGGGTAGTTGTCAACAGCCCTGAGAATGAGTTCCCGCGCCGTTTTCTCAGCGTGCTCGGGGTGGAACTCCACGTGGGTGACTCCTTGGATGCGCGCCCGCGGCGAAGTGGTAACCAGCTCCGTATGGTAACACGCCGCAACATTAGCTAAACCCTGCATGACACACTGCACGTCGACCATCATGAGGTCAACGGCGCCAGTGACGATAGCCAGTTCCTGCTGAAGGATGCTTCCCGCCACGGGAATGCCGTTGCGAAGCAAGAGTTCATTAGCGGTGCAACAAATACCGGCGATATTGATGCCCTTTGCTCCGACACTTCGCGCCCTGGCCAGGAGCTCTTCATCCCGGGCCATGTCCACGACAACCATGGGCAGCAGCGGATCATGCCCATGAACCACGATATTGACGTGATCCTCCCGTAAGACACCCAGGTTAACCTTTCCGAGCACAGGGTAAGGCGTCCCAAAAAGGATGTCCTGCAGTTCAGTGGCGATCATCGAGCCGCCCCAGCCATCGGCCAGCGCTACCCTCATTCCCTGAAGCATTAAGTGCTCAAAATCCTGATCTACGCCCACGCTGGTACGATGGAGCATCTCCACGACCTCCCGGTCGATGCCGCGGGGGACAACCCCGAGACGGCGCCAGATCTCCTGCCGTTTAGCAGGAGCCCGGCTTGGAAAAATCAATTCCCCTTCCTGCTTGCCGAATTCAGCAAGCAGAGATTCCGCTACCCTGCGTGCCAGTTCTTTGGCATCACCATTCGAGGAAATACCAAGAACTTCCGCAAGTTCTCGGAGTTTTACGGGATCGCGTATGGTATAGCTGGCCGCTTCACCGTTGAGCATTTTAAGAAATGTCAACACGATCTCCCGGGCATGGTCACTGTGAGCAGCCGTTCCGGCGGCAATCATCCGGCCGAAGTTCCGTGCCGCGATGGTAGCAGGAGTAGCCCCACAGATGCCTGTGTCGGCCCCGGGGCCTTCTTCCTTAACGTGACAGGGACCCATAAAGCAGACCCGGCAGCAAGTGCCGCCCGAGCCAAATGAACAAACCTTACGTCCCCTGACCCGATCAAACATGGTAACGGTACCGTCACGGGATGCCTTAGCAATCATTTGCCGGCTCGCCTGGCAATCGGTAAGCTGGTGGTCCCTTTTCACCGCTTTTCATCCCCTTCCTTAAGTCCTTGCAACGGTTAACTGGATCGGCACCGGACCCAGGGGCCACGAACCGCCAAGTATAGCTAATGCCACCGGGGCGTCCGGAGAAACCAGCGCCACGCCAGGTAACAATCCATTGTCGATCTTCACCCTGGCAGAAGCCTTGCTGTAAGGCGACTGAACCACAACATCCGCTCCTTCCGCAATCCCCAGCGCTCCTGCATCTATTGGCGATAAGGCAATGCAGTCCCCGCCATACGGTTCCAATCGGGCGAAGCCGCTGAAACGCAGCCTGGTATCGTGGACGGGATAAAAGCGGGAGGCATACCCTACAAGCGATATTCCAGGAGTATTCCCCTTGGTTAAATTGCTAACAGACGGCAGAAACAATGCCGGCTTGGAAGTGCCCGGTACCGCACGACCGGACACGAGGCGTTCGATTTCTGCTGTCGGACCGTGTGCTTCGCCGCCAAGCGCCTGGGACCCCAGGCGAGCAGCGATTTGCGCCAGCGTATTCAGATTGCCCATCCCCACAGGTGGCACTGCCTGATCAAAGCGTACCGGGTGACCCGCCGCGTTAATGAAACTGCCATCCTCTTCCACGTGGCTGGAAGCGGGCAGGACCACGTCAGCGAGTGCTGCAGTCGGGGTCAAAAACATATCTTGAACCACGAGAAACTCCAGCTCGTTTATCAAACCCCGCCACCGTTCCGGGTCAGGAAAGAAAGACAGGGGGTCTTCCGCAAGTATGTACAGACCCCGCACGTTGGTACCTGTAAGCATCTTAACTGCGCTCATGGCGGCTTCAGTAGACGTTTTACCGGTTTTCAGCAAGGTTAGTATCCCGGTTGCGTTGGCTCCCGAAACTACGGGATAGATTGCTCGTTCGGTTCTTCCGGTGAGAAGCGCAAGGTTAACAGCTGCAGCGGCCGTACCGCGGCTTACTCCGTCGGCGGCAAAAATTACCACTGCTTTGCGGCTTAAGTCGCCAAAGGCAGCACAGGCTGCGGCCAGATCTTTTGCCTCCAGCCCCTCACCATCAGAAATAGTCATTGAGAAAGCCCTTTGAAGAGCTGTTTTATAGTCGCTGAAACCTTCGAGACGCCGTCCGGGAAGCCTCCCGCCCTCGTCCAGCCGCAAAAGCATAGCTGCCATCTGATGCAGTACCGCCTCTATTGCTTCAGGACGAGAGCGCAGCCATATAGAGGCTGTTTTTGCCAGCCGTCCGTTGTAAAAACCGACATAAATCAGGTTTGTACCGTTAGCGAGCGCCCGCTTGACTTTTGCCCATACTACAGGTGATCGCCGAACCGCGTCCCCGATAACGAGCAGCACATCGGCGCTTGCAATGTCTTCCAGGGTAGCCCGCTTTCCGCCATAAACCGTGTCCAAGTCGTGCAACACATCCGCCAGCCCCTTGAGACCAGGGGAAATACCAAGGTTATTGGTGCGTAATCCTATGCGCATGAGACTCAGAAACGCTTGGGCAACTTCATTGGACACGCCGGTACCGATAATCCCTCCGACAGAATCCGGTCCCCATTTGTCCCGTACCGCCAGAAGTCCATTGGCCACAGCATCCAGAGCCTCGCCCCAATTGACGCCCACCAACGTTCCGTTCTTCTTTACCAGCGGCCTGGTCAGCCGCTCCGGATGAGAAAGATGCACCCATCCGAACCGGCCGCGCGCACACAAGTAGTCCACCCGCTGGGGAGCGCCGACCCGGACGACCTCGCCGCCCTTCAAGTAAAAGTTCACGGCACAGACCGCGCCGCAGTGACCGCAGACGGACGTGGAGCGGTGCAATTCCCATTCCCTGCCCCGGCCGCGCCGCCGCTGCTCGATTAAGGCCGCCGTAGGACAGACTTCGATGCAACTCCCGCAAAAGTCGCAGTCTGATTGATCCAGCGGGCGGTCCCACGGCGTCCCGACTTTCGTCTTCAAGCCACGGTTGATAAAGTCAATGACACCAGCGCCCTGGAGATGGCAGATCCGGATGCAGCAGCCGCACAAGATGCAGTAATTGGGGTCGCGGAAAATAAACAGGTTACGGTCGTCGACAGGATGGTTGGGAGGTTCAACAGGAAAACGGTCGGCCTGCGCTCCCAATTCATAGGCATACCTTTGCAACTGACACACGCCGTTTTTGTCACAAGTAAGGCATTCCCGCGGATGCCGTGACAGCAGGAGTTCCACCACAAAACGGCGCGCCTCCCGGATGGTCGGGCTGTCCGTATGCACGACAATCCCCGGGGTGGCCTCCCGCTTGCAGGCGACAACCGGGCTGCGCAGCCCCTCAATCTCGACGATACAAAGACGGCAGGACCCCGTGCTTTTCAATCCCGGGCAGTAACAAAGATGGGGGATGTCGATCCCCAGGCCGGCTGCAGCCTCGATGATCGTTGTTCCCGGTGCTACCGTAGTTTCCCGCCCGTCAATGGTCAGGGCAAACGGTCCTGTTTCTTTCATGGGTTCTTTCCTCCCCGGTATCTTCCAGGATGCATTCCATCGGGCAGGCCGTTACGCACGCCGCGCAGTTGATGCAGACCACGGGGTCAATGGCGAAGCCGTCCTGTTTCTCGATAACAGCGTGCTGTGGGCACACTTCCATGCAGAGGCCACATTGGACACAGTCAGGCCCGATTACGAGGCGTTTCAACGCTGAGCAGCTCCCTGTCGGACAGCGCTTTTCATAAATGTGGGACTTGTACTCGTCCCAGAAGAATCGGAGCGTGGAGAGCACGGGCCGGGGAGCCGACTTGCCCAGCCCGCAGAGAGATGTCTGGCTGATGAGACGGCCCAGATTTTCAAGCCTTTCAAGGTCGCCTTTATCCCCCTTTCCTTCCACTATGCGTTCTAGGATGCGCAGCATCTGGTAGGTTCCGATGCGACACGGCGGACATTTTCCGCACGATTCCTGCTGAGTAAACTGCAAGAAGTAGCGGGCGAAATCCACCATGCAGGTAGTCTCATCCACTACGATCAAAGCGCCCGAGCCCATGGCCGATCCGATGGAATCCAATGATTCGAAATCGATCGGCAGGTCGAGGTGCTCCTCCGGTACACAACCGCCACCGGGACCACCGATCTGAGCCGCCTTGAACCGTTTCCCCCCTTGGATCCCACCGCCGATGTCGAATACCACTTGACGGGTACTAATCCCCATCGACACCTCGATCAGGCCGGTATACCTTACATTGCCTGAAAGGGCGAAGACTTTGGTACCCTTGGACCCACTAGTGCCGTGTGTCGCGTACCAGTCGGCACCCTGGTTTATGATTAAGGGGATGTTGGCAAAAGTCTCCACGTTGTTTAAGCAGGTGGGGCACCCCCATAATCCTGACTCGACGGAGCGGGGCGGGGTAACACGGGGCATGCCGCGTTTTCCTTCAATAGAAAACATCAACGCTGTCGATTCCCCGCACACGAAGGCCCCGGCACCGCGCCGGATCTCAATATCGAAATCCAGACCGCTGCCCAGGATATTCTTGCCGAGCAACCCTATTGCGCGAGCCTGTTCGATTGCTATACCGACGGTCTGAACTGCCAAAGGATACTCCTCACGCACGTATACGAAACCTTCACGGCAGTTGCCCACCGCATATGCGCAGATGATCATCCCTTCCAGTATGGCATGCGGATCCCCTTCCAGCAGGGCGCGATCCATGAAGGCGCCGGGGTCGCCTTCGTCGCCGTTGCAGATAACAAACTTGCGCTCACCCTTGGCCTTGCGTGCCCCTTCCCATTTCCGCCCCGTCGGGAAGCCGGCGCCGCCGCGCCCGCGCAGCCCGGACAGTTTGACGCTGGCGATGACATCTTCAGGCGACATCTCTTGCAGCACCCGGGCCAACGCGCTGTAGCCCCCTACTTCAATGTAGTCCTCTATCCGCATCGGGTTAATCATGCCACAATGGCGCAGCACCAACCGGGTTTGACCGCTGTAAAACGGCAGGTCGTCGGCGGACCGGACCGGCTGCCCGGTTTCGGGATGCCGGCAGGCTAGGTGACTGATAAACTGGCCGCGTTTTAGAGTAAGGTCCACGATTTTCGGGACATCAAAAGGCGTAACGTGCCCATAAAGGGTTCCTCCCGGTTGAACAGTCACCAGCGGGCCGAGTTGACAAAAGCCCTGGCAGCCGGTATGTCGCACGGCTGCCGGGAGTTCCGCCCGCGCGAGTTCCCGCGACAGCGCTTCCGCTACCTTAAGCGAACCAGCCGAACGGCAGGCGGAACCGGTGCATACCTTAACTGTCTTCCGGCTGGGCTGGCGTTCGGCCGCCAGACGAGCGCGCAGCGCGGCCAGATCGGCCATACTCGCCAGTCTACTCATCGTCCCCGCTCTCCCTGGGCAGGTCTCTAATAACCCGCTCCACATCACGGTTTGGAACCACTTCGTTGTTAACGACGACCACCGGCGCAAGCCCGCAGCAGCCCACGCAGTTCACGGTCTCCAGGGTAAAGGCCCGGTCGGCGGTCGTCTCACCGTTCTTAAGACCCATAGCCTTTTCCAGCCGCTGCAACACAGACTGGCTGCCCCGAACCTGGCACGCCGTTCCGGTGCAAACACGCACAACGTTTTTGCCCCGGGGTTCTGAGTAAAACCGGTCATAGAAGGAAGCAACGCCCCAGACCTGGGCCAGCGATACCTTCAGCTCGTCCGCTAATACGCGCAGCGCCTGCTCGGGCAGATAACCGAAAGCCTGCTGCACATCGTGAAGGGCATCCACAAGGGTACCCTGCCGTCCGATGTGGGGAACGAGAATTGACCGAGTCTGTTCATCAAGCGAAGCGTTGTGTGCGCTGCCCAATTTGGCTTCCCCCTTGTTTTGCCGACACCGAACATCCAATCGTTAGAAGTTGAAGTTGTGGTAGTTATGGTAAGCCGCATACCCCATCCCGGACAATAAAAAACCGGCCAACAGCCTTGGTAGAAGTGTGTGGCGCTTCTTATGACGTGTAGAACTACCGTTTTGCTGCTTGACCGCCGCTTATTGTCAAAGCGATACCGATTAAACGCCCTAACTACTTCTTGAACTTTAAATGTGGGGTGTTCACCTTTTACTTACCGCTGATACTAATTGTCTATAAGCATCCGCCAGCTTTCCGGTAAGCGGCCCGGGAAAGGAAAGGCCCACCGGCTGATCGTTAAAACAACTGACAGGTATCACGCCCAAAACCGAATTAGTAAGAAAGATTTCCTCGGCACCTTCCAAAGAGATCGACTCCCAGGGCGGCTTCAGATGCGTCCAGTCCCAGGCGCCGGGCCAGCGCAAGGACTTCAGCCCGAACAATACCCGGCAGCAGATCGCGATCGACGTGCGGGGTAAACAATCGCTCCTGCCGCACGATAAAAATGTTGCTGGCCGAACACTTAGCGACCAATCCCTCGGTATTCAAAAGCACCCCTTCGTCCCAACCGCTGCTGGTCCTCCTGCCTGGAAAGGGTATTGGTCCAGGTAGCTGAGGGTCTTCAGCCTGACTGACGGTGAATGACGGTTGCGCCGTATTCCGACAACGCCGATGCGAAAACCCCGCCTATAGTCCCCGTCGGTATAAAGGGGCGGCCCCAGGGTTACAATGGTGCACGTTTCCCCGCTCGCCGGCCCGGCCGTAACCGTGAGCCGCAGCGAGCTGTCCTTGATACCGTTGGCCTGCTTGGAGGTTTCCAGGTATCCTTGCAGGCAGCGGTCATCACGGTCCAGGTTGATGCCCGATGGCCGGCCCCCGCCCGGAGCCTGGCAAGATGTTCCCTCGCAAAGAGTATCCGCCCGTTCTTGGCGGCCAGTGTTTCAAAGAGGCCCAACCCATATCGGAACCCCCGGTCCAGGGGCGAAATGTGCCTTCCCGCTGCCGGCAATATTTCCCCGTTGACGCACGCTAAAGTTTCCACCCGTCCACCTCCAGTCGCGAAACTCCGAGCGCCAGTAAGAGAGCCTCATCCTGAAACAGCCGTAAAGGTTATAAACGAACGAATCGTAGTTATCGATGATGACGATCACCCGTTCCCGCCATCCTAAAAGATGTTAAAGAAGCCGTTAAAAACAAAAAACACCGATACAACTTTATACCGGTGCTCACCCCATATCTCCGAGTCGTCTAAGCTCTGCTCCACTCTTCGAGTCTCTTCAATCTCATCAGCTTATTAAGTTTTATTAAGTTCAAGCCGGAAGAACAGCTTGACTGCTTCATGGTCTTCAAGCGACTTAGCCATACACCGGATTTCGACAAATTGCTAACGGTTTCCTTTAACTGATATGGAACTAAGTCCCATAGCGATATTTTTGTGGTTAATATGCGTAAAGCACTTCACCGGTCGCAGATAGGCCGGTGATACGGCAGCCCATGGGGATATCCGGGGCCACTACGCACCATACCCTGTACCCTTCAGCCTCGTGGACGTCGGTGACGGCAATGACGCCAGACTGAGGGGATTCCAATTTCACAACCCGTATCTGCGGATCGGAAGCGATGCCAAAAATGCAGGTAAGGGCTTTATGCATATCGTCTTCCGGGAACTTCAGGGTACATCCGTGCCAGGTAAGGGTCTCTCCTGGACGAGGACTGAGCTGACTGTACGTGCGCATAAAACGCCAGCACCCCCATCGCTGCTCCAGCCAGGCTACGGACAGGCCGTTCCCCTCAAGGTAGAACACCGTCGAAACATACTTGGACGGAGCAGTGTAAATGATGCTGCCGGCGGGGATACCCTGGGCATCAAGGTAATTCTCAAGAGAAGAAGCAAAGCACCCTGATACGCTGATCAGCATTAGAATAACAAGTATCGCAAACAAAACGCTGAGACGGTATCCCATCTTCGCAAAACCCACCTCATAATACATGACAATTTAAAAGGGCATCTGGATTACAAAAAATACGACCCGGAGAAAAAATTTTTCCGGGCCGCCCATTCCTTATGTTTATTATTTCAGATCGCCTGACGGCCTTGCGGGTAAAGTGGCTCAAAAAAAGGCATTATAACGTCAGACCCTGGTGTTTCAAAGTAAAGCCGGCAGGGATGCCATCAGGTTTTTCTGGAGAAAGAGGTGTTTACTTTGGCGAAAAACAGGCGCAAGACCATAGCTCCCGTCTCCGATGCAGCACAGGTGGGAATGGAGGTCTCCGAAGGCCTTTCCCCCGAGGGCAAAGGCGGCTGCAGCGAGCAAGAGGGCCTGGAGCTGACCCCGAAACCTGCAGGCCTGCCGTCGATAGGCCAAAGGGTCTGCAGCGAGGAGCACCTGGAGCTGCCGCCCGAACCCGAAGGCCTTTCCCGCACCCGATAGGCACGGGCAGGATCTATTTTTACCGGTGCCGGTAAAACATCAGTTGACCTCCATTTCCGAGTACATTTCCGTTTCGGTAAACTCGTCAACCATGGTAATCTTCCATTGGCCTCGTGACTTTTCCAGGTGGATCACGGTGCCGAAGCCCCCGGCGGACTCGCCGCCGTTCCGCAGTATCCTTTCAAGCCCATCCAAATCCGCAGTGGCTGTATTTCTGGAGACAGTTACGATGGGTTCGTTGAAGGAAACGCTGTAATCTTTCACTCCCAGCGGCATCCACACGTTAAACTGCCGCCGCCAGTCGTTGACTCCGTCGTCCCTTTCACCCGTCGGCTGAAGGTAGCCGTACTTTCTCTCAAAGATCGTAATGTCGCCTTTGATAAGAGCTGTTCCAAAAGTATCGTAATATTCGTTGACGGCAGCCATTATCCGCGTTTCATCCCGGTCCTCCGCCGCCTTCTTAGGGCTACCCAGGTTTACGTCTACCGCAGCGTCCTCCTGCCTGATGCCCAGCCTGGTGATCTTAATTGCCGACCCCTGTATACGGCTCTCCGCGTCTTGGTCGCCGGGCAGCCAGTGGTAGCGCATCACCAGACGCCGGTCGCCTTTGGCCGGATCCTTGAACCGACTGAAACAAGTCAGCGGCATGCGGTAATTGTCGGCCTTCATATATATGCCCGCTATAAGCCCGCGTCGATGGCGGCATCCACCTTGTTGCCTGCGGAATCCAGGCCACTGTAGTCCAATGTCCAGGTCCCGTCCCCCTCTTTTACAAGTCCCCTGAGGTAAACCGTAAAATCCCCGACCGGTATCTTTTTATCCAACCTGGTTGTCTCCTTAACCCCGTCGATGGGAATGATCTCCTTCATCGCGTAATAGCCCCACGGACCTGTGCACCTCGACAAACTGCCCGAACTTTTCCGCCCGGTCAAAACGTCCGGTCACTTCAGACCGGCCTGATACGCCGGGCCGATGCGAGCAGGCCGGCAACACAAAGATTACAGCAAGCGCTAATAAGCAAAAGGCGGGTTTTCTCAAGGCTTTCAAGCTCGCTTTCGTTTCTTGCTTTAGTTGATATTATTGGGACAACATGGTTCACGCTCTTCAGGCAAGCCCTATCCAAACGTCTCTTTGACAACATTTATCAACCCGTTAGCAACCGCGTACAAGATAAAAAGCAAGAATACTATGGCCAGCACTTTACCAAACTTAACTCGGCGCAGGAACCGGCCCTGCTGCCAGGCACGCTCGATAGGGTCAAAAATCTGGTAGTCAGGGTTGGCGTGACTGCCGCACTCCGTACAGATATCGTTTTCGGTCACCGGTCTCCCACAATAAGGACAGAGCTGCTTTGGAGCCGGCGGTTTTGCTTCTCCCATTAAAAGCACCCCCTCTCTACGACCAGGCCAAGAAAAGAATAACCATTGCCCCAATAACGTTCGGCAAACCAACGAAAAAAAGGTTTGTAGCCCACCTGCGCCTTCTCGTCCGGTCTTCTTCGTCCTCATGAGTATAATTGGCCCTTATCCTGTCGCCGGAGCCAAGGGAACCTGAAAATACCGCCGATAGTCCCAAACAGGCTACACCAAAGAGCCCCGCGACCTGTATCACCAATCTCTAATCGCTCCAGATTAGTGAAGCCGATACCATCGAAAACAAGAACTTTCCCGCCGATGAAGAACGTATTAACCGCGGGTTCTAAGACACGATCATTGGGCCGGGCGTTAACCGCCACTGCTCACCTACAAGCCGAGCTTCATACTGTCTACCCCGGCCGTTCAGATTCGCAAATCCGAAGAACACTTCGATGGCCGCCCTCTCTCCGTCATACTCCAAAACCTCGACGGATAGCACAGCGCCGTTCTTGGCACCGACCATCTCCCCATTAACACAGTCGAACTTGCTATGGTCGTGTTTAACGTCCTCAAAATCATACACCGGAACCGGAAAAAGGGTGCTGACTCTTTGCAGTACCCGCTCTTTTGGGTACACCTCGCAGAGCCCGTCTAAAGCATAGGCATCGACAGCCACGAACTTTATGGGATGCTCAAGCTCCTCGTAAGCAGCCTTTATGGCTGTAAGACACAAATCCAATCGGCGTTCCTGGTAAAGTTCCGATCTCAGTCTGTCCTCAAACTTATAGAAGAGGACAGCCATTTGGGGCGATTCCAAGCTGAATCCCGAGTTTTCGTACGTGACCATAAAGCTAGGATAACGGACGTCCGTTATAACAATCCGGGCATCGTTCCTCAAAGTGATGGTTACTTTTAACCGGGGTGTTGTCGCCCAGTGGCGTTCCTTAAGATTGGCGGAAGCATTATAAGCGTCAACGACTGGCTGAAAATCGGCAGGGTCCTTGAAGACCAGGGATCGATGTAATTCATCCAACTGGAAGAATGGTTCAACAGTGATTTCCTTGACCTGCTGCGGGTCGAGCTCTGAAGGCGGCGAAAGGCCGTCGGCTTTAGCAACTGCAACGGCTATAAGTAAAACCATTACAAAAAAGCTCACTAAAAGGGCTCTTGCATTCCGATCCATAACACCCTCTCCCGATCTTTTCCACGGACCTGTTCCTGCCTTTAAGACCCCGGCCGTTCCCCCGTACCCATAGGTATTCCTCTTGACTCCCTTAACTCCCGTCCCTCATTAACCACTCCCGTACCTCCGCATCTTGATTCCACTCCGCAACCATAGGTGACGGGGTGCCTAACTGAACAACGAAAGTCCCGCTGAGCGTGTTAACCAGGTACTTATCTTTGGAGGGGGTTGGCTTGACTTCGGCAATGTCTTTTTGCGCCAGCTTATATGTCAGCCGTACCGCAGCCTGTACCTCCTTAAGAGTTTCCGGATCGATGTAACCAAAATCGGTATCTTTTGCCAGGGGTTTGTCACGGTCTATTGGCGGGTCGATAAACCACATAACATAACCACAGCGGCCGCATACAAAGTTAACCGCCGTTTGGTTGGCCCAGTCCAGGTTGAAAAACGTGGCCAGCCGAGTGTTCATAAGTGTGGTCCGATACCAGAACCGCCCGTGTCCGCACACCGGACATCCGAGTTTATGACCGGCCACTGACCACTCTTTCTCCATATCGCTCACGTCCTGACCTCCAAACAACAAATTAGTGATAGCGCTGTTGCTGTTCCGACACGGGGGATTATTAATTTAGGAATAATTCTGGATTAGCACCCCAATCCCGAAGTATGCGGCTATGGCTGCGTAAGGCAGTAACAATAGTCCTGCAGCCCACCTCATCCGGCGCAGTACAAAAAACATTGCCGCAAGGTGGAGTAACGGTAATGAATATCCAGTTATCTTAAAGACAATTACCGGCAAATTGGTCAGGTACCAGGCAAAGCCGATGCTCAGGATGGCCCCGACAATCAATAGGTACCACTGACGGGTCATAATTCCGGCTGTCGAAATGAACAGTGAGGAAAGAATAGCAGGCCAACTTATAACTATTTGCGCTATCAAAGGATCCACTTACTGACCCCCTCTCCCCCATTAACTTAAGTCAGTCTAAAACTGCCGGGAGACTATACTGACCGCTGAGCCACATTAAGATTGTGGGGGTTCCCCCGCCAGGAAGCACAAGCCCTAACCCTACGCCAAGCAAGGTTAACGGAATCAGACCGTACACTACAGACCCTAGGTCAGAATACATAATGAACCACGGTATATAGCCGAAACCATAAAAAGCGACTGCTAAAGGGACAAAGATTAAATAAAGGGTATTAGAGAAAAGGCAAAGATCCAGGGGCGGAAACGAAAATCCTGCTTGCCGGCCAGGGTGTGAAGATCCAGCACCGCGCCGGCTGAAAGCATACCCTATCCCATCACCTTTAGCCTCTCCGCCAAGACCGGAGCCGGAACCAGGGTACGGCCTCTTTCGATTATAGGCTCTATTTCTGCAGGCAGAAAATCGTCGCCAACCACGATGTGCAGCCTGTCGTCCATCCCTGCACTTGCAGGAAGAGCTAACGGGCTCAAAGAGGTGAACAGTAAGAGTATCAAAAGGACTGCCACGTATCGCTACGCTTAAAACCTCCTCCAGCAGATCATGGTAAAGGTAAAATTACCTAATAAACCTGCATAGTACCCCGTTTGTGACAGTTCTAATAATCTATGTTCCGCGTCATTCGCCGAGCGGTACTGCAAGCGCGTTATCCCTTTAACACATGGCACATGAAAACGGCTTTTGGTTGTATAGCAAAAAACCCGCGAAACCTTGGTCTCGCGGGTTTGATGGTCGATAATATGGTGCGCCCAGCAGGAATCGAACCTGCGCACCTGGCTCCGGAGGCCAGCGCTCTATCCTCTGAGCTATGGGCGCAAAGATCAGCAAAATTAATTATACCTCACCAACAGACCGAATGCAACTTGAACTGCCTTGCATTGAACACTGAGCGTCGAGCACAGACCTGCGACCGATTACAGGCCCGCCTCCTGCTGGATCTGTTTGAGGAGGCCTGCAGAGTGGTGCAGGGCCCCGAGTTCATTCGGCGCAAGGGGCAGTTCGAGCACCTTGTGTCTCCCTTCCCTTCCCATTACGGTAGGCAGGCTGCAGCATGTCCCCGACTCGCCGTATTGCCCCTCAAGCAAGCCCGAGACCGTCAGGATGCTCTGCTGGTCGCGGAGGATGGACTCGACGATGCGGCGGACGGCCAGGCTTACTCCATAATAGGTCGCCCCCTTGCGGGCGATGATCTCGGCCGCCGAATTGCGGACCTGGTCGGCAATCAGCTTCTTGTCCGGAAGCGGCACATCCCGCTGCCGGCAAAACTCGTCGATAGCCACCCCCGCGATGGTCGCCAGGCTCCAGGCAAACACCTCGCTGTCGCCGTGCTCGCCGATGACGTAGGCATGCACGTTACGTCCGTCCACCTGGCAGTGCCGGCTCAGGAACTTCCTGAAGCGGGCGCTGTCGAGGACCGTCCCGGAACCGATTACCTGACTGGAGGGGAGCGAGGTGAATTTGAGGGCGGCATAGGTCAGGACGTCTACCGGGTTGGTCACGATTAGGAGAACCCCGCCGTTCCAGCGGCGGGTTAACTGCCCGGTTACCTGCCGGACCACGGCCAGGTTCTTATGAACCAGGTCCAGCCTGCTTTCCCCGGGGCGCTGATTGGCCCCTGCGCAGAAAACCACGATACCTGCATCCCGACAATCGTTATAGTCGCCGGCATAGAGGTTGACAGGACCGACGAGGGCGGTCCCGTCGGCGATGTCCATGGCCTCCCCTTGCGCCCGTTTCCCGTCGATATCGATAAGGACGATTTCATTGACCATTTGTGCCGTCATTAAAGCATAGGCGATAGTCGACCCGACCACCCCGGCACCGATGATGGCGATTTTCAAACCAGGTCACCTCTTCCTTTTATCTTACCCAAAAACAGCAAGCTTTCCAAGACTGAACGGGGATTGAATGGGCGGTCAGCATTATGGGAACAATTACAAGCGAGGTGAGAAAAGTGCTGCGCAAGGCTTTATGGTTTGTGGCAAAGACTTACATCGCGGCCTGGGCGTGGCCCAAGTTTAAGCGCAACACCAGTGCTTTTATCCGCCGCACCTTCAGCGTGCGCAACCTTCTGGGAGACGGGGCGGGTACCTGGTGGGAGATGCGCAAGGTCAAATAAGGGGTCACGAAACAACAGGCCGGAATGGTAGGTGAAACATGTGACAGATACGATACTCATAACATATCCGGAAGAATCGCAGGAGCAGCCGATTCATCTTCAGCCCAGCAGTAATCGACTTGTACAATACGCCACCCGCCGGCCGCGTAAGCCAGCGCGAACGAGGCGGTTCCCTGATCGTATTGTCCGGAAGCCCAGTCTAAAGTCTCCACCCTGGCTTTAACACTAGCCGTTCCCCCGTCCACGTTTATCTCCAGCCATTCGGCCACCCGGGCTCCGCCGCAGTTATCGGTGTTGCGGGTCTCCCATACGGCATCGGTTAATTCGTCAAGCAGCGGGCCGGCATACGTTTGTCCAAGGATGACACGCAGTCCGTCCTTGGAATCGGCATTGAGAAAATCGTCCGCGGCAAGAGCTCTCTCGATGAGCTCCATTACTGATTCCTCCCCGACAAACCGGTCGCTGGCTGCGGCAGCAGGCACGGCACCAGCCCTCTGCACGGCTTGTACGTTTTCCTGGGCCGGGGTTGATCGGCCTGAATGACCCAGTTGGTTGAAAAACGTGCAGGCAGCCAGAACCAGCCCTATAACAAAGGCGAAACAAAGCGCAATACCGGGGAGACGCATACCTATCACCTGCCAGTTATTTCCTATAGACCCCGCCAAACTCCTGCAGCGAACTCCCTGTACTTTTGTCTGTAAAACGCGAAGAAGCTCATCACTGGCCTTCAGTGACAATGCAAAAATTATCTTCGTATCATTTTTACCCAACCTGCAGATACTGAAAGAAAAGCGCAATGGGAGGTTCGTCCGGCATGCGTCTTCGCATAGGTAAATTGCTTGGTTTGGCGGCCCTGGTCAGCGCTGCCTTTGCCGCTTATCAAATGATGCGTACGGAGGATAAACTTGAGTCTTCTATGAATGACCGGATGCCGGAGAAGAAGTAAGCGTAAATCAATCACTTTATAAGGAGGGCTTGCTGAATGCCAGATGGAACCCTTACCACCCTGTTGATCATTCTGCTTATAGGCGGGGGGCTATGGCTCCTGTTCCGGCGGAACGCTCTGGGCGTTCGTCCCGGTACGGGTGAAGACCGGCGCGAAAACCGCGGAGAAGACCGTGGAGACCGGCCCCAAGAGTAGCCAAACCTTGTTGCAATTTTCTAACTATTTCTTGTTGACGCCGTGCTTTTCCACAGCTTACAATCGAACACGGAGAGCGATGAGAGGTTATCAACAGTCGTTAGGTTCCGGACCCGTGAGCACGTTGTGAACGTTTGCCAAGTACGTGAGTCCCAAAGTCCTGTCGGTTAGTGTTTGGTTGTCATCGCTCTCCGTTTCATTTTGTCCGTATTGTCCGCATCAAGCGGGCTTTTTTATTTGAGTCGGGCTTCCAAATACCGGTGTATAAACTTTGTTCCACCGTCGCAAGCTTGAGGTTAAAGACGCATAAAGACAGGAGGACTTGCTACGTATGGACAGCTGCGGGACATGCAGGCATTATACGGTTGAACGTAAAGCGCCGCTGGAAATGGGACGGTGCGCCGTGGGCGACGCCGCAGTTACGGGAGATTCCACGGGGTGCCCTTTTAATTCTTATCTTCCCCACCAAACTGCGGAAGGATAGTGTTTCCCTTAAAGAGAAAGGGCCTCGCGTAAGGCCCTTTCTTTTGTTTTTGCGGGTTGCTTAGACATATTAGACATAAGCGGGTGGACCCTGATAGGTCCCCTGTTGGAACTGGAACTGCCCCGGGAACTGTTGCCCGACCATCGGCTGACCGCCAACCCCGGAGTAGGTGTTGGCGATGTTTTGCATCGTCCGCCGGTCAACCGTCGGCACCTGGTAGTATCCCCTCTGGTTCATATATTGGAAGATTTCATAGGCCATATTCACGCAGCTTAAAATGTCGTTCGTAAGCATCAAGCGCAATTCAGGGTCTGCAGCCTCAAGGGCGGCAACGGTGGCCGTGCTGGCCCCGCACTTATGGAGCATCAGCGCGCCGGTACAGATGGCCTGGTCGGACAGGCGCCTGGTGTTCGGGTGCGGCTGCACGGTTTGCCCTCCTTGAGCGCCGTAAGTCGGGGTACCGACATTGCGGATATGGTACGGAGAAACGTTCACTCCCCGCCCCTGCAAGTAGTTAAGAGTCTTCTGGTAGTCCTGAAGCATCCACTGCTGGTGACGTTCAAGAAGCGAGCGCAACTGCGGGTCCTGGGCTTCCGAGATATAAAGCGCATGGTGATCGATCATATTAACCTTTCCGCTCAAAACCTCATGCAGCTCCATAGCCTCGTGCATTCCTAACTGCATCCATAATCCCCCTTCTGCTTTTATTTTGAAAGCTCAAAATCTATTATGCCTCCGTTTGCATAAACGCATAACAAACCGGTTCCGCAAAAAGACTACCATTATTGAACAATCCCGGAGTTACATTCAGACATATTTATAAGGAAGGTGAACGGTATGGTCCAAATGAAAGACGACAAAGATTTCGAACGGAGACTGTTGGCCGGCGACAAGGAATACGATTTCGATCCTACCAAACTCCGGCCGGTAGCTAGAGATGAGCTTCTAGGCAATGACACCATCGAAGGTCCCCGCATCTAGCAACATCCTACATACAAAGATGTGGGTTCCCGCTCCCTGGGAACCCACATCCTTTTCAATCCCCATTCAAAAATAATTTGGCATTCCCGAACGAGAATGCCTTCCAGTCTAGCTACTTACAGCTTACTGCTGCTCAATCCTACCGGATTGAGCTTGGTGGGCCCAGGTAGATTCGAACTACCGACCTCACGCTTATCAGGCGTGCGCTCTGACCACCTGAGCTATGGGCCCGTTCCCCCTGATTAACAGTATAACATAGCAAGGTTTTGGAGCAAAGCCGCCGGTGAAGTAAACGAGTATTGATTCGAGAAACAAAACTGATACGAATGGATGTCAGCGGCGAAAGCTACCGCCTGAAGGAGAAGAAACGGGCGGGTCTGTTTGGAGCACAAGCAAGACCGGAGGTGATTAACGCCGATCAGTCAAAGCCATAGCTTGCTGGCCGGGTGGGTCCAGCCGGCGCCAGTGGGTCAAAAGTAAGTCGGCGCTGATTGGACAAGCGCAAACCTACCACATCTTGCATAAGATGCCACCAAACTATCATAGGAGGTATCTCTAATGCCACATATGCCTGGACAACAGATTAACCCACTGCTACTGCTTCTCCTTTTGTTGTTTCTTATGGGGGATATGAACCAAATCGACCCGCTGCTGCTGATACTCCTCATTCTGCTGCTCTTCGGCGGCTTCCCCACAATGGGCATGGCTGAAGGTGAGTAAAACCGGCAAATCAACTGTGAAAGAGCCTTTCCACAAGGAAAGGTTCTTTTTTTGGTTTACAAAACATCCATTGTGGGACCCTATAACCGAAAGGGGTTGCTTTAGATGCAAGACGAACAAATCAAACAAAATAACAGGCCCGTCCCGGAACCCATGCCGCCCGAGCCTCAGGGAGCGGGCTTTTCCGAGGACCTTGCCGACGGTCTGGGCTGGATGTACGCTACAGACGACGGAATCGATGATGAAGTGAAAACGGACAGCGACGAGGACATCCAAGGATAATCGCCCCGGTTGATTTGCCCCTCTCTCCGGCTTAACCGGGGTAAGACCTTGTTAATCAGTCAGTTACTCTGCAGGGATTCAGTGGCCGAAAGGAGAAGTGTCCGTGGAACTTTATCAATAGGAGAAGCAAGTTTTGCAACCCAATCCGTTTTTCGTCGGCGTTTCCCTGGTCATCGTTTCGGCAGTCGGCTTCGGTTTGCTGCCCATTTTAGCCCTCTACGCTTACCAGGCGGGCGCCAGCGTTACAACACTGCTTTTCGTTCGTTTTTCGCTGGCTTCCCTGGCGCTCCTCACATACGCGGCCGTCAAGGTTAAAGAGTGGCCGGCAACAAGATTTCAGTGGGCATCCCTGTTCGTGCTGGGCGGGGTGTTTTACACCGTACAGTCGAGCTCTTACCTTTCTTCCGTAAAATACATCCCCGCTTCTCTGGCGGCCTTGCTCTTATACAGCTACCCCATTTTTGTCACCGTGCTCTCTTACTTGGTCAATAAAGAAAAACTGACGGTCTTACGCTTGCTTTCCATAGGGCTGTGCAGCCTGGGGACGGCTATGATCCTCGGCGTCTCTTTTGACGCTGTAAACTTCCTCGGCGTGTTCCTGGCTCTCACCGCGGCCGTCGTTTACTCCTGTTACATCGTCTTGGGGAACAGTGTCGTGGCCCAGTTGTCGCCAATAGTGACAAGCGCCTTTGTCTCGTCGTTCGCCAGCCTGTCGTTATTAATTATCGCGCTGTCCACCGGAACACTCGAATTCCGTCTCAGCCTTAACGCTTGGGCGGCCATGTGCGGTATCGCCCTGTTCTCGACGGTGATCGCCATGTTTGCCTTTTTCCAGGGCCTGAAGTTTATCGGTTCCACCCGGGCGTCGATCATAAGCACCGCCGAACCGCTGGTAACAGTGGCCTTTGCGGCGGCGCTCTGGCAGGAAAAGCTGACGTTGCTTCAGATGTTAGGGGGCTTGAGTGTTATGGCCGGCGGCGTGTTCGCGGTATTGTCCGGAACGGGACCGCAAGGCGGGAAAGATACAGTATCCGGAAAAAGTAACGAAGGCCCGGTTACCCCGGCTGCCCGTCAGTAGCTGTTAAATATTGACCCACAGTGCCGCCTCATATGTCGAATAACCGTCCAGTTCTTCAAGCGCCACCTTACGCCCGGTGCTAAGGGCAAAAAGCTCTCGCGCCAGCAGCAACGCCTGGGTCTTGTCTTTGGCATTGACGACGAAGCCTTGTTTGTTCAAGCAAACGATCCACTTCTGTTTGACGTCTGCCTGAGGCATCTTCTGCATCAAGTACACCACCACCCGTCTGCCGCAAGTGTAAAATCCTTAACTTTATCGTACTAATCAAGGTTACAATTGCTATGGGATATAGGTCACATCTCTTTGCCGTCAACGTCCCGGCGGTACGGGACCATGGTCCTACAAAATGCCCCGTAAACAGAAAAATTCCGACAAAGCAGGACGCCCGTCGGAACCTTTTGTTGTCCAGCGATGGCGATTAGCCTTAAATAAAAAATAAATTGAAGCGGCACGCCAGACCGCTTCAACAGTTTAATTTCTGGTAGCCCTAACGGGATTCGAACCCGTGTCTCCACCTTGAGAGGGTGGTGTCCTGGACCCCTAGACGATAGGGCCGAATTTTTCATTGGCTGCGGGACTAGGACTCGAACCTAGACAGCATGATCCAGAGTCATGCGTGCTACCATTACACCATCCCGCACCATTTGTTTCTCGACAGTGCAAGAGTTATTATAGCATGTCAGCCTGCTCGTTGCAAGCCCTTATGAACGATGCAGCTTTTTCCAGCCGCGCCAGGCAGCGTTCTTTTCCCAGGACGGCCATGATGTCGAAAAGGCCCGGGCCTACGGTACGCCCCGAAAGGGCCAGCCGCGTCGGGTGAATGATGGCTCCGCCGGAAATGCCCAGTTCCTCGATAAGCTTCCGGTAGGCCGCTTCCGTGCCCTCCACGGTGAAATCCCCGACGCTGGCCAGCGCTTCGCGGCCCTTATCCAGGACAGCCGCGACGCCCGGCTTCATGAAATGCTTTTTCACACCCTTTTCCTCGTAGGCGAAATCGTCTTTATAAAAGTACGAAGAAACGTCGGCCAGTTCAACGAGGGTGTGCACCCGCGTGCGCACGGCCTCGATAACCCGCGCCGTATAAGACAGGGTTTCGGCATCGGGATCGTCCGGGACCAGCCCCGCCGCTTTGAAAAAGGGCAGTGCCTCGGCCGCGATCTTTTCCAGCGGCAGCAAGCTGAGATACTGGGCGTTAATCCACGTCAGCTTCTTTACGTCATAGATAGCGGCATGTTTGGACACACCTTCCAGGCTAAACCGCTCCAGGATTTCCTCGCGTGTCAGAACCTCCCGCTCTCCGCCCGGTGACCAGCCAAGCAGGGCCAGGTAATTGACGATGGCTTCGGCCAGATAGCCTTCGGTACGGAACTCTTCGACGGCCGTGGCCCCGTGACGCTTCGACAGCTTGGAGCGGTCGGGGGCAAGGATCATCGGCACGTGGGCGTATTGCGGCGGTTCGAAGCCCAGGGCCCGTGCGATGACAATCTGCTTGGGCGTGTTGGACAGGTGCTCTTCGGCGCGGATCACGTGGGTAATCCGCATCAGGAAGTCGTCCACCACACAGGCGAAATTGTAGGTGGCGATCCCGTTGGATTTCAAGATGATAAAGTCGTCCATCACCGCGCGGTTCTCAAAACTGACCTCGCCGCGGATCAGGTCAGACACGACCGTGGTTTCATCCTCGGGCACCTTGATGCGCAGGACCGGCTTGATGCCGTTGGCTTCCTTCGTCTTACGCTCGTCCTCGCCGAGGCGGCAGCAGCGGCGGTCATAACGCGGGATCTCGCCGCGCTTGCGGGCCTCGTCGCGCATCTGTGTCAACTCTTCCGGGCTGCAGTAGCACCTGTACGCGAGCCCTTTCTCCAGCAGCTGCTCGGCCTCCCGCCTGTATATGTCGAACCGCTGCGACTGTTGATAAGGACCGTAGGGGCCGCCCTTGTCCGGGCCCTCATCCCAGTCAAGGCCCAGCCAGCGCAGGGTCGCCAGTATGCCCCTGGCCGCGTCGGCGATAAACCGTTCGGTATCGGTGTCTTCGAGGCGAAGGATAAAAGCCCCGCCGTGCGACCGCGCGAATAACCAGTTAAAAAGCGCCGTCCTCGCCCCGCCGATGTGCAGGCTCCCCGTCGGGCTCGGGGCGAAACGCACGCGCACTTGCTCCATCTAAGAACCGCTCCCCTGTCAAATTCAGTACGCCTTCTATTATATTGCCACTTTCTTTGTACTGTAAAGCCGCCACACGGTAAGATCCTTAGTTTTACCTTACATTCCTTACGTTTTTCCTAAAGAACTGTTTGGCAAAAGCCGATAGATTGTTAAAGCCTGCAGAAAGTTCATGCAATTTACGGGAAACACAGGGGGGGTTACGGGTGGCAAAATTACTTTCTAATGTTACGGGAGGCATTTCAAAGTGGGCTTTTAAGTCAATCAAATCAAAAATACTGGTACCTGTTACGCTGGTGATGGCCCTCGGTATCATCGGCACGGGGCTTTGGACAGCAAACCAGGTAAAGAAGGAAGCCAACATGGCCGCTCTGGAAAAGGTTAAAGGCGATATCGCCCTGGCTATGGCCCTGGTTGACGCCCGCTACCCCGGAGACTGGGAAATCCGGGACGGCAAGCTCTATAAAGGCCCCTACGTTATGAACGAAAACTGGGCCGTCGTCGACGAAATAAATAGGTTAACCGGCGACTCCTGTACCGTATTTCAGGGCGACACCCGCGTCGCCACGACTGTTAAAAAAGAGGGTAAACGCGCCGTCGGCACCCAGGTCTCGCCTGAAGTAGCCCAGGTGGTGCTGGCTAAAGGGCAGCCTTTTTTTGGCGAGGCCGAGGTCGTGGGAACCAAGTACCAGACGGCGTATCAGCCCATAAAGAATACCGAAGGTAAAATCATCGGCATGTTTTACGTGGGCGCCAGTAAGACATTTGTAGACAAGATGATCATGGACACCCTAAAAAGCATCGGCTTGACGTCGTCTGTGGTACTCGTGGTTATGGTCATCGTCACCCTGTTCCTCACCAATTCCCTTGCCAATCCTATTCGTAGAATAGTTACTCAGGTCGACCGGGTCGCTGAAGGGGATCTCTCCGCCCACATCGAAGGGACAAACCGCACCGACGAACTGGGGTCGCTGGCCCGTCACCTCAACACCCTTCTCAACAACTTTCGCGATTTTCTCACCCGCCTGAATACGGAGATGCGCAACGTATCACAGGTGGTGGAAGGCGTCTCGGCCAGTTCGGAGGAACTTTCGGCAAGCAGCGAGACGCAGGCCAGTGAATTGGGCTCTATTTCCGAAGCCATCAACAAAATGTCATTGGGAATCAAGAACATTGCCGGCCTCGCTCAGCAAGCGCTCGTCAACGCCAACCACACAACCCAAACCGCGGCTGAAGGCGAAGAGCAGGCCAAGGCGGCGGCGGGTGGCATGCGCCTGATCAACCAGAAGATGGACGACCTGACCAAGAACTCGGACCAGATCGGTGAAATCGTCGCGACCATTGAGGACATCGCCGATCAAACCAACCTTCTGGCTTTCAACGCCCAAATCGAGGCGGCCAGGGCGGGGATGCATGGACGCGGGTTCGCCGTCGTAGCCCAGGAAGTCCGCCGGCTGGCCGAGCGTTCACAGCAGGCCACCAGGGAAATCGCCGGGCTGGTGGCCAAGATCGAGGAGGCCATCAAGTCTTCCCGCGAGGCCGTGGACGGGGGAACAAAGAATAACGACCAGGTATACCAGGCCTTTCAATCCATCGCCGCCAAAATCAGGGAAATGGCCTCCGAAATCAGAGAGATCGCCCGGGCCACACAGGAGCAGACGGCTTCCAGCCAGGGCATAGCGGAATCCGTCCAGGCCATTGTCCAGGCCAACGAGCAGAGCGCCGCAGCCACCGGTGAGGTAGCAGCGAGCATGGAAAACCTGAACCAGATGGCCTACGAGGTTACCAAAAAAATGGAACGGTTTAAAGTCGGCTAGGCTGAACTATCTCAGGCCTGGCGAAAAGCGTTATACCCTCGATCCTCAGCAGGCGCTCCTTCCAATCGGGAGCGCCTGACCAGCCTCCTATGCTGCCGTCCGAACGGAGAACCCGGTGACACGGCACGACCAGGGGTGTCCTGTTCCGGGCAAGCGCGCCCCCGACGGCGCGCGCTGCTCTGGGATGATTGATGGCGGCGGCAACCTCGTTGTACGACATTGTCCGGCCGTAATCGATACGCTTCACCGCTTCCAGCACGAGGCGGGTGAAAGGCGTCTGCCCCTCCCAGTTGACAGGAACAAAGTCGAAGCTTAACCGCTCCCCGCGGTAGTAAGCCTCCAGCGCTTTCATCAGTTTCTGCTCCGCGCCGTCGGTGGGCGGCCCTCCTGAAACCAGCCCGGGGCGGCCAAGGTCGCCGATGGCCGTTTCCGCCGACGGGCGTGGCAGGCTGATGGCGTACAGCCCATCCTTCGACCATAGCCAGGCGACCCAACCCACATCAAGCTCCACTAACCGGGTTAGCATTATTAACCCCCATTATGTCAACAATAAAATATTTCTATTTATGGACCAAAGCCCGCTCCTAAATGATAGAATGCCCATGATCAGCTAAGAGAGGTGAAGGTAGTTGATGGCGCCGAGACTGACCGCTATGACTGCCAGTTCGGGGTGAGCCGCCAAGATAGGACCGGCGGTCCTGGCACAAGTTTTGGGCTCCCTCCCCGCAACCGACGATCCGCGGTTGATCGTCGGGATCAACACCTCGGATGACGCCGGCGTTTACCTGCTCAACAAGCAGACCGCGCTCATCCAGACCGTTGATTTTTTCACGCCTGTTGTCGACAATCCCTTTGATTTCGGGCGCATCGCCGCAGCCAACGCTCTCAGCGACATCTACGCCATGGGCGGGCGCCCGCTGACGGCCATGAACATCATTTGCTACCCGACCAAGGACGGCGACCTGGATACCCTCACCCAGATTCTCTTGGGCGGAGCCACTAAAGTACGGGAGAGCGGCGCAGTCCTGGCGGGCGGGCACAGCGTCGAGGACCGCGAGCCGAAGTACGGCCTGGCTGTTACCGGAGTAACGACGCCCGACAGGCTTCTGACCAACGCCGGGGCCAAACCGGGCGATGCACTCGTGCTGACCAAAAGACTGGGCACGGGAGTAATCACCACCGCCATTAAGGCCAACCTGGCTTCTGACGACTTAATCAGACTCGTCACCGAGCAAATGGCCGCGCTGAACGCCGGCGCCGCGGAGGTCGTGCAGGATGTAGGGGCGAACGCCTGTACGGACATTACCGGTTTCGGTCTTCTCGGCCACGCCGGCGAAATGGCCAGGGCCAGCAAAGTAGGCATTACCCTGTACGCCTCCCGACTGCCCTTACTGCCCGACGCTATCGACTTTGCCGCGATGGGCCTGCTGCCCGGCGGAGCGCACAGCAACCGCTGCTATTTGGCAAACACGGTGACCTTTGTTCCTGACATCCCGCTGGCCATCCAGGACCTGATGTTTGACCCCCAAACGTCCGGCGGTTTGCTTGTCTCTCTGCCCGCGGAAAAGGCGTCCGCACTTATCGAGGCCATGGCCGAACGGGGAACCGAAGGGGTCGTCATCGGCAGAGTGACGGAAGGAAACCCCGGTTGCATTAAAGTCGAGCCTTAAAAACTTGGCGGGGTTTCTAAAACCCCGCCAAGTTTTTAATTAGAACAGTGAACAGTGCTAACGGCCCAGATTCTCCCGCAACTTGGTCAGGAGGCCGTCCCACTTGTCGCCGCCGTTTGGCTCCTCGATCCCTTCCCGTTCCTTTTCATCCTCATCATCCTGCCCGTCGGCAGCCTGGCCGGCCTGGGGCGACGATCCGCTCAAAAAAGTAATGACCCTGCGCGGGGAAGCGCCCTCACGGTTGGCAGGGCCCTTGTACGGTATGCCGGTCAGGTCTTCAAAAAGCTTGTAGCGGTGGTCATCGACCAGCCTTATTAATTCGGTGAGTTTCTTGCGGAAGACCTCGTTGGCTGCGGCTTCCGCTTCGTTCAGGTGATGGCGGGCAAGGATGTAGGCCTGTCCGATAGCTACTTCCTTGAGCCTGTAATCCTTAAGCTCAGCGTTTAATCGCTCAATTTCCTCCTGCAACTGTTCTTTCTCCGCCAGCGCCGAGTCACGCGCTGACTGCAGGCTGCGACGCTCGGTCTGCAGCTCGGCGACCAGGGCCTCGAGGCGCGTGCACTCCTGCTGGACCTCCATAACCTGCTTCTGTACGTTCAACGCGAGCGTCATGTACCTGTCCTTATTCTGCAGCGCCTCAAAACTATCCTTTGCGAGCCGGGCCTTCTCTTCATTAAGCTCCCTCAGCGCCGCCTCCGCCTCGGCCAGTTTGCGCTCACCGATCGAAACCTGCTCGAGGGCCCTGTCCAGCTCCTTCTTCAGCTGGTCCAGGAGTTCCGGCGGACTGCTTTCGTCCCGGAGGCTCTCCAGGCGCTGCAGCTCGCCCCTGGCCGATTCCAGTTCGGCAAGCAGGTTTTCCAGCCGCGCCCGCTCCGCGGTCCACTCGGCCGCCTGCTTCTCGTACTCCGCTACCTGTGTCCTTAACCCGTGGATTTCCGCCCGCGCCTCCGCCATTTCCGCCGCCTGTTTCTCGTACTCGGCAACCCGCTGCTCTTCCCATTCGGCCATCTGTTTCTCGTATTCGACAACCTTGGCGACCAGGTCCGGCAGCCGCGTCAGCTCCTCGGTCCACTGGGCGGCCTTTTTCTCATATTCGTCGGCCTTGGCGGCCAGGGCCTGCAGTTGGATGCGCTCCTCCGCCCATCCCGCGGCCAGTTTCTCGTATTCTTCAATCTTGCCGGTCAGTTCCTCGATCTGACCCTTCTCCGCCTCCCGTTCCGCCGCCTGCTCCTCGTACGCGGCGAGCCGGGCGGCGAGCTCTTCGAGCTGCTTCCTCTCTTCCGCCCACTCGGCTTCTTTCTTTTCGTATTCAGCGATCTGCGAAACCAGCAGCTTCTCGCGGGCTAAAAGGTCCCGGCGCTCACGCTGGACTGCCGCAAGTTCGACTTCAACCGCCCGCTTGGCCTTCTCCAGGTTGGCCAGGGCGTTTTCGGCTGCTTCCGCCTGCTTGACCCGTTCTCGGAGTTCCTTCAGCTCAGCGTTTACCTCGTTACAGAACCGGTCCACGTCAGCCACGTGATAGCCCCGGAACTTCTTGCGGAAAGCAACCATCATCAGATCCTCCCACTCCTTATTTAGACACGTCCAAAAGCTTTGAAGCTGTTTTTAGTGTAGATGTCAGGAATTGTCTACGGGAGAAATTACGACAAATTATCCCAAATTCCTTCTAAATTTCTCCAAACTAAAACATAAGAGAGGGCGTATCCGGTATCTTGGATTACGCCCCTCCATCTCTAATCGATATTCCGCCGTCCTTACTGCCCCTTGCTGAGGCTTGGCCGGCAAGCCGCCGACGACTGGGTCAGCAGGCTCACGACTACAAGCGTCAGGGTGGATAAAGGCAGGCTGAAGCAAATCGGGTCGATAACCGTCCAGGGGAACGCCATCACGGTGGCCTTGCCGAAGACGGCCTGGCTGACGCCGAAGGCGACGGCTTCCTTGGCGTGCAGGAAGGTCATCGCCAAAATGCTGGCAAGCAGGCCCACCGTAAGGCTGGCCACCGCTCCGGCCTTGGTCGCCCGCTTCCAGAACAGGGCCGCGGTGTAGGCCGGAAGAAAGGCTCCCGCGCAGATGCCGAAGAAAGTCGCCGTAGCCACGGCGATAATGTTGCCCGGGAGGCGGAAGCACAGGATGACGGTGATGACCAGGGTCACGAGTATCCCCAGGCGGTTGACGGTGATGTTCGACCGCTGGTAGAGGTCGTGGCTGGCCGCGGTGCCGATGGTGTGAAACTGGCCGCTCAGCGTGGACATCGCGGCAGCCAGCAGCGTCAGCATGAAGAGGTAGGAAAACCAATCCGGCATGGCGGTGTTGACGTATAAGGGGATCACGCGGTCGATGTTCGGTTTGCCGGTGGCCGGGTCGAGCGCGGCAAGCAGGGAGATTTTGCCTCCGTGCTCAAAGAAGAAAACGTTGGTCAGCGGCCCGACGACATAGACCGAACCGATGACGCCCAGGATGAAGAGGCCGCCGATCAAAACACCCCGGTTCAGCTCGCGGGGACCTTTGACGGTCAGGAACCGGACCACGAGCTGGGGTTGCGCGAGCACCCCGATGCCCACCCCCAGAACGAGCGACGAAACGGCCACCCACCACAGTTCCGAACCAAGCGCCGGCATGGCCGTCCATCCGAGGTGTCCTTTGGCCTTCAGGCTTTCCGGAACGAGCCCCGCCATATCGGTCAGGGCGTGGTGCGCGGCGGTGATGCCGCCCAGTTTAGCGTAGGTGACGACGAGGAGGACGACCATCCCGAGCATCATTATCGAGCCCTGGAGGGCGTCGGTATAAAGGACCCCCTTCAATCCCCCCGTGATGACGTAAGCCCCCACGAGCAGGGCAAGAATCCAGACGGCCGTGGAAAACTGGATATGCAGGGTGGTCTCGATGAAGCGCGCCCCGCCGATCATCACCGCGGCGGCATACAGGGGCATCGCCGCGACAATTACGCCTGCGGTGACCCGGCGCAGGAAATCGGATTCAAACCGTTTGCCGAGGAGTTCGGGAAAGGTATGGACCTGCAGCTCCCTGCCCATAATCGCCGTGCGTTTGCCGTACACGACAAAGGCGATGAAAATGCCGACGAAAATATTGGCGAACACCAGCCAGAGAAGCCCCATCCCGTAAAGGGATGCCGCACCGCCGAAACCGATAATGGCCGCCGTGCTGATAAAGGTCGAACCGTAGGCCAGCGCCATCAAGAAGGGATGGGCATCGCCGCCGGCAATGAGGTAATCTTTATTGGACTTGGTCCGCCGATAACCGTGATAGGCCAGAAAAACCGTTACTCCGATGTATAAAGCCACAACGACAGCGAGGGTGACCGAACTCATCTAGCTCTCTCCTTCCCGCCTCGCCAGTTAAGGTGTCAAGGTGTTAGTTGTCGCTGTTCCACTTGCAAATGCCGTAACCGACGCAGAGCAGACCGGCAAGGATGCTCAACACGTAAGCCAGCCAAACCTGTGGATCGGGAATGCCCAGCATTTTGTATTACCTCCTGCGTTATTTGCAGCTGCATTTGCCGCGCGGGTTCACGCCGTCTTCCGGCGACGGTTCGTCTCCTTTACCGCCCTTGCTCCTCTCGGCGAACTCGGCGAGCTTTTCGGCCACGAGCCGGTAAACTGATCCCTCGGGAAACTCCCCGTTCTCGTCAGGCAGGCCGGCCTCCCGGCCGAGAAGCAGTTCAACCCCCTCCCCGACCGTGGCGACGGCCCAGACGGTGAATTTTCCTTCCCTGACAGCTTCGATAACCTCGTCCTTCAACATAAGGTTGGGGACGTTGCTCTCGGGAATGACCACTCCCTGCATGCCCGTTAGGCCGCGGCTTTTGCACAGGTCGAAGAAACCTTCTATTTTTTCGTTGATCCCGCCCACAGCCAGGACCTCCCCTTTCTGGTTGATCGCGCCTGTAACGGCCAGGTCTTGCCGCACGGGTAGCCCCGACAAGGCCGAAAGCAAAGCGTAAAGCTCGGCGCTCGAGGCGCTGTCCCCGTCGACCTCGCTGTAACTCTGCTCGAAGACCAGGCGGGCGGTGAGGCTCAAAGGTCTCGCCTGGCCGAACACCGCGGACAGATAACCGCCCAGGATCATGACGCCCTTGGTGTGCAGGCGTCCGCCCAAGCGCGCCTCGCGTTCGATGTCGATCAGGCCGCCGCTCCCCGGCGCGACGGTGGCCGAAATGCGCACCGGTCTGGCGAAGGCGATGTCGCCGAGGTCTATAACCGACAACCCGTTGACCTGTCCCACCGTCGACCCGCTCGTATCGATACGTAAAAAGCCCCGCTCGATGTTCTCTTGCAACTGTTCCTCGATCAGGCCGGCGCGTAGCCTCCGCTCGCGAACGGCGGCCTTGATGTGGTCGACCCCGACGTACTCGCTGCCGTCCCGGCCGGCGTAGCAGTCGGCCTCGCGAATGACGTCGGCGACGTCGGCGAAGTAGGTGGAAAGCTTTTGCTGGTCGCCGGCCAGGCGGGAACCGTATTCGATCAGGGCGGCCAATGCCCGCGCGTCGAGGTGCCGGAGCCGCTCCTTGGTACAGAGCGTGGCGGCGAAAGCGGCATACTGCTGCTCGTTTCCGGGGGTGCGCTCCATCTGACGCCCGAACTCGGCCTTAACCTTGAACAGTTCGCTGAACTCCGGATCGTAGGCGTAAAGGAGCCTGTAGACAAAAGGATTGCCGAGGAGAATAACCTTTACGTCGAGCGGGATAGGCATAGGCTGAATGGTCCTGGTGCTGAGGCCGAATTGCTCGCTTATTTCCTCCACCGTCACCTGCCCGTCACGCAGGGAGCGTTTCAAGACATCCCAACTGAAAGGATTGCGCAGCAGTTCCTCGACGGGAAGGACGAGGAATCCTCCGTTGGCCCTGTGCAGGGCCCCCGGCTTGATCATCGAAAAGTCGGTAACGAGAGTGCCGAAATGCGCTTCCCGCTCAATCCGCCCGACAAGGCGGTTAAAGAGGGGATTGAGTTCGATAACCACGGGAGCGCCTTTAAGGTCGCTGTTGTCGACCAGGACGTTGACCTCGTACCTGCGGAAGGCGTTGCCGGTCAGCCAGGGCGGGACGCCGTGCTGGGCTTGGCCGTCCCGGAAAAGGGGGATGTTGTCCAGGATGTCCTCCAGCACCTCATCCAGGTGGGCCACGATGGCCGGGTTGGAAGCGTACTTTTTCTTCAGCCGGATGATGAGGTGCCCGGCACAAAACTCGGCGACCATCCGCTCAAGCTTGCCGGTGGCCTCGGCCGCGGCCCGTTCGATGTTTTGCAGCTGGCGCACCGTCGACTCGAGCTCGGCCTCGAGCCTTTCTCTTTTTTGCGTGATCGACTGCTTCACCTCGTCGGGCAGGTTGAGAAATTCGTGTTCCCTGATGGGTTTACCGTCAATGACAGGGATGATAAAAAAGCCCACCGGCGTGCCCTGCAAGGCGAAACCTTCTTCCTGGGCGCGTTTGCCCACCGCTTCAAGAAGCTCGATGCGCTGCCTGTTCAGAGCCTCGAGGGTTTCATTCCGCTGTTGGTTGTACTCCTCGCTCTCAAAGGCCCGAGCGATATCCCGGCGCGCGGCGGCGATCAGGTCCTTCATGTCCTGGGCGAATTCCCGGCCCTGCCCCGGGGTCATGCGAATGTACTTCGGGTGGTAAGTGTCGTGGAAGTTGTTGACGTAGCACCAGTCGGACGGGGTTTCCCTGGTGGCGGCGATGCTTTCCAGAAAGGCTTTGACGGTGGTATGCTTGCCGGTACCCGTAAACCCGGCGACGTAGATGTTAAACCCCTTGGATTTGATCTCCAGGCCGAACTCCAGGGCCCTTACCGCGCGGTCCTGCCCGATGATGGTGTCGAGGACGGGCAACTGGTCGCTTCCCGCAACGTCGAGCTGTTCAGGGCGACAGCTTAACCGCAGTCGTTCAGGCGGCACCAACGGCATGTTGAACATCCTCCCCCCCCGCATGTACAAGAAGACCCGCCCCTGGGAAGTGTCGAAAACGTGACAAGCGGGTCATAGAGATACCCTATAAACATTTATCCAATACGGTTATTCATTGCTTCAGCGCTACCGGCCGGTTTGACCCTGGGCCATTTTATGCATCGCGCAACTCGGTCAATGACACCGTTGATAATAGATTCACTCCCCCCGCCGGGTTTCCTGCCGGACCGGCCCAGGTTGTGGTCTAAACCATGGGACAAACCCAATACCCATTAATAACTTAAGGAAGTCGATTGCACCCCGGTACAAATACTGTAAAATTAGTACATAGTAATAATCCTGGCACGAAAGCCATAACCTTGATTAAGGGGGACCGGGCAATGCAGTTGGAAGGCCTGAAAAAGCGCTTGCGCGAGAGCGGCTTGAAACTGACCCCGCAGCGGGAAATGCTGCTCCGCACGCTGTTGGAGGCCGGAAGGCCGATGACCGCCCAGGAGATCCACGATCACATACGGCCGCAGCAGCCCCAGATCAGTTTCGACACCGTATACAGAAATCTCAGCCTGCTGAGCGCCCACGGCCTGGTCAACAAAATCAACCTGAAGGTCAAGTTCAACACCCGCTTTGAACTTGCCGGAGAACACGGCCACCATCTTGTATGCCTGAAATGCGGCGCATCGTTCCCGCTCCCCTATTGCCCCTTCGAGACCCGCGCGCGGGAGGTGGCGGCGGAGCGCAACTTCAGAGTTGTCGACCACGCCTTTGAGGTTTACGGGTATTGCGCCGCATGTGACAATGTTTAGAGGTGAACGATGGAACTGCCGGTGATCAGCGAGCCTGTCGTGGAGTTCAAAAACGTCTCCGTAACCGCCGGCGGACGGTTTATCCTTGACCGGATAAACTTTGCCGTCGATAAGGGCGTTTTCCTGGCTATCGTTGGCCCCAACGGCGCCGGGAAGACGACGCTGATCCGCGCGCTGCTGGGCCTTATGCCCGTACACTCCGGCGAGATCCTGCTTTTCGGAGCGCCCCCCGCGGGGCGAAACAACCACCGGCACATGGTCGGCTACCTGCCTCAACGGCACCGTTTTGACGCCCGATTCCCCGTTTCCGCCCTGGACGTGGCCGTCATGGGCCGGGTCGCCTGCATCGGGCTCTTCCGTTTCCCCGGCAGGAAGGATCGCGAGACGGCGTCGGCGACTTTGCAGCGGATGGGCCTGCCGCCCGAACTGCAGTCACGGCCCATCGGGGAGCTGTCGGGAGGGCAGCAGCAGCTGGCGCTCCTGGCCCGGGCGATGTGCAGCCATACCCGCCTGTTGATCCTTGACGAGCCCACCACGGGTCTGGATCTCATCGCCCAGCGCCGCTTCTACAAGGTTGTTGAGGACCTGCGCCGGGAATTCAACCTGACCGTGATCGTCGTTTCGCACGACATCGCCGCAGTCAGCCGCTATGCCAACCGGTTCCTGTGCCTGAACCGGGGCCGGATCCTCGAGGGGCTCCCCCCCGAGTTTCGGGCCGAAATCGCCGCCGTACTGAGGTAAAAAACGGAGGTAGAAATGGAATTTCTTACTTATGAATTTATGCAGCGCGCCCTTGCCGCCGGGGTGATGGCCGGCGTCCTTTGCTCCTGCCTTTCCCTGTTTGTGGTCCTGCAGCGGCTTTCTTTTGCGGGCGTGGGCATATCCCATTCCGCCCTGGGGGGCATCGCCATCGGGGTCCTCACGGGGATCAACCCCATTGTCGCCGCCGCTTTGTTTTGCACGGGGGTAGCCTGGGGCATCGGTCTGGTCAGCAAAAAAGGCGATGTCAACGAGGACTCCGCGATCGGCGTGTTCTTTTCGGGGGCTATGGCCTTGGGCATCACCCTGATCAGCATGATCAAGGGCTACTACCCGGAACTCTTCGGCATCCTTTTCGGCAACATCCTGGCGGTCACGGGCGGCGACCTCATACTGTTGGCCCTTACCGCTGCCGTCATTCTGCTCTTCCTCGTCTTCTTCTTTAAGGAACTCCTGTTCATCTGTTTCGACGAAGAGGGGGCCCGCGCCTCGGGTTTGCCGGTGACCCCTCTCTATTACGTCCTGCTGACGGCGATCGCCCTGACGATCGTCGTTACCGTGAAAATCCTCGGCATCGTGCTGGCCTCGGCCCTTCTCGTGCTGCCGGCCGTAACGGCTTACGAACTGACCAAGAACTTTCGCCCCATGCTCGCCGTGGCCGTATCATGCGGCGTTTTCTCGTGCGTCGCCGGGCTATGGCTTTCTTACCAGTTGAACCTGCCTTCGGGCGCGACCATCGTCCTCTGCGGGGCGCTGCTCTTCTTCGGGTCCCTCGTTTTGTCCCCCCGCCACGGGCTTTTGAAAAGCTTCCGCCTGCGCCCGGCACAACACCCCGTACCGTTACGGGATAGCGAAGAAACAGAACGCCTTGTCAGCAGCCCGGGAGCGTGACAATTTTTGCCAACAAAAAGTTTAAGCCCACCGTTTTAAGAGGTGGGCTTTACTGTCTTCTAGCGCTTGCTGCCGCTTACTGCAGCATTGGCGAGGGCGCCTGCGCTGCGGCCGGTTTAGCTTCCTCGCGCAACTCGGGAAACCGGGTCCGGCGCGTATACGTGGTATGCAACAGTTTCTTGGCCTTCGGGCTGAGCGGACGGCCCAGGAATTCCTCGTACAGTTTCTTGACGGCCGGGTGCTCGTGGGAGCGCCGGAGTTCGCGCCTCAGATCGATGCTGAAGAGGGCTTCCGCCCTGCGCTGCCGGATCTCGGCCGCGCGCTCTTTCTTAGACAGCGTCGGCAGGATCGGCTGCCCGCCGCCGCCGATGCAGCCCCCTGGGCAACCCATAATCTCCAGGAAATCGAAATGCTCGCCGGCCTTCAGGCGGTCGAGGAGGCGCTTGGCGTTGCGCGTACCGTTAGCGACAGCGATCTTTAATTTGCGCCCCTTCAGTTCGACCTCGGCTTCCCGTACCCCCTGCAGGCCGCGGACCTTGTGAAACTCCACGCGCCCCATTTCCTCCCCTTCGGTCAGGGCGAAGGCCGTACGGATGGCCGCCTCCATCACGCCGCCGGCCGCGCCGAAGATGACGCCCGCACCGGTGGCGATGCCCAGGGGGGCGTCGAAATCCTCGTCCGGCAGTTCGTGGAAGCGGATTCCCGACAGGCGGACCATCTTCGCCAGTTCCCTGGTGGTAAGCACATAGTCGACGTCCCGCCTGCTGTCCGAAACCAGCTCCGGCCTGGCCGCCTCAAACTTCTTCGCCGTGCAGGGCATAAAGGCGACGACGACGATCTTGTCCGGGTCCAGGCCCTCTTTCTCCGCGTAATAGCTCTTGACCAGGGCCCCGAGCATCTCCTGCGGAGACTTGCAGGTAGACAAATTGTCGACGAATTCCGGGTAAAAGTACTCGCAGAACTTCACCCAGCCGGGACTGCACGACGAGATCAGCGGGAGCTCACCGTGCCCTTCCAGTCTTTCCAACAGCTCGTGCGCCTCTTCCATGATGGTCACGTCGGCCGCGAACTCGGTGGAGAAGACGCGGTCGAAACCCATCCGCCGCAGGGCGGCAACCATCTTGCCTGTGACCACCGTCCCCGGGGGAAGGCCGAATGATTCGCCCAGGCTGACTTGGATGCTGGGCGCGGTCTGGCAGACGACATGCAGCTCCGGATCGTCGAGCACGTCGAAGACTTCGTGAATGTATTCTTTCTCGGTAATCGCGGCCGTCGGGCAGGCCATCAGGCACTGGCCGCAGCTGATGCAGGCCGCCTCGCCGAGGTCGGTCTCAAAAGCCGGGGCGATAACCGTCCCAAAGCCTCGGTGGATTGCCGTTAAGGCGCCGACGCCCTGGACATCGCGGCATACAACCTCGCAGCGTCGGCACTTGATGCACTTGTCGTAGTCCCGAACGATAAAAGGATTCCGGTCGTGGATGCGTCGTCCCGCCCTCTTGGCCGCCACTCGCGCCGGCCGGACGCCGTACTGGATGGCCAGCCTTTTCAGTTCACAGGTCTCCTCGCGGGGGCAGACCGGACACTCGGTGTGATGCTCGTAAAGCAAGAGTTCCAGGACCCTCCGCCGGGCCCGCCGCACGCGGGACGAATTGGTCAAAACCCTCATGCCTTCGCGCACAGCCGTTACGCAGGCCGCCGCCAGGTTTCGCGCCCCTTCAATCTCCACGAGGCAGACGCGGCAGCACCCGGGCTGGCTTATCCCCTTCAGGTAGCAGAGAGTCGGGATGTCGATGCCGTTCGCCCTGGCCGCGTCTACAAGGTTAGCTCCCTTCTCAGCATAGACCTCCTGCCCATTGATGGTAATGCGGACGGTCTCGACAGCTCTATCCGGCGGAACCGGAGCCCTACGGTCGACATGCGCGCCGGTGTGGGTCTGTTGCTCCAAATGATCATCACCCCAAACCGATTAAACCTGATCCAACCCTAGTCTTTGATTGATATCATTGTTTAATACCGCGTGCCGCAGCAAAAAGGTGCCGCGCGTTAAGCCGCGGCACCCTTCCTCATCCGCCCCGAACTCAACAGAAAGTCAGCTTCTTACCGTAACCGTCCGGGTGGCTGCATCCCACTGCACCTGCCCGCCCAGGGTTTCCGTAACGAACCTTACGGGCACCATCGTCCGGCCCGAAAGTGTTACCGGGTAGACGTTCGGGTTCTCGGAATCGATGGGGACCGAGACCCACGTCTGTCCCCCGTTCCTGCTGAGCTGGGCCCGGCTCTTGCCGATCCATAGTCTGATCACCGTACGGCCCGACTGCACGGTAACCAGCTTCTGTTCGGGGTTCCAGGAGAAGACCAAACCGAGCGGCTCGCCGACGTGGCGGATGGGGAGCATCGTCCGGTTCTGGATAACGGCCGGAGCACAGTCAAGGGGTTCGTAGACCCCGTTCACCCAGCGACCCGGTGTAGCGAGGACGAACTTCACGACATCGGACGGCAAAACGGTAAGCACTTCTCTTTCGGCATCCAGGTTCGCCCCGGTCTTCTTGCTTACAGCCGCTACGTCATATTTCCCGGCAGCCGTCCCGAACGGGACGGTGACGGCAACGGATTGTTCCCGGCTGGTCGTCGACCTGCTCAACGTCACCTCGGAGGCAGCGACCGTACTCCCGGACTGGTTGAGCACCTTGAACTGGAGTGTTGCGGTATCGTCGGCCGTGTAGCGGAAGCGCACCGTCAGCGTGGCGCCCGGCTTCAGGCTCGCCGCATCGGCACGCTGGGGCGACAGGATCTCCACTTCCAGCCCCTCCACGACCACGGCGTCCTCTTCGGTATCGAGGGCCGCCCCGGACGTCTTGCTGACGACCACGACGTCGTACCTGCCGCCGGGAATCCGCAAGGAAACAGTGACCGTTACGCTCTGGCTCCGCTTGGCGCTCGTCCTGGCAAGCGAGCTGTCGGCACTGCCGTACGTCCTGCCCGCCGAGTCCACCAGTTTGACCGTTACCGAACCCGAGGTACTGGCCGTGTACTCAAAATCGACCGTGAGCTTGCCGCCGGGCACGACCCCTGCCGGGCGGCTTTGCAGCGGCGAGGTTATGTTGACGCTGAGATTGTCGACGAGCACAGCATCCTTCTCCTCGTCGAGGACGACCCCGGACGCCCTTACCTTGACGGCCAGCGCATACTTGCCGTTTGCCGTTGAAGACGGCAGCGTCAGCGAGGTGGACATCGTCTTCTCGCTCGTGGTCTTGGACAGGGAAACCCCTCTGGTGACCAAGACGTCCCCATCCGCATCCCGCAGGAACACGTCCACGGTAGCGGCGTTCCTGGCGGTATACTCAAATTTCACCGTAACCGTTTCTCCGGGTTTGGCCGTCCAGGGCTTGGCTTCGGTCGGCTCGATAATCCTCACGTCGACCCCTTCGTAGACGACCGCTTCCTGTTCCTTGTCGAGGACGGAGTCACCGTCCATTACTACAAGGTCGTATTTGCCGTTTTCAAGGGATGACGGGACAAGCAGGTGCACCGTTTTCGTCTTTGTGGTCGCGGTGGCGCTGACGCTGGTGGAGACGCTGGCGACGGTAGCGCCGCCGGCTTTGAGGAGCTTGACCGTAACCGACTTGTTGACCCCAGCCACATAGTTAAAGCTCACGTCAAGGTACTCGCCGGGAACGGCGGTCGCCGGGGACGAGCGGGTAGGGGATTTGATATCGGCGATTACGTCGACGACTGAAACCGCCGCGGTTTCGGTGTCGCTGACATTGCCGACGGTAACACTGACACTGTAAGTCCCGCTGGATGCCCCCTGAGGAATGGAAACCGACGTGGAGACCGTCTTCTCTGTCTGGGAAACAGAAAGCGGCAGGGACCCCTCAGCAATATCGCCAATTTTGATTGTCGCGGTGGCGGCCGTCCACGAGGTATACTTGACTGACACGTTCACCGACTGGCCGGCGACGACCTTCGCCGGACTGCCGGACGAGGGGGACTTGATGTCCAGCGTAACCTGCGGGATCTGAACTGTGAAAGCATTGTCTACACGGCTCAGCTCTTCGGTGCTGTTAGCCCGGCAGATAACCACGTTGTAAGACCCCTCCGGGGCATTTACAGGGATCGGTATCGGTTTAGAGCCACTGCCGTTAACCTCCTGGAGCACAGCCGAATCAACAATGCTATAACCCCCCGGGCCATAGATTTCAATTGTGATGGTATAGGTTCCGTCCGGTTTGTTTTGCCAGGCGTAACCGACATTGACCGTTCCGCCCGGAGCCACCGTCGTCAGGTCGATGGCCTGAATGGCACAGCTGAAATCCCCGTCAGCGGCGTAACCTGCACCTAAGCCGAGCGACAAGCTCAGCATCAAGCATATGACGAGTACCAGCATTCTACGTTTTGGCTTTAGCCTTCGCACAAACATCACTCCTCTCCCGGCGTAAAAGTTATTCTAATTCTAATATAGAAAAATCCCGCCGGGGGCGGGAAAATGACGTCTAGTGTTGTCGAAAACGTAAATTCAACGTCGAGGGTTAAATCCGAAATCCAGCAAGATCCCTCGTCCTAGGACGGGTCTCGCTCTGGACCATAATTCTCCTTTTCTCTCGTTACGATACCGTAAAAAAACAGGTCCAGCAGGTTTTGGACCGTTTCCTGAAAGGATAGCCCGTTGGCAAAGATAAACTCGGGATTGAGGATAGTCCGGACCGAGGCGATAAGCGCAGTCACAACGAGCTTGGGATTGGCCACACTGAAACAGCCCTGGGCTATCCCTTCTTCAAGCAACCTGGTCATATAGGTGATGCGCCCGGCCCGAAACCCCTCGATCTTCTCCCACAACCGGGGGTAATGCCGCTGCAGGTCTCTCAAGGCCGGCTCCAACTGGCCGACGTTTTGCCCGATTATAGGCACAAGCGCCTTTAGCTTCTGAATTGGATTCTCGTGGGTCGCCAGTAAACCTTCAACGGCTTCGCCAACACGCGAGGTAAGACCCTCAATGACCGCAGCGATGATTTCTTCTTTGCTCCTGAAATAACGGTAGAGAGTTCGCTTTGATATCCCGACATGGCCGGCGAGTTCATCCACGGTCACCGCCGAAAACCCTTTTTGCCGGGCAAGCTCCTCCATTCCGTTAATGATTCTGGCACGCATGTCCAAAGGTCTCACCCCGCTACTCGATCTGCTTGCGGAAGCGCTTGGAAGCAAGGGCCACGACCCCCAGGCCGAAAACGGTCAGGGGGATGATATCCTTCCAGAGAAAAGCCAGCCCTACGCCCTTGAGCATAATCCCGCGCAGGATTTCCAGGAAATAAGTCAGCGGGATCAGGTAGCCCAAGTACCTGATAACGTCGGGCATCGACTCCCGCGGGAAAATAAACCCGGAAAGCAGGACGCTGGGCAGGATAAACATCATGGCCATCTGCATGGCCTGCAGCTGGGTTTTGGCAACGGTAGAAAACATGATACCCACCCCCAGGGCGAACACCAGGAACAGGAAGGCCAATCCCAGCAGCAAGAAGATATTCCCCCGGATCGGCACATCAAACCACCATGTCCCCACCGCCAGTACCAGGGCCACGTCGGCAAAAGCAATGATGATGTAGGGGATCAGTTTGCCGACCATCAGTTCCGCCCCCTGCACAGGCGTAACCATAAGCTGTTCAAGGGTGCCTCTCTCCCGCTCCCGGACAAGGGCGAAGGCCGTAAGCATGATCGTGATGTTCTGCAGGACTAGGCCGATCAATCCAGGGACATTAAACTTCAGGCTCTCCAGGCCGGGGTTGTAGTAAGCCCTTGTACGCATGTCCACTCCCGGTCCTTCAGGGACCTGGCCCCCTGCAGCCTTTACCTGCTTAATGACCATCTCTTGTGAATAGACTTTCCCCGTTATCTCCGCAGCGGACAGTGCTGTCCGGGCGACCAGCGGGTCCGACCCGTCAACGAGAAACTGCACCTGGGACTGCTCACCCCGGCGAATACCCTTCGCGTATCCCCCCGGGATGATCAGGGCCGCCTTGGCCTTTCCCCCGTCAAGCATGCCTTCCAGTTCGGCAAAGTCTTCAACATAACAAACGGGCTGGAAGTAGCCGGTCTGCTCCAGCCTGCTGACCAGTTCACGTCCCGGCTGCTGATGATCCTGGTCCAGGACGGCAAGGGAGATGTTGTTAACATCGGTCGTCACCGCATAGCCAAAGAGCAGCAACATCAGCACGGGCATAACGAGGGAGATCACCAAGCTGGGCGGGTCGCGCCGGATTTGAATGAATTCCTTTCGAACAATAGCAGCCAGTCTATGCGCCCGCACGCAGGTCTTCCCCCTTTCGGACCATGTCAATGAAGACATCTTCAAGCGTGCTTCGTTCAGCCGACTCCATCAATTCAGCCGGGGTGCCGAAAGCGTGCAGGCGGCCGCGGAACATTAGGGCGACCAGATGGCAGCGTTCGGCCTCGTCCATATAATGAGTGGTAACCAAAATGCTGATCCCCTGGGAGGACAGCCGGTCGAGGATGTCCCAGAAGAGGCGGCGAGAAACAGGGTCCACCCCTGCCGTCGGCTCGTCAAGGATCAGCAGCCTGGGCTGGTGTACGAAGGCGTTGGCCAGGGCAACCCGCTGCTTCCAGCCTCCGGAGAGCGTCCCTACAAGCTGCCGCTCGCGAACGTCCAGCTGCATTTCCTTTTTCAAAACCAAAAGCCTTTCCCGCACCTGATCCCGGCTCAAGCCGTAGATCCGGCCAAAGAACTGCATATTCTCTTCTACCGTCAGGTCCTCGTAAAGGCTGAACCTCTGGCTCATATAGCCGATGTTCTGCTTGATCATCTCCGGCTCCCGGGCGATGTCGTAGCCCAGCACCGTGCCGCTCCCTGCCGACGGCCGCATAATGCCGCATAGCATGCGGATGGTGGTCGACTTCCCCGAACCGTTGGGACCGAGAAGCCCGAATATTTTTCCCGCAGGAATCGTTATTGTCAGGTCTTTGACAGCCTCCAGCGAACCGAAACTCTTGCTCAGGTTGCGTGTCTCAATAGCAGCATTCAATTGCCGAACCCCCCTCCCCGGGGCAACCTATTTTTCTTTAATAAAGGTGACGTCCGCAGGCATACCAGGCTTCAGCAGGCCCTGCCCGTTTTCCAGAAAGATCTTGACTTTAAAGACGAGTCGCACCCGGTCCTCCTTGGTCTGCACGTTCCTCGGCGTAAACTCGGCCCGGGGACTGATAAAAGTGACCCTGCCGGCGAAGACTTTGTCCGGGAAGCTGTCTACCGTAACCTCGACCCTCTGCCCCACCTGAACCTCTCCTAAGCGGTTTTCCGGCACGTAGGTGCCCAGCCAAAGCTTTTGCATGTTAAGCAGGGTGATCACTTCGGCGCCCTGCCGCACAACCTCTCCGGGTTCAAAGTTGGTGCCGATAACCATCCCCCCAACCGGGGCCTTCAAGATCGTTTTCTCAAGGTAGCTTTTGGCAAGATCAACACCCGCCTGTGAACCCTTAACCTGGGCGGCGGCGCGGTCAAGCGCCTCCTTGCGGGCGCCCTCGCGCAGCATGCCGAGGCGGGCCGTCGACGCCTTATAAGCCGCCTGGGCCGCTTCGTTCTGGGCTCTGGCCTTCTCAGTCAGCGCCTTCTGCACATTCAGTTCGTGCTCGGTAACAGCACCGCTGGCGTAAAGCTGCTCGTACCTGGCCAGCGTGCCTTCTTGCAGGGCCAGATCCTCTGCTGCACCTTTCGCCAGAGCCTTCAGGCGAGCCGCTTCCTGCTCCGCGGCGGCGATTTCCTGAGCCCGGCTGCCAGCCGTGACCTCGTTCAACGTCGCCTGAGCCGCATCGAAGCCGGCATGCGCCTGGGCGAGCTGGGTTTGCAGGACATCACTTTCGAGGCGGGCCACCTCCTGGCCGGCTTTAACGGTGTCCCCCTCGGAGACTTTAAGCTCCTTCAGAGTGCCGCCGACCTCGGCCAGAACCCGGATCTCCTCGGCTTCGATCGTCCCGGTGGCCGTCAGCAAGCCGCCCCTTTCTTTGATGCAGCCGGCAACTGCGAAGACCAACAAAGCTACAGCAAATACAACCGTCCAGCGCCTGGTCAAGCCAACCCCTCCCCTGCGGTGGTAAACTAAATCTACTGAAATAGTTTACTTAGTAACACTATACAGCGCCGGCCCGTTTAACGCCATCATCTATTCCCGGAATCCAGGGTGATTGGAACCCGTTACGCTCCGGATAACCCGCTGGGCAATCCATCTTGCACGATAGCAAGGTTTTTGGGCCTAAGAGTCAAATTGTATTTTTGTTTCCCTGTTCTTGTTGTAAAAACAGGGCTAAAGAGATTACTAAAGGTGATAGAATGGTTTGCAGGGAGGGATGCCAATGAATCCGCACAAAAAGAGATGGTTGATCCTGTTTTTGAGCATCCTGCTGCTGGCGGCCCTTGTTTCCGCCGGTTGCGGCAAAAATCAAACGACCCCGGCTAAGCCTGACACCGGCAGCGAGCAAAAGGAAACGGTCACCCTGTACTTCTCGGACAGCCAGGCGATGTACCTGGTGCCGGAGAAACGCGAAGTTACACGTATCAACGAACCCCTTGAAGAAATCATCGTCAAGGAGCTCATCAAGGGCCCGGCCGAAAAAGGACACCTGCCCACCATCCCCGCCGAGACCAGGCTCATTTCGGTATCGGTCGTTGACGGAGTCGCCTACGTGGACTTCTCCAAGGAACTCCAGACCAAGCACTGGGGCGGATCCACCGGAGAGATAATGACGATCGGCTCGGTAACCAACTCGCTCGACGGCATCAACGGCATTAAAAAGGTCCAATTCCTGGTGGAAGGCGAAAAGCTGGAAACAATCCTGGGACACGCCTCCACCGCCGAACCGATAGGCCCCAACTGGGATCTCGTGGAAAAATAGAGCAACGCCAGCGGTTAGAGCCCGGTCCGTGCACCGAGCTCTTTAATTTTTTACCAGCCTTTACTATAAACGTCTGCAAAAGAGAGGAAATCGTTCCATGATGTCGAATTTTGAAACATATAATGGCAGCAATGGAGGGATACTCCTACCCATTGTTTTCCCTACCGGAAGTGAGGTAAACAAGTGCTACAAGGAGCAGATTATCTTAAGCCGTCAAAGACACTAATATTCAATGCCCTCAAATACTGTCTCGTTATGTCCGCCGCCGTTTACGGGCTTAGCTGCGCCACAGGCGGTTCCTGCAATGGCTTCAAGGTACTGGCTGCCCTGAACTGTCTTTTCTTCTTTGGCGTGACCGCCGCCGCGGGATGGGTCACGAAACAGGTTGCGGAGCACAACCGGCGTCTTGCCCTCGGTCAGGCCCCGGACCACAAACCTTCGCGCCTCCCGGGCGACATTCCTGAACGGGACGTCCCGTGGCTGACCCGCAACGCCAGGCACAACACGGGACCGGACCGCGCCCGGACGGACCGGCTGCTCGAGTTGCTCGGCCTGGGTGTCGTTTGTACCGACAAAGCGGGGAAGGTCCATGTTTTCAACCCCGCCGCCGAGCGGATACTGGGAATGCGGGCGGCACAGGCCCTGGGAATGGACGAGCAGGAACTCTGGGCAAGAGCGGGCATCGCCGCACCGGAACTCATCGGGAACACAAGCAGCAACTTCGAACTGAACATCAACGGCCGCTACCTGCTGTTCAGTCAGACTTCCTTAAGCGCAATGGACGACGGCGGCAAGATTGTGGTTATTAACGACGTTACCGATAGGCGGCAGTACGAGGACGAGTTGGCCAGGGCCAGCACGCTGAGCGTGGTGGGCGAGATGGCCGCCGGTGTGGCGCACGAAATCAGGAACCCTCTCGTCGGCATCAGGGGTTTTGCCCAGCTGGTGTTGGAGAAAGACGGGGAGGCGCCTCTTCAGGGAGTCAAGCCGTACATGGAGGTCATTATCGGCGAAGTCGACCGCATCAACAAGCTGATTACGGACTTTTTGACCCTGGCCAAACCGCAGGTGTCCCAGGCGATTCCGGTCAACCTTTCCGAACTGGTCAGGAGCACGATGAGCCTCGCCCAAAACGAAGCGATCATGCGCGACGTCAACCTGGCTGTCAGGCTGGCTGAGTCCGTACCCGACGTGCTGGGCGACCGGGACCAACTCCGGCAGGTCTTCCTGAACCTGTTGAACAACGCCTTGGCCGCCGCCGGGCCGGGCGGGGAGGTCATCATCCACACCGGGGTGGCTAATAAGGGCGTTTATCTCTCGATAACTGATAACGGGCCCGGGATTGCCCCCGAAATCGAGAATAGAATCTTTAACCCTTTCTTTACCACCAAAGATGAAGGTACGGGCCTGGGGCTTTCCATCTGCCAGCGCATCATCAACGCCCATAACGGGCGCCTTAATTTCTCAAGCAGCAGCCGGGGCACCGTCTTCACTTTTTGGCTCCCCTGTATCGACGGCTGATCATCCGCCTCGTTCACTCTTCTTTTCGGCAGCAGCCGGTGCACAGTTCACGCCCGCCGGTTTTAACGAAGGCCATAAATCTCTCGAGAAACTCCGGCCGGCCCTGGGGACAGTCACGGATGAACTCGACGAATTGCAGAAGCCGTTCCCGGGCTTGCGGGGAGAGGTGGTGTTCCACACGGCAGGCATCCTGTTCGGCGGTGGCGGGGTCCAGGGCGAGGACGTCCTGGAAGAAAGCGAGTAAAACCTGGTGGCGGTGGTAAATATCCTGGGCCGCAGCGCGGCCTTTGGGCGTCAACTCAATGTAACCGTATTTTTCCTGAGTGACCAGGCCCTTTTCCGTCATTGATTTGACGGCGGCCACGACGGATGGCATCGTGACGCCCATCGCTTGAGCCACGTCCTTTACGCGGGCCACCTTCTGTGCCATGCTGATTACGTAGAGGACTTCCAGATAGTCCTCTACCGCTTGTGAATAGCCGGTCATAAACGAATCACCTCCGGTGACTCGGATGTTGGTGTTAGGTGTTGGATAAGCGTCCGACTTCCTACGGCTTATATCCAATATCATACCTCTATCATACCTCCGTTAAGGTCAATCTTACCAGTGATCCACCTAATTTGACGGTTCTATTCACAGTCAGACTTCCGACCTCCGGCATCCGACTTCCTTATGGCAGCGCCGGCAGTCACCATCGCAGGCTTCGGTTTTCACCAATTGGTGCCAGCAGCGCGGGCAGCGCAGCGTCAAAGGATCGCTCACGGTCAGCCCGCAATACTTGCAGTGTAAAACCTTGTTTTGCTCCAATATGGTCAAAGGCTGCTGTCTCATTATCACATCACCTTTCAAGCGGAACGGACACCGGCCGGTCCAGCTTCCGCAAACCCTTTATAACCGCCAATACAGCCGTGCCGGCCAGGAACAAGACGCCGACCACGAGGCCTGTCGCCAGCGGGTTGACCCCTCCTGCCGACTCGGTAACCCTGGCAGCAACCCCGCCCACGGTGAAGGCAATACCCCAAGTGCCTAGCCATATCAGGGCCGCTTCTTTCTTGCTCAGTTCCTTGAAGATCACCAGGATGGATGCGATGCAGGGCACAAAAAGCGTGATGGTGATCAGGGCCGTCACCGTCTGCACCGGCGTCAGCGCCATCTCGTACAGGCCCGCGGCGCCGAAGTCCCGGCGGACGATGCCCATCACGAAAGCGTTGGCGGCTTCCCCGGGCAGGTTCAGCCAGCCCACGGTCAGCGGCGCCAGTCCCTGCTGGATGACGCCCAGGAGGCCCGAAGCCTGGAAAAGCGTAATCAACGCGGCCCCCAGGGCAAACAGCGGGGTAGCCTCTTTCAGGAACTGAAACGACCTCGTCGTTGTCTTTTTTAGGACGTTGCCCATCCTCGGCAGCCGTAGGGGTGGCAGGTCAATCAGCAGGCTGGTCGACTTACCCGGCAGGATGGCCTGCAGCAGGGTGCCGGCCATGATAAAGACAGCCATTATCGTAACGGCCCAGAACAGCATGTAGACGCCGCCCAACCCGGCCAGCATGCCCCCGATGACGGCCAGCTGCGCCGAGCAGGGGACGGCCAGGGCCAGCAAGACGATGGCGATCTTGCGCTCACGCGCCGAACCAAGCAGCCTGGTGACGATGGTAGCCATGGTTACGCAGCCGAAGCCCAGGATCAGGGGAATGATCGCCCGGCCGTTAAGCCCGATTTTGGTCAGCAGGCGGTCGACCAGCGTGGCGATGCGCGGAAGGTAGCCTGAATCCTCAAAAAGCGAAAGGAAAAAGTAGAAGGAGGCAACCAACGGCATTAAAAGGCCCAGGACGTAGGTAACGGTCATGGTCAACAGGCCGAACTCGCCGACAAGGAACTCTCCGGCCAGGGACTTGAGGTCGACGAACCTGGCCACCAGGTTCCGCACCGCGGGTTCGTAATAGCCAAGCATAATGCCTTCCTCGGTCCAGCCCACGACCGTCCCGGCCACAAACTGCCCGATCACCTTGTACATCACCCAGAGGGCCGCCAGAAGGATGGGGATGCCGGTAAGGGGACGGATCATCCACAGCCCCAGGAGACGGCTAAAGGCGTTCCTGCGCGTGCCCTCGGTTACGACAGCGCCGACGATCTCGTTGACCCTGCGGCGGCGCAGGGTGTAGATCTCCTCCTGCCGTTCCCCCGGCTCCACGCCGTGGCGCTGGGCGACAAAAACGTCTCCCTCGGCGATCAGGAGGGCGTCACCCTGGTTGCCCACGCGGTTTACAAGCGACTTGAGCATTCTTAACACGTCAGGCGTGGGACGGCCCGGGCACGCCTCGGCCAGGGCGGCCTTGAGTTCGGCCAGTCCCCGGCGGCGCACGGCGATCGTAGGCACCACCGGAACACCCAGTTCTTCGGCCAAACGGGGAACATCGATGCTTAATCCGTTATTTTCCGCTTCGTCGATCATATTCAGGGCGACAACGACCGGGACGCCGGTGTCGATGATTTGCTGGGTCAAGAAAAGGTCCCGCTCCAGGTAGACGGCGTTGACGACGTTGATGACGACGTCGGCCGCAAGGATGATGTCGCGGGCGATACGTTCCTCGTCACTGAACGACGAGATGCCGTATACGCCGGGCGTATCGATAATCGCGTCCTCGCCCATCCGGCCATGGGAGATCTCCAGGGTGGTGCCGGGGTAGTTGGAAACATCGACGTAAAGCCCGGTCAGGGCATTGAAAAAGACCGACTTGCCGGCGTTGGGATTGCCGGCTAAAACAACCTTTCTCGCCCCGGGCGGCAGGTTCAGCTCTTTTTGAATGTTGTGATGGTGTACCATTTCCTCTATCTCACTCCCTAGTTGGCTTTCACTTCAACCTCGATTTCGCGGGCTAACTCCCGGCCGAGGGCGATCTCCTGGTGGTTCTTGCTGATGATGATCGGCCCCGAAGGGATCACCTCGGCGCAGGTTACACTCTCACCTTCGCTGATGCCGAAGCGAATGGCCTGGGCCCGGAGAAGCGGGTCCGGGATACTGAGAATGCGTAAGACGGAACCTTTCTTGGCGCGATCAAGTTTCACCGTGGAGCACCTCCTGTAAAGTATGGTTTACCTAAATAAGTTAGTCTTGCCTAATTTCATTTGATAACACTAACTGCCGGTTGTCAAGAGTTGTTTTACCGCAAGAAAAGAAACTTGTGAAAGGGGCCTCGGACTGTGAGCCTTCTTGCGCCCGCTGATGTGCCGGATGTCGCGGAAGCCGATTTGATGAAGGTTGCGCACAATGTTACCCAGCCTGTCTCCGCCCACAATCAGAATGGACATCCATTCACCTCCCCTGCCTTTCCCTCAAGCGGTCGTGATCATCGTTTACGAGGAAAGTAGTGAAAAGCGGACGGTGATACCGATCAATTAACTTAGGTGAATCTAACTGTATTAAAGATGGCTAACTGCCGCGTGTCAAGTAGGTTTTTGCCAACGGCCTTAAAACTTAAAGGGGGATTCGCTGTGTGCGAATCCCCCAAATACTGGCAACGCCGACGACTGGTTTCATTCTTCATCCAGAAGGTCCAGCTTTCTAAGCACCTCGCGCACAGCTCCCGTCGCCCCGCGCGACGGCGCGTAGACGTAAGGTCTGCCCAGGCGTTTGCAGACATCCTCCACGTCGGGCATCTTGTGTTTCATGGCCTCGGTAACGATGACCACGATGTCGGCGCGGTTGACCTTGGACTCTAAAAACCTGCCCACCATGAAACCCGACTCCCAGCTGAACTCGGCGCCCAGGCGCTCGAACAGCCGCTTGAACGACTCCTTGTAAGCATCGGCGCCGACGACGAGAACGCGTTTGCCGTCCAGCAACAGCGCGTCGGGTTCATCTTTCGCGCGCTCCCGCTTTTTCTTGACCCGCTGGCGCTCGTGCAACTCGATAAAAGCCTCGGAAGCATCATACTTCCAGGCCACGCGGGCCTTGGCCGGATGGCCCTTTTCGTAGGCGATCTCCACGAGGTCGCCCTCTTCCAAATCAAAAGCCTGGATGTCGTTGTCGGGGACGCTGATGAACATTTCCTCGTCTTCGTTGTACGCTCCCCAGACGCCCCCCCGCATCTCCAGCACGGCAACGAAGCCGGTGCGCCCGGAGGCGTGGCCCAGTCCGCGGCGCTCCAGGACCTGGAAAAAGTACTGCGGGGTCCCCTTTTCGTTGCTGCCCTTGTCGCGCGCGCCCACGATGTCGCCGTGTTCGATCCCCTCGGCGCGTACAACGGACTCGGGAACGAAGATCTCCCTCCCGGCTTTGCCCTCATTGATCACCCCGCCCCGCACCAGGCGGGTGAACTCCCCCACGTGGTCCCACTCCCCCTTGTCCGCATCGGAGGATTTGGGTGCAAACGTAGTATCGCCGGTCAACTCCGGGGCGCATCTGTTCAAGATTTCTTCGGCCAGCAAAAGATCGTGGGCCTGATCGAGCAGTTCGCGCTGCCGCTCGACCGGAAGATCGTCCCGTAGTTCGGCATATATTCTTTTTCTGGCTTTGGCCAGAAGGGCCATAGTTGTTTTCAAAGCACCTTCGGACATCGGCTGCCTCCTCGCTGCTTTAAGCTGCTTTTAATGAAGTGTCTTTCCATGCAAAAACCGTCCCATCCTTTCCACCGCCGCCTGCAATTGGGCCTCGCCGCCGACCATGGCGATACGCACGTAGCCTTCGCCGCGAGCACCGAAGGCCACTCCCGGGACGACCAGCACCCCGGCGGCGCGGGCCAACGCAAAAGCAAATTCCCGCGACGTGCCCCACCCCTGCGGCAAAGGCGCCCACAGGAACATCGACGCGCGCGGTTTGGGGATCTTCCACCCGTATCTTTCCAGCCCGTCGACGAGGATGTCGCGCCGGCGCTGGTAGATGAGCGCCGTTTCCTTAACGTGCTCCTGGGGACCGCGCAAGGCGGCGATTCCGGCTTTCTGGACCGCCTTGAAGACCCCGTAGTCGATATTTGATTTTACAATCCGCAAGGCATCCAGGACAGCGGCATTGCCTACGGCGAAGCCCAAGCGGCAGCCGGCGAGGTTGTAGGTCTTGGAAAGAGAGTGAAACTCTATGCCCACATCCTTCGCCCCTTCGACCTCTAGAAAACTGGGCGGGCGATAACCGTCGTAAGCCAGCTCTGAATAAGCCACATCATGACAGACGACGATGTCATTGGCCCTGGCAAAAGCCACCACCCCGGCGAAAAAATCCTTATCGGCGACAGCGGCCACGGGGTTGTTGGGGTAGTTTAGAACCATTATCTTGGCCTTGCGGGCGACTTCCGAAGGAATAGCAGCTAGGTCGGGTAAGAAGCTGTTCTCCGCGGTGAGCGGCATGCGCTCGATGCGGCCCTCGGCCAACAGTACCCCGGCGCTGTAAATGGGATAGCCCGGATCGGGCACGAGCACCACGTCGCCGGGGTTGACAAGGGCCAGGTAGATGTGGCCCAGGCCGTCCTGCGAGCCCATCAGCGTAAGGACTTCGCGCGTGCAGTCCAGTTGCACCCCGAAACGTTCGTAATACCAGTCGGCGACCGCGGCTTTGAACTCCGGCATTCCTTCGGTTAAGGGGTACCGGAAGATGCCGGGCTCGTCCAGGGCGTCTTTCAACGCCTGAACGACATGCGGCGCCGGATGGCGGTCCGGGCTGCCCACACTGAGATTGATTACTTCCATGCCCTTGGCCTTGAGCTCACGCCCGAGGTCGTCCATTTCGCTGAATATCGCCGTATCGAGATGTCGAATACGCCTTGCCGTTTCCACAAAGCACCCCCCTGTTTCATCTTTCGGACATCGCACCTCAAACAGCCTGTCTTTAATTAGTTTAAGAGGTATTTTTCAACAGGCCTGCATCGCTTTCCTCCCGGCACTAGCATAAGCATGGGCTGGCAGTGGGATACTCAAAAAAATACGGGGGGATTGGCTATTCACACCCGGGCTGTTTTAATCAAACTGGCCTTTACCTTAATCATCGTGGGCGGCATTTTTAATCTCTGGTTCGGCCTCTCCCTGTTCAACACGCTGTTGACCGCCCTTATCGTCACAGGCATCGCCTACGTTATCGGCGACCTCTGGGTTTTTCCTTCCTTCGGCAACGTCATAGCTACCGTAATTGACGCGGCGCTCATCGGTATTACGCTCTGGGCCACCCAGCTTGTTCTGGTGGGGTTCGGCATCCAGAGCACGGCCATTCTTACCGCTTCCGCTTCCCTGGCCGTCGCCGAGTGGTTCTTCCACAGCTACCTGCACCGGACCGGACTGGTGCATCCCCCGCAAATTATTAATTGAACTGGTGTTTTAACGCCGGCGGTGTTAAATTGTCTATTGAATCCAATCAACTGACTATAAGATGATTATAAACCGGAAAGCGAGGTAACCGCCCTTGCAGCCTCCCTTTTACAGCCTCGATCGGCGCCCGCCGGCGGCGGTGACCGTGCTCGCAACCGTCCAGTGGATTGCCGTGATTGCGGCCAGTTCCATCGTCGTCCCCGTGACCGTCGCCCATGCCTTCAACCTGTCAGGAACCGAGGCAACCGGCCTTCTCCAGCGCACGCTGGTCCTTGTTGGAAGCGCCTCGCTGCTGCAGGCGACCGTCGGGCACCGCCTGCCCATCGTCGAAGGGCCGGCCGGCATGTGGTGGGCCGTCTTTCTCGTTATGGCTTCGATCGGGCCCGGCATCGGGAAAAGCCACGCCGAGGTGTTGGCGGGGCTGGAATTCGGACTCTTGGCGGCAGGGGCTTTCCTGCTTGTCCTCGGCGCCTCCGGCCTGGTTTCCCGCATCCGCCGCGTCTTCACCCCGTTGGTTACCGGAACGTATATGATCTTGCTGACCCTCCAGCTAAGCAAACCGTTCGCCGAAGGGATCCTGGGCATCGGCTACCTGAACCCGGCCGTCGATTTCAGAGTCGCCGTCATATCCATAGTCCTCGCGGCCTGGGTATTCTACCTTGCCGTTTTTACCCGCGGTCTTTTCAGCAATTTCTCCATCCTTATCGGCATCATTACCGGTTGGGGAGCTTTTGCGCTTTTCGGTTTAGCGAAGCCCGTCCCGGCCGCATCCCTGCCTGCGTTCTCTCTCCCCCGGCCTCTGGCATGGGGAGCGCCTGTACCCGATACGGGTATCGCTCTAACGGCCCTTGTAACGGCGGCGATTCTGCTGATCAACCTTATCGCCAGCATTGAAGTCACCAGTAAGGCCGCGCAATCCCAGACCCCCGATCTGACCTTCAACCGGGGAGGACTGCTGACGGGGGTCTCCCACCTGTTCTCGGGCTTTTTCGCAGGCGTGGGACTGGTGCCGCTTTCCATATCCGCCGGCTTTATCTCGGTGACGAGGATTGCCTCGCGTCTCCCCTTCCTTATCGCCGCCGCGGCCCTCCTGCTGCTCGGCACGGTCCCCGCGCTCGGAGCATTCCTGGCTGCGCTTCCCGCCCCCGTCGGCTATGCCGTCCTGGTTACCGCCTTTTCGAGAATGGTTGCCTTCGGCCTGCGCGATTACCAGCAGGCGGGGCTTTCGGAAGCGAATCTTACCACTGTGGGACTGTCACTGATGCTGGGGGTCGGCGTCATGTTCCTGCCCCAGGAAACACTAACACCCCTTCCGGCTCCCATACGTGTTTTCGCCTCCAACGGGCTCATCCTGGGGGTCGTGTTCGCCATTATCCTGGAACAGCTTGTCTTCCGCCGCTTTGGCAAGTAAGCCGCCCGCCGCGCCGGGGCCAATCTTCGATTATATATCTGGCAAATCCTGGTTTTTCCCCCCTTACTATCGCCGAAACGCGATGGTAAAATATGGTTAGTAATAGCAGGGGGAGGATAAGACATTGCTGCAGACCAGAGCCTGGCTGTTGTTCTGGGTTGGCCTGGGGACGTTTCTCGGCGGCGCGGTCCTGGAGAACCGTTTCCACCTGCTTCCTTACCTGGCGGCAGCGGGCAAGACGTTATCAGGGTGGGCTGCGACCCTGAACCCCGCCTCGTGGATAACGCTTGCCGCCTTCTGCGGGGTTGTTTTTGTACTTGCCGGCATTAAACTGGTCGAGCGCAGGCGCTGGCGAGCGCTAACGCAAAAGCCGCAGTATATCCTCCACAACAGGCGTCCAAAGCTGCTGTAAAGATCCCCGGCAAAATTCTTGATCAGGCAACCGGTAAGTGATTGGGCTGTTGCCAAGTCGACAGCCTTTTGTTTTTTGCCTTTCTCTTATGCTTATCCCTGCGCTCTCCGAAAGGGATATTGGATTTCCGTGTCGAAAAAACGCTGGGAATACCTTAGTAATGGAGGGCTAGTCTTGCGCAGGGTACCGGTTACCCTCCTCGAACCCGGGATGAAAGTAGGACGGGCTGTTTACAGTGCCGACGGCCAGATGCTGATCAACGCCGGCACCGTGCTAACCAGCCGCGTCATCAGCCGGCTGCGGGACTTTAGCATCGTCGCCCTGTACATAGACGACGGGCTGTCCGCAGACATCGAAGTCTCTGACGTGATCCGGGACGAAACACGTTATAAAGCCGTCAACCGTATCCACAACCTCATGCAGGAAGCAACGGTACAGCGGGAGGGGGTCGGCCGCACTCTCCTTATCGGGGAGGAAATGGCGAACTCGGTACTCGAAATCATCGACGAGCTTTTTGAATCCAAGGACCTCGTGGTAAACCTCGCCGATATCCGCATGCTCAATGACTATACCTTTTTCCATTCGGTCAACGTCTGCGTGCTGGCCGTTATGACCGGCATAACCCTGCAGATGGACCGCAAGGTCCTTTTTCACCTGGGATTGGGCGCGCTCCTTCACGATATCGGTAAAGTCCTGGTGGACCCCGCCATCCTGAACAAGCCCGGGCCCCTTACGGATGAAGAGTTCAACCATGTCAAAGAGCACACCACACTGGGTTACAAGTTATTGCGCCAGTCGAAAGGGATCAGCAGCATGGCGTCCCTGATCGCGCTCCAGCATCACGAGCGTTGGAACGGCCAGGGCTACCCGGAAGGTCTGAAGGGAGACCAGATTCACCTCCTGGCGGCCGTTACCTCGGTGTGCGATACCTTTGACGCGCTGACGTCCGACCGCAGTTACCGGAAAGCGCACCCCATCCACGAGGCTTACGAATTCATCGCATCTTCGGGAAGCGACCTTTTCGAGTCTAATATCGTCGACGCCTTTCTAAAAAATATCGCCGCCTATCCAAGCGGCACACTCGTTCTTTTGAATACCGGCGAAGTCGGCATCGTGATCGACACCCCGCGGGGTTTTGGCCGCCACCCGAACGTGCGCATACTTTTAGGCAGTGACGGCGGCCCGACGCAACCGTACGAAATATCTCTGGTTGAAAAACGGGGGGTGGTTGTCAAGGAGGTCCTCTCCGAACCCGAGATTAAACAGCTGCGAGACATGCTCAGACAATAACCGGACGCGGCAGGATTCATCCATTTATCGGCAAAAAAAAGAGCCCGGGTTCCCAGCACCCCGGGCTCAAGCCTTATAAGACCTGCTACTGGTTGGCTGCCTTTCTCCGGACGACGGTCCACTCGCGACGGGGCTGCCAACGCTTTTTGTTCCTGATGTTCCTGATGCTCCTAAAGCTCCTGGGCTTGGTCGACACTTGGCTAAGGATCTTGGCCTTCGCGACGACGGGATCCATACCGAGCCCCTCGCAAATCGATGCAAACAGCGGCGAGCGCAGGAATCCCAAAGCCGACAGGAAGTGAGACCTGTTCATGCCACCAGGCCCTTTCCGAATATCGCGTATTACTTCTTTCAATACAGCTGACGCAAGAATGAGGTGCCCTTCCAAGGTTGCCCCCCCTTTCCCGAAGCGGCGTTATAATCATTACTTGCAAAAATTCTACCTTTTGCAACGGGGTTGTCCATTGTTTTCACAAAATCTCCGTCGTGGCCGCAAGCCAAAGAACCGCTAATCAAACCCGGGCTTCCGCGCTCGGGAAACCAGGTCTGCCAGCGTGGTCCCGACAAGCACGTCGTATATCGCTCTGTTCACACCCTCCCATACCGGGCGCATGGCACATTGCCCGGCGCGTTTGCAGGACTCGGGGCAGGATACACAATCGGCGATATTCAGTTCCCCGCCCAGGACCTCAACAACCTGTGCCATGGTAACCTGAGTGGCATCTTTAGCCAGCACAAAACCGCCGCGCGAACCACGGACACTGCGCACCAGACCCGCAGCCTTCAAGGTCAGAATCAACTGTTCCAGGTATGCCTGGGAAAGTCCCTGTCTCCCCGCGATGTCTCTCAAAGGAACAGGTCCCCTGTCACTGTATTGCGCAATATCAACCAGTGCCCGGGCCCCGTACCTGACACGGGTTGTCAGTCTCATTCCGCCACCCCAATAGCATAATCCTTATAAGCTTACTAATAATTCTAACACGCAAAATCAAAAACCGTCAAAGGATAAGTCTTGAGACAAAGGAAACCGCGTGCAGATAGTGTAATAATGGGATGTGACATGACTTCGACAGGAAACGGGAAAATCTCTGTTTGACCGCAGCTGCTTGCGCTATAATTAAAGAAACAGCAAAGGAGGGTCGGAGTCAGTGCACAGGAAAACCGTATGTTTAACCCGCGAGGGAGGCAACGGGGTTCTTTTGCTTTTGGGCGGTTTCCTGGTGGGCGTCTTCTGGGGCTTGAAGGCCGCAGCCGTCCTCGGTTTGTATCTTTTTGGAGCCTACTGGGCTTTGGTGCTCTTTCACCAGCCGCTGAACAAAATCCTGGCGCCTTCCGGCCGCAGACGGGTAAATGACGAGCGGCCGCTGATCCTGATTAAGGTGCTTTTGCTGCTGCTATTCCTGTGGATTCCGGGCGTCGCGGCCGGAATGATTGAAACCGTCAAACCGCTGGTATCACCGCACCAACCTACTTACGCAGCATATCGGAGAGCTTCTTCATTAAAAAAATAAGGGCGATATTGGTCACGGCCATTACCCCGAAGAAAACGACGAGAATCATCCTCAAATCCCGGGGCCATTCGCTGAAGTAAATAAGCGCCGCCGCAACGATAAACAACAGGCTGGACACTATGCGTAAAATATTCATCCGCGTTCCCCCTCCGGCTAGCCGTACATTCCCATCATGCCTTATTTTATAACTAGCCTGCAAGTCTTTGGCCCGAAATGCTTTTCTTATGCTTCCAGCAAGCCTCTCCATCTTCCGCTAATTATTTGTCTTTGGTATACTTACCGTGTTGCCGTCATTAACTAGTAGATAGCAGCATATGCTTACGGGGCATCTCGGAGACTGTTGGTGGCCCTTCTAGGGGGGTTGGTCACCCTGGATAAGAAGATCCGCATTGCCAGGCTCTCTGTGGTATCGAACACTCTCTTGACCGTCGGAAAACTCGGCGTCGGGCTGTCCACGAACTCGGTGAGCATCCTTTCCGAAGCCCTGCACTCTGGTCTCGACCTTGTTGCCGCGCTGATCGCCTACTTCGCCGTCTGGAAATCAGGACAGCCGGCCGACGAACGGCATCAGTTCGGTCACGGGAAATATGAGAATGTCGCCGCTATCACCGAGGCCCTGCTCATCCTGGCTGCGGCCGCGGCGATCATTATTCAGGCAGTCCCCAAGTTTTTTCGACCGCACGAAATCCACGCTCTGGACCTTGGGGCCTCCGTTATGGCTGTTTCAGCGGTAGTAAATCTCGTTGTCTCCCAGTTGCTGTTCAAAACGGCCAGAGAGACCGATTCCCCAGCACTGGCCGGCGACGCCTGGCACCTCCGGACCGACGTTTACACCTCACTGGGCGTATTCGCAGGGCTCCTCGCCATTAGGTTTACCGGATTGACGATTCTCGACCCCGCCATCGCTATCGTCATTGCAGTGGTGATTATCAAGGCCGGTATTGACCTGCTCAGAAATTCGATGCACAGCATCCTTGACGCTAAGCTGCCCGAGGAAGACCTCAAGGTTATCAAGAACGTTTTATTACAGTTCGACTCGGAATACCTTGAGTTCCACGATCTGCGGACCCGGAAGGCCGGCCCCTACCGCTTCATTGACTTGCACCTCGTCGCCCCCGCCAACCGCCCCCTGCAGGATGTGCACAGCCTGTGCGACCGCATTGAAGAAGCTATTGAAAAACGGCTGCCGCGCACCGAAATGCTCATCCACATCGAGCCTTGCGACAAACACTGCGACAACTGCGACCAGTGTCCCGACAAATAGGCCGGGATGTCAGTCGATTCAGCCGGTGATAACGCCTCGCTTGGGACTTATGTTTTATTTTCACTAAAACCAAAGTATTATGAAATTAGGACAATTGTCCCAGGGCTTTTGCAAAAACGCCAATAAAGATCAAAATTCCAAAAGCCATAAATTAGTACATCATAAAGAGTTGGTGTCAGCTTACCGATATTTCTTTAGAGAATCTTAATTTTGTTTCTCGACATTTTTCTTGTTTCCTTTCCCGTAGGGCGCTATACTGGTAGCAAATCCAGATCGTTCCTTGGGCACTGACTATGAGTCCAATTCCTGGAGCGGCCATGCAAACTGTAAGAAAAAGGCAATCCCCGTCCTTCTTACACAAACAACCACTTGTTCCTAACCAATACTTGTTCCACCTTTATTTATGGTCCGTGGTATTGGTGGGATGGGGTATACTTTTTAATATTGGGCCAGGTATATCTACAGATCTCACACGTGCCCTTGCTATTCAGCTGCTAATCTGGAGCATTATAACTTTCTTTGGTGAATTCAAGTCGATAATACGAATAGCGCTTGAGCAAGAAATTACGGTCGCCTTTGCTGTGCATATCGCCGCCATTATTTACTTTGGCGTTCCTTTTGCCCTTATAGTCGCTGCAGTTAGTAGCGCCTTAATCGACTTGTTAGGTCGCCGGGGGTTTCAAAAGCTCCTGTTTAACGTAGGGCAATACTCTATAAGCATTTGGGCCACAGGGTTTGTCTTTTATACATTAAAACAATCCGACCCACTTACGCGTTTGAACCTGGAGCAGGACTTTCTGGCCATTCTGGTAGGTTGTTCGATCTACGTCATGTTTAACTGGCTCCTTGTATCAACAGTAATTAGCCTGTCAGCAAAGCTTCGCTTACGGGACATTCTCTCCAATCACTTTAAAGCCCAACTTTCCCATTTTGCCGCTTTAACCCCAGTAGCGATCCTGCTCGTTCTTCTTTATGAGCAAAACCCTCTTTCTATCATTCTTTTGGCCCTCCCTCTAATGATGACCCACAACAGTCTTACCCAACATATGGTAGTCATTAACCAGGCTCGTGAAACTATCGAACTTCTATCTGATACGATTGACGAACGCGACAAATATACGGCCAGCCATTCCAAGCGTGTTGCGGAATATGCACGAATGATTGCCGAAGAAATGGCCTTAAAAGCCCGTGAGATAGAAGAGATCTACATGGCGGGACGGGTGCACGACCTGGGGAAAATTTCTATCCCAGACTCGATCCTACTTAAGAGTGGCCGCCTCACCGATGAGGAGTTTGCCGTTGTTAAAGCCCATCCCAAGACAAGCTTCTTCCTGCTTAGCCGGATCAAGATGTACGAGCAGGCCGCCAGGCTCGCCCTTCATCATCACGAGCGCTATGACGGAAAAGGGTATCCTACCGGCCTTAAAGGCCAATCTATACCCCTTGGGTCGCGCGTCCTGGCCGTGGCGGATGCCTATGATGCCATGACCACCGACCGGCCCTACCGTCGAGCCCTGTCACGCGCACAAGCTTTGGCGGAGCTTGAGCGTCATAAAGGCACTCAATTTGACCCCGGGGTTGTTAATTCTTTTATAAGAGTGCTTTCTCGAAAGGAAGTGCAGGACTAGTGTTTCTTCTCTGGGCTGTATTCCTATCCGTTATTTTCGCCCTGCTCTTGCGGAAAGTTCCGGCAAGCACGCCGCGCCTGCGTTTCAGACACGGCTGGCTGGTCTTGCTGGCCATCTCCATCCAGATTCTGATCTTCACCCCGTTCGCCGAGGGTTACTTTGCCAAACTGGGACTCACGCCGGTCCTGAACACCGCCACCTATGCAATCATTGTGGTCTTTACCTTGCTTAACCGTAAAATCGCAAGCATCGCCGTTATCGGCCTCGGCACCCTTTCCAACCTTCTCGTCATTACCGCCAACAAAGGATACATGCCTGTAAAACTCGAAAGTCTCCGCCAGGTTGCGGAACCTGCTGTCGTCAATATCATCGCCGGCGGCGAACCCTACCGTAACTCCGTCCTCTTAACCGGCTCCACACCCTTGCCCTACCTCGCCGACATCTTTTATCTGCCGGCACAAATTCCTCTAGCCAATGTCTTCAGTGTCGGCGACGTTGTCATCGGCATTGGTGCCTTTATATTGGTCCAGCAGCTATTCGTCCCGAGACACCGGCGGTTTTATTTCTAAACAAAACAATCTTTGGGACTAAAGTTTCTTCAGTATTTGGCGATATAAATTTATAATGTGAATATAAGCAAGTTCGCCCACCCAAATCCAGATGCAGTATTGCTGGAGCCAAGAGATAAGGAGGGGTATCATATGCTCTGGTTTGCTTGTATTCCTTTATGGATTCTCACCTTTGCTCTAATAATTGCCAGCAGCGCCAGCTACCGTTGGGGTTAAAGACTACGTTTTTGGTTTGCGTTAAATAACGATCTGTTAAAGAAGATACCCCCATCACTTGATGGGGGTATCTTCTTTGTTCTTATAGCTTAGCTTAGCTTAGCTTATAAGTTAAATTATAACATTTTTTTATGAAGATTTTACCCTCAACAGCAGGAATCTAAAAAACAAAGTCAAATTAAATATTATCGACACATAATTAAAAAACTTTAGACCTCAAGCTAAAAAATTTATTATTTTGTGTCGAAAAATTTAAAACATCACAAGGTTTCTCAAAAACAATTAATACAAGGAGGGTTATCAATGATTCGCTGGATTTCTGCTCTGCCGCTTTGGGTTGTCGCACTTGCCCTTGTCGTCGCCGCCACTGCTTCTTACCGTTGGGGCTAAACCAATTAGAGTTTTGTCTTAACCAGTCGTGAGCACCCTTTAAAGACAAGGGTGCTCTTTTATTTTCAATGCATCATTTTTCGCTCTTCCAGCCTTTCGCGGTCAAGCTGCTCCTTCGCCTCGCTGTAGCTCCGCGCTGCTTCAGGGATGCACGCCAGCCGCTGGGCGGCCCAGCGCATCACCTTCCTTGTTTCCCGTCGAATCAATGCGCGCCAGGGATAAACCTGTCGAAAACCCGTGCTCCCCTGGCTGCTGAAAAACTCCACCACCATCCGGTCCTGATCTTTAAGGAGCGTCAGCGCCTTAACGGCTGTCGGATCGGAAACGTTAAAGAACACCTCCCCGGCAAAGGGATAGCGAGAATTGTTAACGTTGACAATCAGCCGTAAAATGGGATGGCTGGGCAAGTCCTCGATTTCCCAGCGGAAATTGAGGGGCAGTTGTTCCTCCGGAGCCTTGCGCCAGGTCTGAACCATTGCGGCGGGAGCCTTAATTAACAGGGTCGTTTCGGGTAGATTACGGTCGGGAAAGACCTTGATGGCGCAAATCATGCCTTCTTTTAATTCAGCCAGCAGTCTGTAAGGCGATTTAGCGATAATGTCAGCCAATGAAAACGCGGACCCTCCCGTTAGATATTCTCCGATGCGTCAACTACTTCGTAAGGATTTCAACCTGCTTTTCAAATTCCTCGAGCGCCTCCCGGTCCCAGCCCAGCTTGCGGTGGTGAACCCTGCCGTTCCTGTCTACAAACACCGTCTCCGGGATGGCTTGTACCCGGTAGGCCTTCCCCGCATCGCCGGAAACATCCAGGAGAACAGGGATGGTGATGCCCTTGCTGGTAAGAAAGTCTTGGAGTCTGGCGGAATCACCCCAGGCTACTAAATAGACATCAAAGCCCCGTTTCCTGTAGGCGGCTATCCTCAGCTGCAACTGCAGCGCTTCATCAACACAAGCCCCTCACCCCGGCGAAAAAAAGGAGATGGCCAGCGGCCGGCCTAAAAAGTCGTCCGGGAAGGCAACTTCTTTCCCGCTCGCGAGGTCCACCGCCCGGAAAGCCGGAGCCTTCCCATCGACAGGCGGTCGGTCGAGCGCTTCGCCCGGCGGCTTGGGAGCCTCGGGCCGCGCGCAAGCCCCCAGGAATACCAGCAACAGCACGAAAATCAGGTAAGCTCGTTTGTTTATTATCTTACATCCCTCCCGAATACAACACTTTCTTCCCGTTTTATACCAGAGGTAAACTGAAGCGCCCCTGACGGACAAACCCTGGTACAATCCAGGCAGCGGATGCATTCCGGGTGATTCGGCGTCCGGTCCACCGCCAGGCCCAGCGGGCAAGCGCTCCGGCAGCTGTGGCACCCTGTACACCGCCCGTGGTCCCATTCCAGCCGCCAGAGGCTGAACGCGTTAAAAAAGCTGTAAAAGGCGCCCAACGGACAGACAGTCCGGCAAAAAGGCCGGTAAACAAAGACCATCAGGATCAGCAGGAGAACAAGGATGGCCAGTTTAAACAGGAACAGGGAGCCCAACATCCCGCGGATTGCGGGATTGCCCAGCGCCAGCAGCACCCCGGCTTCCAGCGTGCCGGCCGGGCACAGGTACTTGCAAAAATACGGGGAGGCGGTCCCGTACGCGCCGATTGCCAGAACCGGCAAGGACACCGTCAAAACCAGCACGGCGTATTTCAACGTCAGGAGGATACCGGGCAGCTTTACGCGCCGCGCGCAAGGACGGGCCATAACCTCTTGCAGGAGGCCGAACGGGCACAGCCAGCCGCAGACCAGGCGGCCGACCAGTGCCCCAACCCCCGTCACCGTCCCCAGGACGTATAAAGAGACGGTCTGGCCCGGACCCGCCAGGAAAAACTGGAAGGACCCCACGGGGCAAGAGCCGACGGCCCCCGGACAGGAATAGCAGTTAAGGAAAGGGACGCAGACATTCTTCCCCGCTCCCTGGTAAATCGTTCCCGATGCGAACCCCGGCCAGTAACTGTTCGCCAGCAGGGCGGACATCAACTGCCAGGCCCGCCGGGGTATCGGCCACAGGCGTCCCCGGCTAGCCAATGCCGATGCACTCCAGGCAGATGCGGACCGCCTTTTGGAAGAGTTCCGGTATTTCTCCCCTCGCGGCGCCGGCCGCGATTAACAGGGCGCTCACAACCAGCAGCAGCACGGATAATCCGCGACCCGGCGGCAAGGTCCGTTGCGCCATTATAAAACCTCCTGTCCGCTAATTATACGGTGAAAAGCGATATTCCTGCCGGCGATCAGGGGTTGGAAGGGCAGTCCGGCTGAAACTGCTGCCATTATAAAGGATGGAGAGCCTGGGGCAAACCTTCAGGCATCAGGTTTAAGAAAAAACAAAAGGGTTGTTAAAACCCCCCGTCGAAGAAAAGGCTGACTCCCGATCACGTTCACTTACACCTGAGGGTAGAAGCCATGCTTTGCGCCACCTGCGTTAAAAACGGCAAGTGCCGTAAGAAGGAGAAGTTTGAAGACGCCGTTGAGTCGACCTATTTGCAGCAAGGGATCATCCCCGAGGAGCCCCTGGAGTTCGATACCTGTGACGGAGCGTTCCTCGTTTGGACCCCGGAAACGGGGATTTCGGCGAAATACTGCAGCGACTATGAAGCGGTCGAAACCATGTCATAAACAGGCCTTGGTAAGGGTTTACCTTCACAAAACAGGGAAAAGTTTTCCGGCCTTAAAATCTTACTTAGGAGGTATGTCCCTTGAAGGTTAAACACTGTCTTGTTATCGTCGTCTTGCTCGCCTTAAGCCTGTTGGCAGGTACGACCGCGTTTGCCGGTTCCGCCCCGACCGGCCAGGAACCGTCCCCTACGGGACTGCCTGTAATCACTGTTACCGGAACGGGCAAGGTAATGGTTCGCCCCGACACCGCCAGCATCACCCTCGGGGTGAACACCGTGGCGCCTACGGCGCAGGCGGCGCAAAAGGAAAACAGCCGTATCGCCAACCAGGTCCTCGAGGCCCTGGTCAAGATCGGCATCCCCAGGCAGAACATCCAGACCGTGGATTACAGTATCTGGCCTGAGTATTACCACCCCCCCTATAAGGAGGGCTCCCCGGAACCGCCCAAAGTTACCGCCTACCGCGTGATCAACAATATCCGCGTCGTGGTCGACGACACCAGTCAACTCGGTGCGGTTATAGATGCTGCCGTCAATGCCGGCGCCAATCAAAGCTACAACATCCAGTTCAGCAAGAAAGACGAGGTGGCCGCCCGGTCCGAGGCCCTGACGAAAGCGGTCGTCGACGCCCGCGCCAAGGCCGAAACGGTCGCCAGGGCGCTGGGGATGAAGATCAGCAAGGTACTGGCGGTTAACGTCGAGGGCGCCTACATGCCCGTTATCTACCGACCGATGAAAGCACTTGACGAAGGGCTGGGAGGAGGCACTCCGGTGGAACCCGGTCAACTGGAGATCTCCGGCAGCATCCAGATCCAGTTCGCGCTGAGCGAATAGAAAAACCCGATTGAACGTCAAGGGTGGCTAAAGAACAGCCACCCTCTCATTTCCCACCTCTCACCTCCCAGGGGATCTGGATTTTGGGCGTCATCGGGACGTGACCGAACAGTTCCTCGACACTGCCCGAGCGAATGATCCTGCCTTGCAGCATCGCGTAAACTTTGTCCGTCAGGTAAGGAATCTCCGTTGGGTCATGGGTTACAAAAACGGCCGTCACCGCCGTAGATCGCAACAACTCCCGCATGTCCCAGAGCAGCGCCAGCCGTGTCGGATAATCAAGAGCCGTGAACGGCTCGTCCAAAAAAAGAACCTCCGGCTCCAGGACAAAGGCGCGGGCAAGGCTGGCGCGCTGCGCCTCGCCGCCGGAAAGCAGGCGGGCCTGACGCTTAGCCAGCCGGTGGATCCCCAGGCGCTTCATCCACATGTACGCCCTGTCCTCGGCCTCGCTACGGGGGACGCCCCGGAGACGCAAGCCGGACATCACGTTGTCGATCACCGTACCGTCGAGAAGCAGCGATTCCTGGAAAACCACCGCCATCTTGCGCCGCAATGACAGGGCGTTCCTCCTGTCCGCCGCAACGCCTCCCACGATCACCCGGCCGGACGAAGGCTTTTGCAGAAGAGCCAGGCACTGCAGCAGGCTGGATTTGCCGGCCCCGTTGGGCCCGACCAGGGCGACAACCTCGCTGCGGTCTACAGCAAAAGCATCCACGTCGAGGATCCTGGTATTCCCTTTTACCAGCACCAACTGTGTGGCTTCAATGGCCCTGGTCATTGCGCCGAACGCCCCTTTTGCTGTTGCAAGGTAAGGACGAAGGTGATCAGGAAGGACATCAGCAGCAGGATAATGCTCAAGGCCGTCGCCAGCTCGGTCTGGCCTTTGGAGACTTCCAGGACGATGGCCGTGGTCATGACCCTCGTCTCGCCCTCGATGTTGCCCCCGACCATTATCGACGCCCCGACTTCCGAGATCACGCCCCCAAAACCCGCGATGATCGCCGCCAGGATACCCAGGCGCGCCTCACGGAGCAGCAGCAGGAGCATCTGCAGTTGCGTCGCCCCTAGGGCCAGGATTTGCAGCCGGATTTTCGGGTTGACGGACTGGATGGCGGCCACGGTGAAGCCGGCGATAATCGGGGAAGCGATGACGGCCTGGGCCACGATCATAGCCTTGGTTGTATAGAGCCAGCCAAGGAAGCCCAGCGGGCCGTAGCGGGTCAGGGTCAGCCAGGTGATGAGGCCGACCACCACAGGCGGAGCGCCCATGCCCAGGTAGACCAGACTCAGCGTTAAATTGCGCCCGGCGAACCTGCGCAGGGCCAGAAAGGCCCCGGCAGGGACGCCGATCACAATGCTGATCAGGGTCGCGGTGCCCGAAACGCGCAGCGTACGCGCCAGGATATCCATAACTTGCGGATCCAGGCTGACCAGAAGACGGATAGCCTCGCGTAACCCTTCGGCGTATACCTCCACAACCTGCCCCTCTCTTAACTACTTGGTCAGTTCATCCATCGTTTTCCCGGCATCGGGAATGAACAAAGGCTGGCCGTACTTGTCGACCCCAAACTCCCCGATCTTCTTCTGGGTCTCGGGGTTGATCATGTATTCCACGAAAGCCTTGGCACCTTCGGCATTAACCTTCTCGAATTTTTGGGAGCTCACCTGCATCACGTGGTAAATATTCAGCAGGGCGGCGTCGCCTTCCCTCATGATGTCCAGGTTGAGTTTTTCCTTCTGAGCCAAGTAAGTCGCCCAGTCGGTCAAGGTGTAGCCCTGCTTCTCGGAGGCGATGTTCAGGGTGGCACCCATACCCGTCCCGCTCTTCTGGTACCAGCTACCCGAAGGTTCAATCCCGGCGGTCCTCCAAATCGACACCTCTTTCTTGTGCGTCCCCGAGTCGTCGCCGCGCGAAACAAAAATGGCTTTTTTCGCCGCTACAGCCTTGAAGGCGCCCTCAATGGAAGCGGCCTTCTTGACCCCCGCCGGATCATCCTTCGGGCCCACGACGATGAAGTCATTATGCATCACTAGCTGGTAGTTGGTGACGATGCCCGCGTCGACCAGCGGTTTTTCGCTTGACGGCGCGTGCACCAGCAAGACATCGGCCTCGCCCTTCTCGCCCATTTCAAGGGCGGCGCCGGTGCCGACGGCGATGACCTTAACGTTGTAGCCGGTCTTCTGTTCAAAATCCGGAACCAGGATGTCCAGCAGGCCGGAGTCCACCGTGCTGGTGGTAGTGGCCAGGATAATGTCCTTTACCTTGGGCTCCTGCGGTTGCTGTGCTTGATCACCGGAACCCTTGTCTGACTGGCCGCCGCAGCCCGCGACGACAGTCAGGACCAGGGCAAAAACCAGTAAAAGGGTGAGAATTCTCTTCAAGCGCATCAGTATTCAGCTCCTACGAAATGATCAAATGTTTTCGGCAAAAACTCTCCCGCAGGGTCGCAAAAAAGCCGGATCCTGCGGAAAATAAAGCAAGATCCGGCCTTATCGACCGTAACATCTTGTTCTCCTTTCCGCACTGGGAGGCGCACCCGTTTCCCGGTGCACCCTATCGGTCCGCCGGCCGTAGCAAAGATTGCCGTAGGCCCGGAGACTCGGAGCAAGGTATTTAGTTTAACAGTTGGATTCGTGCAGAAGCTAAAAAATCCTGCCAATAATATTGAGATATCTCGCCTTCCAAATTCACCACCCAACGCTTGGCGTCCTATTTCCAGCTTGACTTCCAACTGTTGCTTCCCAAATCCTGGCTGTACGTTCATCCGAATACGCCCTATAATGGAATGAAGGATATCGTTTGAGGAGTGGTCGCCGTTGAGGTATGCCAAGCTGTCCGACGCCGGGCAGAAGGTTTTTGATGCCCGTTACGCCCAAAAAGACGAGCACGGCAACGTTATCGAGGATTTTGCACAGGCGGTGGACCGCATAGCTTCCGCGGCCGCCGGCGCCGAAAAGGGAAAGAAAAAGAAGTTCTGGGGATCCAAGTTCCAGGAAGCCATCGGCAACCTGACCTTTGTCCCCTCTACGCCCATTTGGGCCAACGTCGGCAAGTCCGACCGCCCCTGGCAGCCTTCCGCCTGTTTTGTGCTGGCCCTTGAAGACTCTCTCGAATCCATGTATGACACGCTGAAGAACACCGCCCTGGTCTTCAAGTCCGGCGGCGGCGTGGGATATAACTTCAGCCCCATCCGCCCGAAGGGAACGATCGTGATGTCCACCAAAGGGCAGGCCAGCGGCGTGGTCGAGCTGATCCGCCTGTACGACGCCTCTTCGGGCATGGTCATGCAGGGGGGCGTCCGCCGCGGAGCGTCGATGGGCATCCTGAACATTGACCACCCTGAAATCATCGACTTCATCAACTGCAAGCGCGACGGGACCATCACGCACTTCAACCTTTCCGTCGGGATCACCGACGCCTTCATGGAAGCCAAGGCCAAGAACGCCGATTGGCCGCTCGTTTTTAACGGCAGGGTTTACCAGGTCGTGCGCGCCCGCGAGCTCTGGAACATGATCACCGAGGCGGCCCACGCCTGCGGCGACCCGGGCCTGATCTTTCTCGACCGCCTGCAGCGCGACAACCCGGTACCTTCCAAGGTCATCAACGCAACCAACCCGTGTGTAACCGGTGATACTTGGGTCATTACCAGTGAAGGACCACGCCAGGTAGTGGAACTTATCGGGCGTCAATTTGAAGCAGTGGTCAACGGAATCGTTCGATTGTCTGGTACCGAGGGCTTCTTTGAGACGGGTACTAAACCTGTTGTCAGATTATCAACCCGTGAAGGGTATACCTTGCGGCTTACCGCTGATCATAAGGTCCTTCGCGCTGCAGAGAAAACCCGCTATCGTATTCATACCGAATGGGTTGCCGCATCCGAACTAAAGCCTGGTGACCAGATATGCCTCCATAACCATAGGCTACTGAACGGTTGGCCCGGGCCGCTGACTGAGGGCGAAGGATACCTGTTAGGCCTGTTGGTCGGTGACGGAACGTTGAAGGCTGAGACAGCCGTCCTTACAGCTTATACTAATGGCAGTATCAGTACTGAAGAATACGGTATCAAGACAGTAATGGAGCAAGCGGTTGGGTTTGCAAGACAAATACCACACCGTGCTGATTTCAAGGGATGGCATACCGTCAAAGGCCATAACGAATTCCGGCTTAAATTGGCCAGTCTTAGGGATATTGCCCTCAGCTTGGGTATGACTCCAGGGAACAAGATAATCACTCCAGCAATCGAACGCACCTCGTCCGACTGCTACCGAGGCTTTTTGCGGGGTCTGTTCGATGCTGATGGTACGGTTGTGGTTACCCAAGAAAAAGGAGTAAGCGTACGGCTGGCCCAAAGCAATCTTGAACTGCTGCGAGCTGTTCAAAGGATGTTACTGCGCCTCGGTATCGCTAGTGACATTTATTCTGAGCGTCGCTCCGAAGGCTTCAAGCTGTTGCCGGACAGTAACCGCAATCCAAGACAGTACGTGGTTAAGACCCAACACGAGCTAGTGATTAGTAAGGACAACCTTCAGTTGTTCGCTGACCGGATCGGGTTTGCCGACAGTTTAAAGGCAACAAAATTAGCATCTCTTCTTGGTTCATATAAACGGATGCTGAATCGGGAGCGGTTTGTTGCTACTGTCCTCTCCGTTGAGGATGACGGATCAGAACCTGTCTATGATGTACAGATTCCCGGCGTTAACGCTTTTGATGCCAACGGCATTTATGTCCATAACTGTGGGGAGCAGCCCCTGTATCCGGGCGAATCCTGCCTGCTGGGCAGCATCAGCCTTGATAAGATGCTGCGCCAAACCAATAACGGCTACGTTATTGACTGGGACAAGCTGCGGGAGGCGACCATCATCGGCGTGCGTTTCCTTGACGACATCATCGATGTGGCCGAGTACCCGCTCGATTTCATCGCCGAGGCGACGCGGGCGACCCGCAAGATCGGCCTGGGGATCACCGGGCTGCACGATTTGCTGATTATGCTGGGACTTCCCTACGACAGCGAGGAGGGACGGAAGGCCGCCGGGGAGGTCATGCGTTTCATCCAGGAGACCGCCCACCGGTACTCCGAAGAGCTTGGCGCCGAAAAAGGCCCGTTCCCGGATTGGGAACAAAGCATCTTCTTCCCCCACAGTAAGCGGCGCAACGCGGCATGCATCACCATCGCCCCCACGGGCTCGGTAACGACGATGGCCGGGTGTGAAGGATACGGTATCGAGCCCATCTTCGCCGTGGCCTATTCCAAGGCGACTGACGTGGCCGGAATTTTCGAGGTCTTTTCTCCCCTCTTCCGCAAAGCCTGCGAACGGCACGGCGTACCCCGCGAGGTTATGTCCGAGGTCGCCAGAAGAGGCTCCTGTGTAGGTGTTGAAGGCATCCCCGAAGAAATTGCCGCCGTCTTCAAGGGCGCCCAGGACATCGCCCCCGAGGACCACATCCTGATGCAGATCGAACTGCAGAAGTACGTCGACAACGCCATCTCCAAGACCATCAACCTGCCCAACTCGGCGACCATCTACGACATCGAACAGGCTTACGAGATGGCTTACGCCGGCAACCTCAAAGGCATCACCGTCTTCCGCGACGGCTGCAAGGAAGGCGTCGTCACCGTCGGCAAAGGAAAGGAACGCCAGAAGCCGCCGGGAGAACTGGAGCGCGGTGAAATCAGGCCGCGCCCGGCCAACGCCCAAGGTGTGACCCACCGCCTTGACTCCGGGTGCGGGAAGATCTACCTGACGGTCAACTACATCCCCGAAACCGGGGAGATCATCGAAACCTTTATTACCACCGGCTCCGACGGGGGCTGCCTGATCTATACCGAAGCAACCTCCCGCCTGATCTCCCTGGCCATCCGCGGCGGCATCAGTATCGACGAGATCGTCGGGCAGCTCATGAGCACCCACGCCTGTCCCTCGTACCAGTTCGCCCGCGGGCGCGGCAAGCCGGTCTCGCCCGGCAAGTCCTGCGCCTCGGCCATCGCCAGGAAACTGGTGGAGATCAGGGACCAGTTGGCCATTAAAAGCCAGCAGGGCAAGCTTACCAAGCAGCTCAACGGGGATGACGAAGAGGTAGAAGAAGCCAGGGACATCTGCCCCGGGTGCAAGACCAAGATGCGCCGCGCCGAAGGCTGCTTCGTCTGCCAGAACTGCGGCTACAGCAAGTGTTAGGGATATTGACTATGAAAGGTTGATTCGGTCAAATGAACATCTATGCCACTTACGCGGAGCAGCGGGCCAAGAAAGTTCTAAGCGCTTTACAGCGCAACGGTTTTAAGGCTCTCTATTTCCCCGGCAAAGATGACGCCGTACGGGAAGTGCTGACCCAGATTCCGCCGGGAAACAACGTCGGCATCGGCGGCTCCGTAACTATCCGCAGCCTCGGCATCGCCGACGCCCTGCGCAAGCGCGGGCAAACCGTCTTCGATCATTGGGTCCCCGGCCTGAACGACGAACAGCGAGCGGAGGTGCGCCGCGCGCAGTTGACCGCAGACGTTTTCCTGGCCGGCTGCAACGCCATCACCCTTGACGGCCATCTGGTAAACATCGACGGTATCGGCAACCGGGTGGCGCCGATGATCTTTGGACCCCGGAAGGTTATCCTCGTCGCCGGCGTCAACAAGGTGGTCAAGGATCTGCACGCCGCCCTGGACCGGATCAAGAACCAGGCCGCGCCCTTGAACGCCGTGCGCCTTAACTACCCGTCGCCCTGCGGCAAGACGGGTTACTGCACCGACTGCGCGGGTTCCGCACGAATGTGCCGGGTAACATCAATTATCGAGGCCCGGCCCGACGGGATACCCGATTACACCATTATCCTTATCGGCGAAAACCTCGGATTCTAATACTTTACCCCCGTTTGCCCTTCCCTCTGTTTGATTGCGCAATGACACAACCCGCTATAAATCCCATTATTTTCATGAAGGGATTATTTTTTTTTAATGTAAACTTTTATCATTAATAGACTTAGTTGCAGGCCCTGGTGCATACTTCCGGCCCTGGAGGTTACAATGTCCCGCAATAAAAAATGGTTGAATTTTGTGGCTGTGGCCTTATTTTTTTGTGTTTTTACGATTGCTGCTTCGGCGGCATGCGGGGCCGCTTTATTGAAACCCGGCGACAGCGGGTCCGACGTGTTTGCATTACAGCAGCAACTGCGGCAACTCGGTTATTTGAATGCAACCCCCAACGGCTATTACGGGCCGAAAACGACCGCAGCGGTTGCGCAGTTGCAAAAGGACTATAATCTGGCCGCCAACGGCGTTGCCGACTTGCGAACCAATCAACTGATTAACCGGTTATTGACGTCCGCCAAAACCACCCGCAAAGAGGTTTTGGGATTTTACGTCTGTGACGAGCCGCGCATTCCTTCTTCCTTCGGCACCTTGGCCGCACAGAAGGACAAAATAACCTCCATCGCCCCCTTTTGGTACCGCCTGGATAGTAATAACCCCACAAAGCTTGAAATCCAGGGTAACGCCACCCGCGAAGAAATCGACCGGGTTATCCGTTTCTGCAAGGACAATAATATTAAGAACTATGCGCTGGTCCACAACCTGCTCTACAACAGTTCAACCACCGGCAAGGACGTGGTCCGCACGGCGCTGTCCGATCCCCAAAAACGCTGGGCGCTGGTGATGAATATTTTCAACCTGCTGAAAAGCAAGGGGTTTGACGGCGTATGCATCGACATCGAGAATATTTATTCCGCTGACCGGGACCTGTACAACCAGTTCTTAGCCGAGCTCTCGGCCCAGCTTAAACCTGCCGGATACGCGATTATTGTCTGCGTGCCGCCCAAAGTATCCGACAGCCGGTCAGGCGGCTGGGGAGACAACTTTGATTACGCCAAAGTCGGAAAGTATGCGGATATGGTGGCTGTAATGGCCTATGACGAACACACCACCGTGACCGGTGCCGGCCCTATAGCTTCGCAGGGATTTGTTGAAAAGGTTGTAAAATACACCCTTTCCAAACTGCCGGCGGAAAAGGTGCTGCTGGGCATACCCGGCTACAGCTTCGACTGGAACCTTGACCGCGGCGGGGCGACCTACCTTTCTCACGAGCTGGCTATGGCAACAGCCCGTCGGTACAACAGAAGCGTACAATGGGATGAAAGGAACCATGCTCCCTATTTTGAGTATGCGGACAGGAGCGGTTCCAGCCATACCGTCTACTTTGAAAACGCCGGCAGCCTCGCGGGAAAACTGGACCTGGTCAACCGCTACAACCTGCGGGGTATCGCCCTATGGCGCCTGGGGATGGAGGATCCCGGCACCTGGGAGCTGATCGCCCGTAAGTTCCAGCCTCACGCCATAACCATCACTGTCAACGGAAAATCCGTTAATTCGGATGCGGCCTGCTACGTAGACCGCAACAACCGCACGATGGTTCCCTTGCGCTTCATTGCCGAGGCCCTGGGCGCGCAGGTCCAGTGGGACGCCGCCAAGGGCTGCGTGACAGTAACCAGAGGGAACGATACGATACAATTGTGGCTTGGGACCAAGGGTTACAGGCTCAACAACGGCTATCACGAAATGGATACCATTCCGGTCGTCAAGGACGGCCGCACCATGGTCCCCCTGCGTTTCATCGCCGAAGCCTTCGGGGCCAAGGTCGACTGGGATGGAAAAGCCAAGAAAATTGCCGTAACACTGTAACAGGCGATGGCCCGAAATTCGGCTTCCCTGATCAATGATCTTTAATTGACAGCTGACAATTGACCGCCGACCACTCCCCGTATTTCGTGGAATCGACTTGCCGATTCCTCCTTTTTTTGTTTCCGGCCGTTTCTGCCCAACAACTTGCAGAATTAGTCTTCCCGCTTTTACAGTGGCGAACGCCGCGAACCTCCCTTCATATATTAACTAGTAATATTGATAAATTATTTGACAATGATACTGTTAGGTTATATATAAATATTAAGAGGATATTTAAAGGTGGATGCTGGTAACAATGGTTAAGGTGCCCGATCGAACCGCTGTCTATCCTATAGGCGTTGTCGCCGAGCTGATGAAAATCCATCCCCGGACGCTGCGCATCTACGAAGAATGTAAACTTGTATGCCCGGCGCGCACGGCAGGCAACAATCGCCTATACTCCCAGGCTGACCTGGACCTTATTGCCCGTATCCGCTACCTGACCCAGGAACGCGGGGTCAACCTGGCAGGAGTAAAGATTATCCTCGAGCTGGAGGAGATGTTCGGACAGGTGGTAACCAACGTCGTCTTTGAGCGTGAAACAAGCCAGGATGAATAGCGTGGTGGGGGGTGTGATCTTTTGCAGTATAAAGACTACTACGCCATTTTAGGTGTTGACAAGAATGCAGACGCCAAACAGATTAAGGAAGCGTACCGGAAACTAGCCCGCAAGTACCACCCTGACCAGAACAAGGAGCCGGGCTCGGCCGAGAAGTTCAAGGAAATCAACGAAGCTTACGAGGTGCTCAGTGATCCGGAAAAACGGGCCACTTACGATTCAATTCCGTACGGCTGGACAGGGCAGGACTTCGGCCAGGGCCACGAAGGTTTTCGCTTCGCGGGACCCTGGACCAGGGGAGGCCGCAGCCAGGGCATCAGGTTCACCTTCGGTACCCGGGATACCGACGGGTTCAGCGACTTCTTTAAAACGATCTTCAGCGGGGGCCTCGGCGACCTTTTCGCCGACCAGGACATCTTCAAAGGCTGGGATGCCGAGCCCCGGCAGGCGAATTACGAAACGACCCTGGAGATTACCTTGCAGGAGGCTTACACCGGAACCGAAAAGAAGCTGCGCGTCAATGGCAGGCAGATCACCCTGAAGGTCCCGGCGGGCGCGTCAGACGGTTTGCGTTTACGCGTGCCGGGCGTCATGGACACGGGAGGGAGCCAGCCCGCCGACCTTTACGTCACCCTGCGGGTCAAGCCGCACCCCTTCTACCGTATTACCGGCCGGGATATCGAATGCGACATGCCTGTTTCGGTTGTCGAGGCCGCCCTGGGAACAACGATTGAGTTTCCGTACCTGAAGGGGACGGTAAAGCTCACCATCCCCCCGGGCAGCCAGAACGGCACGGTGCTCCGCCTCAGGGGGTTGGGACTGCCGGGTATGAAAGGCGAAAAACCCGGGAACCTGCTGGTCCATCTGGACCTCAGAATCCCGGAGCGCCTCACGGGAGCGGAGAAGAAAGCCCTTCAGGAACTCGGACGCGTGTCTTCCTTTAACCCGCGCCAGGGCCTGGCTTTCAATTAACAAAGGGAGGGTTGAAACGTGCGCCTAGACAAGTTGACCATCAAGGCCCAGGAAGCTTTCGAGAACGCCCAGGGAATCGCCGGCGAGTTCGGCCACCAAGCTCTCGACGACATGCATCTCCTTTACGGCCTTTTGCAACAGGAAGAGGGAACGGTGAAGCTTATCCTCGACCGCCTCGAGGTAAAACCGGCCGCCATCCTGCAGCGCGTAAAAGAAGCGCTGCAGCGCCGGCCCAGGGTTTCCGGCGGCCAGCTTTACGCCGCCCCGGAACTGCAGGGCGTTGTCGACCGGGCCTGGAAAGAGGCGGCGAAGTTCAAGGACGAGTACCTGAGCACCGAACACCTTTTCATCGCCCTGACCGCCAAAGAAGCCGGCGAAACCGCGCAACTGCTGAAGAACTTCGGTATTACAGCGGACAGGGTTTACCAGGCCCTTAAGGAAATCCGCGGCAGCCACCGGGTTACGGACCAAAACCCCGAGGACAAGTACCAGGCGCTGGCCCGTTTCACCCAGGACTTGACTGAGGCGGCCCGGCGGAACAAGCTCGACCCGGTCATCGGCAGGGACGAGGAAATCCGGCGCGTGGTGCAGGTCCTGTCGCGGCGGACCAAGAACAACCCGGTCCTGATCGGCGAGCCCGGCGTCGGCAAAACGGCCATCGTCGAAGGCCTGGCCCAGCGGATCGCCGGCGGCGACGTGCCAGACACCCTCAAAGACAAGCGGCTGCTGGCACTCGATATGGGCTTGCTCATCGCCGGGGCGAAATACCGCGGCGAATTCGAAGACCGCTTGAAGGCCGTCCTGAAGGAAATCACCGAAAGCCAGGGGCAGATCATCCTGTTTATCGACGAGCTGCACACCCTGGTCGGCGCCGGCAAAGCCGAGGGCGCCGTGGACGCCGCCAACATGCTCAAACCCGCTCTGGCCCGGGGCGAACTGCGCTGCGTCGGCGCCACCACGCTGGACGAGTACCGCAAGTACATCGAAAAGGACGCGGCCCTCGAAAGGAGGTTCCAGCCGGTCTACGTCAAGGAACCCACTGTCGAGGACACCATCGCCATCCTGCGCGGTCTGAAGGAGCGTTACGAAATCCACCACGGGGTGCGCATCAAGGACACGGCGCTTGTGGCCGCGGCCACCCTTTCCAGCCGTTACATCTCGGACCGCTTCCTGCCCGACAAGGCCATCGACCTGATCGACGAGGCGGCCTCCAAGCTGCGCACCGAGCTGGATTCCCGCCCGGCCGAAATCGACGAGGTCGACCGGCGGATCAGGCAGTTGGCGGTCGAGCGCCAGGCCCTGACCCGGGACGACGACGAAGGAACCAAGAAGAGGCTGGCCAAACTCGACGAGGAAAAGGCGGCGCTGGAGGAGCGCCTCGCCAAGCTCCAGGCCCAGTGGGAGCAGGAGAAGAACCTTATCAACCAGGGCCGGGGCATCAAGGAGCGCATTGAGCAGGCCAAGCTGGACGAACAGGCCGCCGAGCGCAACGCCGACTACAACCGCGTGGCCGAGATCCGCTACGGGATTATCCCCGGCCTGCAGAAAGAACTGGTCGCGATTAAGGAACGGCTGGCCAATTTTTACGGACACCGCCTGCTTAAGGAAGAAGTCGACGAGCAGGACATCGCCGAAGTGGTGGCCAAGTGGACCGGCATTCCCGTAGCCCGGATGCTGGAGGGCGAGACCGAGAAACTTATCAAACTCGAGGAAAACCTGCACCGCCGGGTCGTCGGCCAAGACCACGCCGTTACGGCCGTGGCCAACGCCATCAGGCGCTCGCGGGCCGGCATCGGCGACCCCAACCGCCCGATGGGCTCGTTCCTCTTCCTGGGGCCCACCGGCGTCGGCAAGACCGAGCTGGCCAAGGCCCTGGCCGAGTTCCTCTTCAACGACGAGCGGGCGATGCAGCGCTTCGACATGAGCGAGTACATGGAGAAGCACGCCGTGGCCCGCCTGATCGGCGCCCCGCCGGGCTATGTGGGCTACGAGGAGGGCGGCCAGCTTACGGAAACGGTCCGCCGCCGTCCTTACGCCGTGCTGCTCTTTGACGAAGTGGAAAAGGCCCATCCCGACGTGTTCAACATCCTGCTGCAGTTGCTGGACGACGGGCGCCTCACCGACGGCCACGGCCGGACCGTGGACTTCACCAACACCGTGGTGATCATGACGTCCAACCTCGGCAGCCAGTACTTCCGGGAAATGGCCGGCCGGCCGCAGGAGGAAATCAACGCCAAGGTTTTCGAGACTCTGAAGCACTACTTCCGGCCGGAGTTCCTAAACAGGATCGACGAAATCCTGGTGTTCGAGCCACTGGCGCCCGCGCACCTGGCCTCGATCGTCAAAATCCAGGCCGGCAGGCTGGCGCAGCGCCTGGCGAAGCAGAACATCACCCTGGAGATCGACCAAGCGGTACTGGAAATGCTGGGCCGCGAGGGCTACGATCCGGTTTTCGGCGCCAGGCCGTTGAAGCGGGTCATCCAGCGCCGCCTGGAGAACCCGATCGCCAAGGAAATCCTGCAAGGGCGTATCGTTCCGGGCAAGAAATACAAGGCTGTCCTCGGTGCCGGCGGCGAAATCCAGTTTACCGAATAGCGGCCTGTTCGGCCGCGATTCGGTAGTTGTAAGTCGTAAGGCTGGAAGGCATTCCCGTTCGGGAATGCCTTTTCCAATTTACTTTGTCGGCGCTTAGTAAAAGCGGCAGGAACTTATTAGGTCCCTGCCACTTTCTTAGTGTTTACCTTGTTTTACCTGGTACCTTTCCAGCATTTCAGGCGGGGGCGTAAACTCCTCGATGCCTACTCTTTTAATGGTGGTCCAAAGGCGTTCCTTGGACTTGGCCAGTGCAGCGTAACGCGCCAGGACCCACTCCAGCACCTCGATAACCCCCTCCGCGCTGACAGCCTCGGCGATACGCTGCCCGTGGATGGGCCTCTGGGTGCTTCCCCTTCCCCCGATAAAGACGTCAAAGGCCCCCGGTCTCGTGCCCATCGCGCCGAAGTCGGCGCAAAGCGGGTCCGTGCACCCGCGCCCGCAGCCAGACAGGGCGATCTTAAAGTCGTCGGGGGTGGCGCGGCCCCAGAACTTCTCCTCAATGGCCATCCCCAGCTTCAGCGCCTCGGCGTGTGTCCACTTGCACAGCCCGGCGTCGCCGCAACAAGCTTTTACGTTGCGAATGGCCTCGCCGAAAGTATTCACCTTCAGCCCCAGGTTGATAAGGTCTTCTTTTACCAGAGCAGCTTTGCCCTCGGGCACCAGGATGACAAGGGTTTGCCTGGACGACAACTTGACGGCCGCAGCCTCCCACTTCTCCAGGTTAGCGGCCACGCCTTTGAACTCGTCAACGGTCATCAGCCCGCATCTGCCTACGGCGACCACAGCCATCAGGCCGTTCTTCTGCACAAATACCGCTTCCCCCATCCTCCAACCTCCTAAGTGTGCGACGCGCATCCCAAGCGATAATTGACTTTTGTGAGCCTTCGCAAATCATTAGTGGAAACCAGTTAGCTGGTTAAAGTAATTAGACAAGGTCAATGACCAGGGCTTCCTCATTGCAGTTGGGGAAGTGCGGACAGTTGATGCACTCCTTCCAGACCTTCTGCGGCATCTCTTCCTTGGGCACCAGCCTAAAACCCAGCTTCTGAAAAAATCCGGCCTGGAAAGTCAGCGTAAAGATCCTGGGAATGTGCAGTTCCCGGGCCTCGGCCAGCAAAGCCTGAACGATGAGGCTCCCGATGCCTTGCCCGATCATTGATTCTTCAACGGCCAGGGCGCGGATTTCCGCGAGGTCCTCCCAGATGATGTGCAGGCCGCCTGCGCCGACAACGCGTCCGTCCTTCTCGGCAACGGTGAATTCCCGGATACCCTCGTAGAGCATCGAACGCGACCGGGCCAGCATCAGGCCCTTGTTGGCGTAGTGCGTAATTAAGGCGTGGATAGCCTCTACGTCGGTAATCCTGGCTTTGCGCAAAAGCATCTCGTTTCACCTTCCGGTCAATCAGCAACTGCAACTATCTTAACACCTTGTACCCTTATCGAACAGTCCCTTTCAGGCTACGTTCCAACCAATCCCTCTGTAAATCTATCGCAGGCAAGAGATTTCACTGTAACATTCCGGCTTTTAAAAGGATTAATGCAACAGAAGCGCTTCTAAAAAACAGCAAGAGCAGAGTAACCGGCTGTAGGTGACAGCCGTTGGCGGGAACCAGCCTGCTTGAAGACGGCGCAAGGGCGCCGGAAGGAGTGTGAGTCCAGGTGTACAGGTTGATCGGGATTCTGGCTACTCTTGTTTTGTTCTTTGCCGTCGCCGCGGCACAAGCGCCCGGCGGCACGCAGGTCGATCCGGCAGCCCAGGCAAACGAGGACATCCCCGGGCTCCCCAGGATACAGTCCTGCGAGGAACTCGTCAGGCTCCTGGAGCAAAGCTCCCGGACACACTTTTACAGGGGCAGGCTGCTGCAGGGCACCGAGACGGCTAAGGGAGCGCCTGCCGCCGTGCCTGCTGGGAATTTCAAGGCTGATGGCGATACCAATAGCGCTGCTGATTTTTCAGCGACCAACGTCCAGGTGGAAGGGGTCGACGAGGGAGACATCGTGAAAACCGACGGAGAGTACATCTACCAGATCCGGAAGCAGGGCATTACGGTTATCCGGGCTTACCCTGCCGATGAGATCTCGGTCAAGAAAGTGATCCGGTTTTCCGACCAGTCTTTCAGTCCGCGCGAGATTTACCTGGATGCCGAGCACCTTGTAGTCATCGGGATATCCAGCAGGGCACCTGCCTGCAAGGAATTGCCGGATCGTCCGGATAAATCCCCTCCTCCCTATCCCTGTATCCCGCGTGACACAGTGAAGGCTGTTATTTTCGACATCCGTAACATGAACAACATCGTCCAGGTCCGGGAGGTGGAAGTCGACGGCCGGTACGTGTCGTCCCGGAAGATAGACCGGAGTGTTTACCTGGTGGCCAACAAGTACCCTGATTACTACATTTTCAAAGACCTCGGTCTGCCCGCCGAGGAGGGCCTGACGCCCGCCTACCGGGATACTCTCGCAGAAGACCGTTTCATCAACGTCAAATACACCGACGTGTGCTATTTCCCCGGCTTCCTTGAGCCGAACTACCTGGTCGTGGCCGGCTTCAACCTGAACGGCAAGGAACAGGAGGTGAGCGTTAAGACTTACCTGGGTGCCGGCGATAAAGTATACGCTTCGAGAAACAACCTCTATATCGCCGCGCCGGAACGCTACCACTACGGTCCCATCGTGCCCCTTCCCGGTCCACGCGGTCCGATGGCCGTCCCCGAAGCTGCCCCGGCCCCGCGTATTACCCCCCCGGCAGAGGAAAACAAAACAACCCTTTTCAAGTTCGCCCTCGACAAGGGCCGCGTCACCTACAGCGGGCAGGGGGAAGTCCCCGGCAGCATCCTCAACCAGTTCTCTATGGACGAATACAACGGGTACTTTCGGGTCGCGACAACGGGAAATAAGTGGTCCGAGAACTTGAGCAACAACCTTTACGTTCTGGACGGCGCGATGCAAATTGTGGGTAAAATCGAGGATACCGCTCCCGGTGAACGGATTTACGCGGTACGGTTTATGGGCAAGAAAGCCTACATGGTAACCTTTAAAAACACCGATCCCCTGTTCGTTTTAGACCTGGCTGATCCTCTTCATCCGGCCGTCCTCGGGGCGTTGAAGATCCCCGGGTTCAGCAACTACCTGCACCCCTACGACGAAAACCATGTCATCGGCATCGGCAAGGACACCGTGCAGGTATTTGAGAAAGACCGCTATGGCAACGTCGAGGCGGAGGGTCCCGCCTACGAGCAGGGTATAAAGGTTGCCCTATTCGACATCACGGACGTCACCACCCCCCGGGAGAAATTCGCCGTGCGCATCGGGGATAGGGGTACCCACTCCGAGGTTCTGGACAATCACAAGGCGCTGCTGTTCAGCCGGGAGAAAAACCTCCTGGCCTTCCCCGTCGCGGTTGCCGAAATCAGGAACAAGACCGCCTCTACGCCCCCGTGGGAGCACGGAGCCTTTACCTTCCAGGGAGCTTACGTCTACGAGCTGACCCTGGACAAGGGCTTTGTCCTCAAAGAGCGGATCACGCACCGCACAAGGGAAGATTACCTTAAAGCCGGCTATGACTGGTGCAACAGCGAGCGGGACGTGCGCCGCGTCCTGTATATCGGTGATACCCTCTACACCCTGTCGAGCAGCCTTCTCAAGGCCAACGATATCAAGACCCTGGCCGAAAAAAGGAGCCTGACGCTGCCTTAAAAGGCACGCCCTAACCTTGCTTAGGAACCCTTGCCGAAATATCAGGGGTTCCTTCTTTTTTATTGATGACCTGGCAGGAAACAAGGCATGATAATTGAAAGTTATTACCATAAATGAGTGTCCCTTAAATACGGCCTGTTGAAAAACCGAGGGCTGTTCAAAAACAAGCATGGCGCGGAGCGTACTGGGGTGGTACGTGAGCACTGGCCGGCAAGCCTGACAAAGCCAGGCGAAGTTTTTCAACAGCCCCAATATGGGGGCCTTGAAAGGAGCAGGTTTTATGGACAAACCGGATACCGCTGAAAAACCGGGGCTAACCGCGTGGCAGCGTTTTATCGGAGCAATCCTGGGTCCCCGCGCTGTTTTCGAAGATGTTATAAAACATCCGCGGTTCTGGGGCGGTGCCCTTATCTCCCTCGGGGTGACCCTGGGCCTGAACCTGCTGACCATTCCCCGGCTGCAGGCTTTTGTCCGTCACCAGATCGCCGATACACACCTTCCCCCGGACCAGGCGGCTATGCTGCTGCAAGGTGCGATCATCGGCGCCGTCTTCGTTCCCCTGATCGGCCTGTTTGCCGTCTGGCTGGTGTACGCCTTCCTGTTGAAGGCCATCAATTTGTTTGCAGGAGAACGCGTCCCCTTTGAGATACTCTATTCTGTCGCTGTCTTTACCTACGTTCCGACCCTGGTGGGCGAAGCAGTACGGACGGTCCTGCGCTGGGTCGTTCCCGTGGAAAAGTTCGCTTTCGTAAACACCAGCCTGGCCTTCTTTCTACCGGCTCCGGCCAACCCCCAGCAGCCGGGCCTGCTGTACCTGCTCTTGTCGCGCATCGATCCGTTCACGCTGTGGACGCTGGCCCTGCTTACCCTCGGCGGGAGCCTGGCGATAAAGGCCGGCGCGCGCACCGTGGCCGCCGGCGTTTTCGGCGCCTGGCTTCTTTACGTGGTCGGCTACGCAGCCCTGGTCCTCTTGTCCGGCTCTCCCTGATTCAGCATCTGGTTAAGCCATCTCGTTTCCAAGAGGTGCAATCAAGCACCTCTTTTTGGCGTTTTAACAGGCTTAACCCGGTCCATGGTACTCAATGCTCAACGCTCGGCTCTGCCAAAGGCTCCCCGCCGGGCCAGCCAGGCGACGGCCAGCGCCATCACGATCCAGCCGGTGAGCCCCGTCAGAGCGGGCCCCAGGAGGGTGTTAAAGTCCCTGGTGACCATATAGGGCAGGCCGGCACTGGCGTTCAGGGAACCATGCGCCAGGGCCGCTACCCAGACGCTCCCCGAAGCGTCCCGCAGCCAGCCGAAAATAAAGGCCAGCAGTACGCAGAAGATGATCATCGCGCCGATCCCGAGGTAAGGATGATCAGGATAGTTGTGCCCTTTGGCGATAATCGGAGCGTGCCACACCCCCCAGATCAACCCGGTATACAGGTAAGCCCTAAATCGCCCCAGGTGTGCCAGCTTGACCTGCAGGAAACCCCGCCAGCCGAACTCCTCGCCGAACGAAGGGATAATATTGATCCATGGCGCGATGAGGATGGCCCCGACCGCATTCGCCAGGATCATCAGCCGGGGATCAATCGGCGATGGGGGAACAGGTTGTTCGCTGCCCAAAAACTTGGCCATCCCGCTCAGCGACAGATCCCACTGGGCTAATCCCAGGGCCAAGGCCAGGCCGAGCGAGACCAGGGTCATCAACGGCATGCCGAACCAGGCCGCCAGGTAGTACTTCTTGATGCCCACCCGCAGGCCGGCATCGCCAAAGCCTTCCCTGGTGACGAATTTGCGGACGATAAAAGCCGACAGGGCCGGAAAAAACATAACCAGTGTTAATACGGCAATGCCTCCGGCCTGACCGGGGTTCAAGCCCGAGTAAAAGACGCCGAACTCGACGGCCCAGGTCAAGCCGAAGGTCAGAACAAGAAACCAGATGATCCCCCGCTTATCGTTAACCCTGTTGTTTTCCAACCCCCATCCTCCCGTATCTCGCAATGTTCATCAGCCTTTGCTGGTTCCGAAAACGTAAAAGGCTAGGGTCACATTGTCACCTATGACCCCTGACACGCTGTATAACTCTGAATGTACAACACGCCGGCGGGTCCTCTAAACCTTGAGATCCCCCAATGCGGCCTGCAAGTCTTGGCAGATCTCGTTCAGTGTTTCAGTGGCCTTGGCAATACCGTCCACCAGGCGGGTCTGTTCTTCGGAGGCCAGCGTCACATCGCCCATCAGCGCCGTAAACCTCTCCGTCGCCACCACCGCGTCTTCGATGTGCTGGGTTAAGGTATGCACCTGGTTGACCATTTCGGTAATCGCCGCCAGAGATTCTTTGGCAATTTTTCTTCCCTCGGCCACCAGGCGGCAATCCTCTTCGACTGAAGAAACAGCCTTTTGCGCTTCTTCAACAGCCTTCTGAATATGCTGGGAGATATCGCCTGCAGCCTCGACGGCCTGTCTGGCGCGACGCTCCATCTCCACGGCAAGGCTGGCAAAATCGGTACCCCCATCCCGCGTTCTGGCCTCGGCGCTCGCCCGCTGCGCCAGGAGGCGCGCCTGGTCCGCCGTTAAGGTGAGATATTCGATGACCCTGTGAACATCCTGCAGCCGGTTGATGGTCTCCTTCGCCGCCCCGCTGGCCCGCGAAGCGATGCGGGCGCTCCGTTCCATCTGCTCCAGAATGCGGTTTGCCTGGCCTTCAAGGTTCTCGGCCTGCGTGGAGGCCTTGGAGGAAACCCCGGCGATGTCGCGCGCCCGCTGGGCCAGCAGGCCGATGGTTCCGGCCACCTGGGTGATTCTCTCCGTGGTGGAGGCCACGACCGCGGCGGCATTCCTGGCGCTGGCCTGCAGATCAGCGGCGAGGCGGCGCGTGCTGTCGGCGGCATTCAGGACACGCTCGGCAAACTGGCGAAGCTGCCCCACCATCCTCTGGAACGAGCGCGCCAGGCTGCCTACCTCGTCCTGGGACTCAATGCCGAAGTCCTCAAAGCGCCAATCGCCCGTGGCGATTTTATTGGCCTGGTACTCGAGGATTTTTACAGGTTGGGCAATAGTGTTTGAGATATAAACGGCAGCCACAACGCCCAAAATCATAGCAAAAAGACCGAGCACGACAGAGGTTTCGATAACGTGTTGCACCCATTGTTCGTTGGTTTCAACAGCCCCGTTTAAAAGGTCGCGCTGGTAGTTGATAAAATCGTTCCCTGCAGCGATAACCCCGCGCACGGTGCCTTTCTGCTGCAGGGTCCAGTCGATGGCCAGGTCGAGCTTCTGGTCGTCGGTAAGATCGGTCCGGTCTCTGATCGCTATGGCGGCCGCCGCGTAGTGGATCTGGAAGGAACGGATGAGACCGGAGACTTTGGCGAATTTGGCCCGCTCCTCTTTGGACGAAAGGCGCGATTCGATGGCCACCAGGTCGGCCTCAGCCCTCTCCTGCTGCGCCATGAATTCCTGTTTGTACTCTTCCTTGCCGGTCAGCAAGTAAGAACGCATCATCAGGGCCTCGAACTCAAAGGCCAGCAGCAGTTCCTGCGTATCGTTGACCAATCCCACCCGGTGGTCGATGAGGTCGATATATGACAGCTGCACCCGGTGAAGGTTGTACAGCGCCGCTATCGCCGTTACACTGAAAACGAGATAGACAAGCAGGTAGCCTACTAAAATCTTTTGTCTGATGCGCAAGGGATCGGTCCCCTCTCCAGCCCGGCCGGTTGTGAATAGTTGCACTATCTTACCGTGATTATAGCACACGTTTTAAATAGAACATGCATTAATCTTCGTTTTTTCGAAGACTGCTGTACACGGCCTGTTTCAGCCTTGGTACAGAATGCGCGAATCGACAGACTTGATGCTCTGGCAGCCGGTAAGAATCATGACCTGCCGGAGTTCCGCCGTCAAACGGGTCAACACCTGGCGGACGCCCTCGGCCCCGCCGCCGAAGGCTCCGATCACGAGCGGTCTGCCAACAAGGACAGCCCTGGCTCCCAGGGCAAGAAGCTTCAGCACGTCTGCACCGTTGCGGATCCCGCCGTCGGCAAGGACGACAACAGATCCCCCGACGGCTTGGACAATGGCCGGGAGAACATCAGCCGCGCCGGGGGTGTGGTCCAGGATCCGCCCGCCGTGGTTGGAAACGACGATGGCCTTCGCTCCCGCCTCCACGGCCAGCAGGGCCTCGTCGGGGGTCATGATCCCCTTGAGGATGAACGGCAGCGTTGTAGCGGAAATGATCTTCTGCAGTTCGGTTACTGTCTTGGGTCCGACCGGCTGGCCCTTTAAGGCCATGGTTACCAGGCCCGCACCGTCGACGTCTATGCCCACCGCCCGGGCTCCGGCTTCTTCGGCCATCCTTACCCGCCTGACGATTTCCTCGTACGCCCGGGGCTTGATGAACGGGATGCCCCACCCGCGCTCAACGGTGATCGCCTCCAGGCCGGCATCGAACATCGCGGGATCGGCCCCATCCCCCGAACAGCCGATGGTTCCCGCCAGGCGGCTCCCGGAAATCACCGCGCCGATGAACTCCCGTTCCGTTAAGGCCCCGCCCATGTTGTAGGGTGTCCCGGTGATTGGAGCAGCCAGAATCGGGGTACCGAGCTCACAGCCGAAAAGGTTTGTGGATGTATCAGGGCTCTTTGCCCCGTGGATGGTGCGCATGTTTAACCGGTAACGGGCCAGCGCCTCCAGGTTGGCCCGAAAGGCCGCTCCCGTACCGGCCCCCCCCATGCCCGGGACCTCACCGGCACAGGCCCGTCCGTCACATACCGGACAGACCCGGCAGTAGCCTTTTAGTTTATCTTTGGCAGCGCTCCTGATCTCTTCCCAATCCAAGCGTCTTCCGTACCTCCTTTTGTCATGGACTTAACGGCTCGGGGTACTCCGTTTTCCCTCACAATATTCATCCAATTAAGGCAATATCCTTGTTAGAAATAACTTGAGAATAACTTGATAGATCATAGCTCAAAATCGGCTTTGGAAAGCCTTGCATTAATGCCCCGGGTGTTATAATGGATGAAAAACGGCCCTTGCATCAAGGCCCGGGGAGAGGCATGAGACGAAGTGGATATCAAGTTCAGCAACATCAAAAAGATCGACAACCGCTACTGGATGATGTTCTACGCCTTAAGCAACCACGCCGCCAAACAGAACAAGGTGATCACCCAGTGTCCCTGGGAGTGCCCTTTCAAAAACGAGTGCTGGCCTGACGAGCGCGAGATCGGTAAGGGTTCCCGGCCCCGTAAAATATGCGCCGAGGTCGCCGATTTCATCAACCGCGAGTTTTTCGAAGGCAGGCTGGGCTAGCCACCCCATCGAGGGTGGTTTTCTTTCGTTTAATCCCCCCAGTTTAAGGGAATCATAGCCTTAACTCCTCTTCTACTCCGGTAAAACAAGAGGTAGAAACCTTGCTTGGCGACATTGCGGTTGTATTGTTAAAGGCTGTCCCGCTTTTTTTCCTGCTCCTGTACCTCACCAGGCTTCTGGGCAAGAAACTGATCAGCCAGCTAACCTTCTTTGACTTCGTCGCCGGCATAACCCTGGGCTCGGTCACGGCCAACACCTTGACCGGCCGGGTTCCGCTCGTCATCGGCATCGTGAGCCTCATCGCGTGGAGCGGGCTGACCCTGCTCATCGACCTTCTCGTGCTCAAGAGCCTGCCCGCTCGCAAAATCATTGACGGCGAACCGACGATCGTCATCCAGAACGGCAAGATCCTGGACTGGAATATGCGCCGCAACAGGTACAACCTCGACGACTTGATGACACAGCTGCGGTCCAAGAACATCTTTGACCCGGCCCAGGTAGAATTCGCCATTCTGGAACCCGACGGGAAACTCTCCGTCCTGCCGAAGGCGCAGTACCAGCCTCTAACCCCCGCCGACCTGAAGATGCCCATGGCGGCGTACCAGGGGCTTGCTACCGTCCTGGTCAAAGACGGAGTTGTTATGGAGCGGAACCTCCGCCGGAACAACCTGACCGAAGACTGGCTGATGACCGAACTTAAACGAAGGGGCATCGAAAACGTCTCCGACGTCTTCTATGCCACCCTGGACACCAGCGGCAACCTTTTCATAGACCTGAAACACGACGGTCTGAACCACGTCCAGAAGGTCGAAGACTGAAGGAATAACTCCCACGTGGGACAGTCCCTTTACCTAATACCCAGCCGGTTCATCTTCCTGCTTAGGGTGCTGTAGTCGATCCCCAGACTCCGCGCCGCCGATTGCCTGTCCGGGGATCGGCTCAACGCTTCAAGGATGGCTTTCCTTTCGGCGTCCGCCACGATTTCTTTTAGCGTCCTTGTCTCCCGCCGGACCGCCGGAGGACATAGGTATCTCTGGGGAAGATCGGTCGGCCCAATAACTTCCCGAGGTGAGGTAACAAACATACGTTCCACCAGGTTCCGCAGTTCTCGGATATTGCCGGGCCAGTGGTAGGCCTTGAGTTTCTCTATCGCCTCGGGGCTGAACCGCTTATACAAACCGTACGCTTTGTTGACCAGCTTGCAGAAGTGCTCGCAGAGGAGCTCAATTTCGTCCATCCTCTCACGCAGGGCCGGAATGTGGAAGTGTACCACGTTGAGGCGGTAGTACAGGTCACTGCGGAACAGTCCCTGGTTAACCAGTTCATCAAGGTTCTGATTGGTACAAACAATCACCCGGACGTCGACGTTGCGGGACCAGGTGCCCCCCACCCGCCGGATTTCTCTTTCCTGCAGCGCGCGCAGCAGTTTAGCCTGGGCCATGATCGGCAGTTCGCTGATCTCGTCGAGCAGCAAGGTGCCAGGGTGAGCGGCCTCAAAAAGTCCAATCGCCCCCTCCTTGCGGGCCCCGGTGAAGGCCCCTCTTTCGTAGCCGAAAAGCTCGGATTCGAGCAGGGATTCCGGGATAGCCCCGCAGTTAACCTTGATAAAAGGATGTTTGGCCCGGGGGCTCTGCCGGTGAATGTAGGAAGCCAGCACTTCCTTGCCGGTGCCGGTCTCGCCCGTAATCAACACGGTGGTGGGGTAAGGCGCCACGCGCAGGGCCAGCTCAAAGATCGCCCTCGTGACCGGGCTGGAAATGACCGGTTCAAAAACACCGGCGGTCGCCTCCTGCTGTCGTTCAAAAACCAACCCCTGATTATCCATTCTCTCCCATCTCTCCTGCACAGTTATGCAATTCGTCGTGCAATGTTGCAAAGTCCGTCTTTTAGATAATACCAGCCACAATTATATGCCTCAGGGCACTATTCTACAAGGCGCATTTGCAAATTAATCCTCTGCCACTTCCTGGCATAGGGCTCAAACAGGTTTAATCGGCGCCTGTTGAAGTGTTATGATCAGTTGGCACGCAAATTGCTAGTTCATTGTAGATTGTAGATATGCAAGCGGAGGTTGAAAATATGCAAGAACCGCTTATTCAGCACGTGCAGAATCTTATCCAGGAGTACCAGATTCATACGGTACGGGTAACTGTTACCGATAACACCAACATTACCCGCTCGCGCTTCGTGCCTGCCCGGGCCTTCATCGCTTCAGTAAGGGGAACTGGTACCCAGTATCCCTCGGCGTTACTGTCGATGGACTCATCTGCGCTCCTGGTGCCGGAAGCAGGAGATGGTTGGGAAGGCGGCTTCCCCAGCATGCTGCTGGTCCCCGACCTCAGCACCTTTGTTGTCTTACCCTGGGCTCCCGGAACAGCAAGAGTGATCGCCGACCTCGCCTGGCCCAACGGCGAACCCTGGGAAGCGTCCCCGCGGCAAGTGTTGCGCCGTGTTTTAAAGCGCCTGCAGGAAACCGGATACACCTTGAAGGGCGCCTTTGAGTTTGAGTTCTACGTTTATAGAAACGGCGACAAATGCCAGGAACCGGTGTGGCAAGGACTTAACTGCTTCGCCGATACCAACCAGGTGAACTGTGCCGACATCTTCGACGCTATCATCAAAGGCCTCGAAAGCATCGGCGCCGGACCTGGAGTAGCCAACACCGAATACGGGCCAGGCCAGTTTGAGATCACCAACTCACCCTTTACAGGACTTGCGGCCGCGGATATGGCCGTGTATTACCGGGCGTCGATCAAGGAGATCCTGCACCAGCTGGGCTATACGGCGACCTTTATGGCCAAACCCTCCGCATCGGTTAGCGGGAGCGGAGGACATCTTCACTTCTCCTGGCTCGACAAAGAAGGACGCAACAACTTCTATGATCCCGGCAGCCCCGACGGCTTGTCGGACCTCTGCCGGCAGGTTATCGCGGGCCAGCTGGCGCACGCCGGGGCGCTGTGCGCCCTGGCCAACAGCACCATCAACAGCTACAAGCGCTTACGGCCCCACCAGTTCGCCCCGGTGAACGCCTCATGGGGCCACGAGCACCGGTGCACCATGCTCCGTGTTCCTTTCTCGAGGGGTGAGCAGACACGCCTGGAGAACAGGCTCCCGGCAGCAGACACCAACCCGTATCTGGCGCTGGCCGGCTCTGTCGCCGCCGGGCTGGACGGGATGGAGAAAAGGCTCACGCCACCCCCTCCGGTATCAGGTCGCAACCCGTACACAGCCGATGACCTGCCCCCTCTTCCGGACAGCCTGCCTACGGCGATAGCTGCACTCGAACAGGACACTGTAATCCGAGGGTATTTGGGCGAAGAGTTCTGCCGTAACTTTATCTCCCTACGCCTGGCCGAGTGGGAACGGTTCTCCGCCCACGTCACGGACTGGGAACTTAATGAGTACCAAAAGCTGCTCTAAAACTTTCACCGTCAAGAGGCGGTGGAACAGTTACATATCAGGTTGAGAAAGGAGGTGGATGCATGAAGATAACGCGCGATAAGGTCGTCTACAGCATGTCAGCCGACAATGTGCCGGTCTTCCGGATAGTTCTCCCCGCCAGGCTCACCTTCGAGACCCACGACTGCTTTTGCGGTCAGGTGAAGTCTCCCGCCGATACGGTGGCAACCCTGGACTTTTCACGCGTGAACCCGGCGACCGGGCCGGTCTACCTTGAGGATGTACGGCCCGGAGATGTGCTGGCCGTGCACATCAGCGCCATCCGGGTAGCGTCACCGGGGATCATGGTTGCCGCCCCGGGCGCTGGAGTGTTGGGTGAAGCTGTCGCTGAACCAGAAACGATGATGGCGGAGATTTCTAACGGGTTCGTTCACCTGTTGGGGCTTGCCTTGCCCGCGGCGCCCATGATCGGCGTCATCGGCGTGGCCCCGGCCGGGGAAGCAATCCCCTGCGGCACCCCGGGCCCACACGGCGGCAACATGGACACCGGCCTGATTACGGCCGGCAGCACGGTCTACCTGCCTGTCCAGGTCGATGGCGCCCTGCTCGCCATGGGAGACCTGCACGCCCTGATGGGCGACGGCGAAATCATGGTCAGCGGCGTCGAAGTCGCCGGTGAAGTTGACGTGACCGTAACCAAAGCGGCAGGGGTACAGCTGGACAACCCGCTTGTGGTCACGCCCGACTGGATAGCCGTCATCGCCTCGGCGCTCACATTGGATGAGGCTGTGCAAACGGCTACCTTCCAAATGGCCGGCTTGCTGCAGAAATGGACAGGCTTTTCTCTTAACGCAGCCGGGATGTTCCTGAGCGCCTGCGGCCACGTGCAGGTGTCACAGGTTGTTGACCCCCTGAAAACAGCGCGGATGGCAATCCCAAGGACGATCTTGAAAAAGCTGGGTGTGCCGCTAGCCTTTTGATCAGCGTTGCGGGTCAAACAGTTCCGAATCTCAGAAAGCGGGGGTTGAAATGTCAAACGACAAAAGCCATAACCTGGAGGAGTTTGGGTATAAACAAGAACTGAAGCGGGCGCTGTCTTTCAGTGACCTGTTGATCTACGGCATGGTCTTCATGGTCCCTATCGCGCCTATGGGCATCTACGGTTACGTTGCTGATGTTTCCAACGGCATGGCGCCTTTGGCTTATGCCATCGGCGTGGTGGCGATGATCTTCACTGCCTGGAGCTATGCCAGGATGTCACACGCCTTTCCTATCGCCGGCTCAGTATACTCCTACGCTTCCCGGGGCATCCACCCCTCCGTGGGCTTCTTCGCCGGATGGGCCATGCTTCTGGACTACATCCTTACCCCGGCCCTGGTTTACCTGGTAGCCGGTTACGCTTTGCAGGAGATGCTCCCCATCCTGCCCTTCTGGGGCTGGATCGCGGTCTTTGTGGTCGTCAACACGGCGGTCAACCTCCGGGGCATCGAGATGACGGCTCGCACCAACATCGGCCTCTTGATCTTTGAACTCTTCACCCTGGTCGCTTTTATCGTCGTCGCCTTCATCGCGGTCATGAAGGGCGTGGGCGCAGGCGCTTTTACCATTGACCCCATCTGGAAACCCGAAGGCTTCAGCATCAACATGGTCATGGCGGCCACTTCGCTGGCTGTGCTGAGCTTCCTGGGGTTTGACGCTATCAGCACGCTCTCCGAGGAAGCCAAGAATCCTCGGAAAATAGTCCCCAGGGCCACCGTCGTAGCGCTGATCCTTGTCGGCAGCCTGTTCATCGCCCAGACCTACCTGGCCGGCCTCATCATTCCCGATCACACTACGTTCGACAACCTTGACACCGCCTTCTACGCCGTGGCCCAGGCGGCCGGAGGCGATTGGCTGCGTTACCTGTGCGCCCTGGCGACCGCCATTGCCTGGGGCATCGGCGACGGGCTCGTGGCTCAGGCCGCCATTTCCCGCCTGCTGTTCAGCATGGCTCGGGACAAAATGATGCCAGGCGCCTTGGCCAAGGTGCACCCGACATTTAAGACCCCTTATGTGAGTACGATCTTCGTTGCCTTGCTGGCCATTACCGTCGGCGCGCTCATCCCGATTGACAAGCTTACCTCGATGGTTAATTTCGGCGCGCTGACCGGCTTTATGTTCCTGCATGTCTCCGTCGTCAGCCACTACATCATCAGGCAGAAGCAAACCGACCTTGCTTCTATCCTGAAATACCTGGCGGCCCCCGGGCTTGGGTTCTCGATCATTTTCTACGTCTGGATCAGCCTCCAGCCCGAGGCCAAAACCCTCGGCTTTATCTGGCTGGCAGTCGGCCTACTTTACGGAGCCTATAAGACTAATTTCTTCCGTGAACAACCGCCCGCCTTCCGGAGTATGGGCCATTAGGCTATTACTCGCCACTAACAAGGACACCCCCGGCAAACCCCAACTGCCGGGGGTGTCTTTTAGGCCTTCTCAGTAACTCTTTGTTACCTGTTGCCGCCGAATATGCCCCCAAGCAAGTCACCGCCCATGCCGGCGATACCCTTCTGTTCGCCGATTTGCGTCTTGCTGGCGGCCAGAATGCGGTCCGCCAGGCGCGAGAACGGCAGGGTCTGGAGGTAAACGAGCCCGGGACCGGTCAGCGTGGCCAGGAACATGCCCTCGCCCCCGAACAGGACATTCTTAAAGCCGCCGACGAACTGGATGTCGTAGGTTACCCTTGGTTCAAAAGCAACCAGGCATCCCGTGTCGACCCGCAGCGTTTCCCCACTGCCGAGCTCCTTCTCTATCACCGTCCCCCCGGCGTGGACAAAGGCCATCCCGTCCCCGGAAAGACGCTGGAGGATGAAGCCCTCGCCGCCGAACAGCCCGGCGCCCAGTTTCCGCGTAAAGGCGATGTCGATGTCCACCCCCTGGGCGGCGCAAAGGAAACCGTCCTTCTGGCACATAAAGCTGCCCCCGAGCTTGGGAAGATCGATGGGAATCACCTTCCCGGGGTAAGGCGCCGCGAAGGCGACCCGCGCCCGGCTCCGCCCGTTGTTCAGGAAAGTCGTGATAAAGAAACTCTCGCCTGTAAGCATCCGCTTAAAGCCCTTGAACAGGCCCCCGCCGGTCCCGGTCTGCATCACGATGCCGTCCTCCATGAACATCATCGCGCCGGCCTCGGCCCGCACCCCTTCGCCGGGATCCAGTTCTATCTCCACCATCTGCATGTCGTCGCCGTAAATCTTGTAGTCGATCACATCAGCCATGTTATCCACCTCTCTGAGAGCTTTTGGTAGGGTGATAATTTCTAATTATTTTATTGTACCGCAATCCCTGCCAACCCCTCAACCGCCGCGATTCAGCGGCTTTTTGTTATCGCGGGGCGACGAAATCCAGGGGGTATTGGATGGATGGCTCCAGGCCCCCGAAATAGTCCGGCACCTGAGGTTCTCCTGCCGACCATTGGGACTGCGATCGGCATCGGCATCGGCGTGCAGGAAGGACCTATAAAAGCCAACCCCTGGGATATGAACGGCCCGGCTTTTCACCTGGCGAGACTGGCCCTCGAAAACGCGCGCAAGAAAAAGGATCCCTAGACAATTATAAAGACCGGCAACCAGGAACTGGACGAGATCCTCAACTGCATCTGGGGTTTGATCGACATCAGGCAGACAAAGTGGACGGACAAGCAGTGGGAAGCAGTGCAAGCTTATGAGGAAAGCCAGACTTACTATAATGGACCCAAGAATTTAGACACGAAAAAGACAACGTTTAAGGTGTATCACAAGTATGAGGAAGAATTATCCACCCAGCTTTAAGGCGCAGGTCGTGCTGGAAATTCTCAAAGAAGAAAAGACGATATCTCAACTGGCCGCCGAGCACGGCATTCATCCCAACCAGCTGACCCGCTGGCGCAACCAGGCCATTGAGCAGTTGCCACAGCTTTTTGCTGACGACCGTAAGGGCATTGCTGCCCTAAAAGCCGGCTACGAAAAGCAAATTGAAGAACTCTACGCCGAAGTCGGCCGTCTAACCACCCAACTGGCGTGGTTGAAAAAAAAAGGTATCTGTGTTGAGTAGGGACCAACGGCTGGCACTGCTGGATTGGGGTGACGCTGACTTACCGCTCAAAACCCAAGCCGAACTTTTAGGCCTGAACCGGTCAAGTCTCTACTACCAACCGGTGGCGCCGTCCCCGGAAGAGATCGCCCTTAAGAACCGCATTGACGAGATTTACACCGCCCACCCGTATTACGGGTCACGGCGGATCACCGCGGAGCTATGCCGTCAAGGCTTCCACGTCAACCGTAAGGCTGTCCAACGGCATATGCGTGAAATGGGCATCGCCGGCATTTGCCCCGGCCCCAATCTCAGCAAACGTAACAGTGATCACCGGATCTACCCCTATTTATTACGTGGACTGGCCATCAGCCATCCCAATCACGTCTGGGGGATTGATATCACTTACATCCGGCTACGCCGGAGCTGGATCTACCTGGTCGCGATTATGGACTGGTACTCCCGTTACGTGGTGAACTGGGAGTTGGACCAGAGTCTTGAGATCTCCTTTGTACTGGTGGCGGTTCAGGAGGCCTTCACCCGTGCCAAACCAGCAATCTTGAACAGCGACCAGGGCAGCCAGTTTACCAGCCCGCAGTATCTGAGCCTGTTGGAGCAGGCCGAAGTTCAAATCAGCATGGACGGCAAGGGCCGTGCCACCGACAACATCTTTACCGAGCGCCTGTGGCGCAGCCTGAAATACGAGGAAGTGTACCTTCACGACTACTTGACGCCGCGGGAGGCGCGCCTGGGCATTAGCAACTACTTGGACTTCTACAATCACCGACGCGTACATCAGGCGCTGGACTACCAGACTCCGGCCGAAGTGTACTTTGGGAGCCAAAGGGATCAAACCAAGTCTTCCAGGTATCCCCATCAATGGGAGTTGACGAAGCCTCTCAAATCAGGATAACTACCATAATTAACCACTATGGAAGGAGAGAACCCACCTTAAACTTCGTCAAAAATGTGTCTTGACAATGGGGTCCACCTTATACGAAGGGGCTACCCGGCGCCTGAAGATAACCTTCCAGAATGTCCAAAAGCGTTGCCGCGCAGCAGACTGGCATCAACTTAAAGAAGCGGAAAAGACACTCAAGAAGCTGGAGACATACGTGCCCCGCTTTAACCTTGCAGAGGGTGAAAACGGTCGTTTCACCCCTCAAAGGGTGAAAATAAGGAGTAAAGAGCAGTGACACTCCTGTGGCTGGGCGTCCTTGCCCAGGTCCTGGCCGACTTTGTCTTACAGACCGACCGCCTGGCGAAAATGAAGTCCGAAATAAAATTGCGGGCCTTTGTAGAACACGGGTTGGCGCTCTTCCTGTGCACTTTTGCCCTAACCCACTTCTATGGCCTCAAACCGGCGCTTGGCTTTTCCTCCGCAGCAGCCCTGGTCCACGTCTTAATTGACTGTTTAAAAAGCTTTTTCGCCAAGCGATTCGCCGGCCAAAACTCCGCCATCACCGGTTTTATCCTGGACCAGCTCGCCCATCTCTACACCTTGTTCCTGTTATGGTTTCTCTTTGCAAATGTATTTACCGTTAAACCTAACGAAACGATTCTGGCGCTGTATTCAACTGTTTTCCCCGGCATTGACCTGCCAGGCTTGCTCAACAGTCATTTAGAGAAAATCGTTGTCGCTTCCGTTGTCTCCGTTTATGTCCTGTTCGGCGGCGCCGTCCTCAATAGGATTCTCCTGGACTGCCTCCTCAACGCCCCCAAAGACAGCACCTTACCCGCTATCGGAAAATGGATCGGGATCCTCCAAAGAGCGATCATCCTTATTTTCGTGGCCTGCAACGAGATCACCGCGGTCGCCCTTCGTCTTGACCGCCAAATCCATTGCCAGGTTCAAACAGCTTGTCGGTTGCGCGGCCCATCGGGAGTGTTGTGGGAGAAGCTTAGTTATACACGTTATCCTTCAACTCAGGGTGTGCGTTCGGGCTCGTGACGATTGATGCTTCACTGTTGTCCATGACATAGTTCTCTACGGCTAAACCTTCGGCAGAGTCACGGTATTCGACGCCGCATCTATTCCGCGAACACCTATTCTTTTTGAGTAATGGATGCGCACTATTATTGATCAGAATTCCAGTGTAAGCGTTATATTCGCAGGTGTTTTCTTCTGCGGTCCCTCCGCTGTCGCCGCCATAACTGATCCCGATTTCTCCGAAACTACAGGTGTTACGGCGCAGAGTTGGTTCTCCCCGACCAGCAATCTCTATTCCAACGCCATTACCCAAACACTTATTATATGACACCTTCACACGCTTTGTGGTGGCCATACAAATTCCATAACATCGATTATCATAACAATTATTCCACTCAATACTGCCTGCCGCTTCATCAGCATAACAAATACCGCCCCCATTCCCGAAACAATAATTGCCCCCGGCAGTAACGTCCCCCTCACCGGCGACTTGAATACCACAGATTTCATTCCAGAAGGCAGAACACCGGATAATACGAGCCTTAACGTCAAAAAGCAGGAGTCCTATCCCTCCCCTTCCGGTGGCTTGTTCATTTACCGCGCCGATAAACCGGCAATTCTCAATATCTGCAATACCGCCCCAGATTTCCACTACATTTGCCGCCCTCGAACCACAGTGCTGAAAAGTAATTCGCTCTGCCCTAAACATCGTTGATTGCGTGACCCGCGTTACCCAACCTTCTGACTCACAGACTACGACAGCTTGCCCGACAAGCGGTCCGATTAGATTTACCGCTTTTTCGATGACCAATGGTTCAGTAACATAATATAGACCTGATTCCAGATACAGGGTTCCACCGTCCTGGAGTACCGTAAGAGCTACCGGAAGGTTAATCCCAGGAGGTACTCTAAGTTCTCTATAAACAACACCATCAACAATCGGCGGAGGTGATTCGTTTTGCGAATCTGCGTCAGGGGCTATACTACTCCTGACTGTCTGATCCGTATCGGCCGGTTTAGCTTGTTGGGAATTAGAGTCAAGGCCGTCTTTCTTATGGTCTTGTTTTGTTCTTCTGATAGTCCTGTATATTTCCTCGACTCTTTCTACATGGTCTTTTAGCTCCGGGATCAAGTCCAAAATTCTGTGTGTGAAAATTCTCCCTTGGTAAATAGCCATCAGCTAGCCAAGCCGGTGTATTTTTGAAGACTGTTTCTGCGCTTCTCTCTGTTTCTCCCGCCATTCCAGATATTCCGCCATATCCAAGTAGCGGTTCCCGAAACTCCACTTTTCGTCCAACTCCATCAGCAAGGCGCCCAGAAGACGGATCACCGATTCCCGGTTGGGGAAGATCCGGATCACTCGTTCACGGCGGCGAATCTCCTCGTTGAGACGTTCCACGCCGTTAGTGGTGCGAAGACGTTTCCGGTAACGCTCCGGCAGCTCCAAGACGGCCGTGGCGTCGTCAAAACCGGTCTCCAGGATGGCTATGGCTTTGGGTGCTTTGTGTGCGTAGTCATCCTGGACCTTCTCCAAGAGCAAGCGGGCGGTTTTCGTATCCGGCGCATCTAAGAGAGCCCGGACGCGGCTATGGATCTCTCCTTGAAGGGATTTGGGCGTTACATCCAGGATGTTGCGCATAAAGTGGGTCTGGCAGCCTTGCCAAGTGGCTCCTTGGAATTGGCTTCGCACGGCGCGGACCAGGCCTCCGTGGCTGTCCGAGACAACAATGTCGACACCCCGCAAATCGCGGCTCTTAAGCCAGGTGAAAAACTCCGTCCAACTGGCCTCCGATTCACTGTCGCCAAGCATCAGCCCCAGCACTTCCCGGTAGCCGGCCTCATTGACGCCGATGGCAATTAGAGCACTGCGCGAACGTACTCGCCCCTCTTCCCGGATTTTCAACACCAGGGCGTCCACCAGCACGAAGGGATACCGTTGCTCCCGGAGGGTGCGGTTGTTCCAGGCCTGAACGATCGGATCGAGCCGCTTGCACAGGTCCGAAACAGTGGACTTGGAGAATTCCGTGCCGCACAGTTCCTCGGTGATCTTGGCGACCTTCCGTGTAGAGACGCCATTGACTACCATCTCCAGCAATGCCAACACTAAAGCCTGTTCGCTCCGCTGGTACCGGAAGAACAGGTCGGTGGAGAACTGGCCGCTTCGCAGCCGGGGAACCCGCAAGGTGAGCGTTCCCACCCGGGTCGTCAGGGGATGGGGCAGCGTGCCGTTCCTGTAGCCTTGACGGTCCTCGGACCGCTCGTAGGGGCGGGCGTGCAGTTGTTCTGTTGCTTGAGCTTGCAGAATCTGATTCAAGACCTGCTCCAAGAGGCGGGCCACTCCCTCATCCCGTTGAAAAAGTCCGTGCAAAACATCGCCGTCTAGGGTAACATGATATTGAGCCATCTTGTTCCTCCTTCGGTGTGTGTTGGGTTTGCAACTACATTCTACCAAAGGAGAACGGGTTGGCTCATTCTCTTGAATCAGCTACCCGATTTTACACAGCATATCGGACTCAACTAGCTGGGAAAAAACCTCTTTCCTTAAAATGATACAAGGATATACAATACATGACATGGATCATACAACCATTTCTACCAAAGAGGATATTATCGTTTCACTTTTTAGGACATATGCGCAAGATGTTCTAGCAGTTGCCTATTACGTTGTCCGGGATCCTGGTTTGGCGGAAGACATTATGCAGGATACTTTCTTGACTGCGATGAATCGGTTACATCAACTGCGAGACGGCGAAAAAGTAGGCGGATGGCTAAAACGTATCGCCATAAATAGGGCCTACAATGAGCTGCGTAAGAGAAAGAATTGGGCATTGATTAACTATCCGGCGGTTTCCCCGGATAATATTATTGAAGAATCCTTGATTGCCAAAGAGCAGGCCGAACATCTTTATGCGGCTCTTGATCGGCTTCCTAAAGAATATCAGCTGGTTCTTGTCTTAAAGTATCATAGTCGACTTACTGTAAAAGAGATTTCTCAAGTGCTTGATGCACCGGAGGCCACGATCAAGTCGCGGCTGCAAAGGAGTAAGGATTTGTTCTACCGTTATTACCGGATGAAGGCGAGGGTTAACCCGTGACAGACAGGTACCAAGACCCCGCAGACGAGTTCCTGAGCCAATACGTTAACAAGAGGATGGATGGTCTTCCGTCATCTTCTACTGAGGAACTGTTGGAACGATTTCAAGCGAGACTGATGAACGAGAGACGTCGGGGCAAGAAAGCCATACCTTTCTTAACATCGAAGTTGGCATGGGCTGCCGTTATTCTTATTACAATAATGGGATGCGCCTCGCTTATCTTCCCCCAAGAGATTTCCGCAATTAGCAAAAAGATACGCAGTATCCGGATCGTCTTGCAAGGGGATAGCGGTACCGTTTTCTTTAATCAATCCGATAAGAACAGCGATCTTGATCCCTCTAATATCTCCACTGAGGAGCTTAAGGCCCAGTTAACATTTGCCCCGTTGGGCCCCCAATACGTACCCCACGGCTATGTTTTCCGGGGTCATTCGTTAAATAAGGTTGGACACAATGACGTACAGATCAGTAGTCACTACGAAAAGGATGGCCATTTCTTGACGATCCGCCAGTTTACGTTTTCAGAGGGGCAGAGGGGCCCTGCTTTTGATGCAGATGATACCGTGGTTGAGGCCATCGAGATTCGCGGCGTTCCAGGCACTCTTCTATATAGAGAAAAGGATGGATGGAGTAAAGTGGTCTGGGTTGAAGGAGACTTCTTCTTTGAGGTGGCCGGAAGACTACAGCCAAAGGAAATAGTGAAAGTTGCTGATTCAATGAGGCCTCTGTAAAGAATTGTTCGAAAGTCGAAAACTTATTGCATCCATTTTCCCTACCTCGCACGTCATGTCAGTAAAAAGCTTTGGAGGTGCACTGACATGACAGGTAGGTTAGTAGGGGTTCTGGTGCTGGTTCTGGTGATGTCATTGTCTGCTCTTTCCGCGAGCGCCTCTCAGTCGGAGGGCGAGGTTCAGCCGCTCAGCACTTATTATCTGGCAAGCTGGGAAAGCTGGCCTACTGACAACGGTAATGGTTTCGTAAAAATCTGCGGGTACAGTGAAGCGACGCAGCCTGTCAGTTCAATCTCGGTACGAATCTATCTGCAGAAGTGGAACGGTTCCGGTTGGACGAATGTAGATTCCGTTTACAAACCCGCCTCGGGAACCGACTACGTATGGGGCGAAAAAACGATTGCAGCCCAGCGCGGCGCAACGTATCGTACGAAGAGTGAGCATTATGCCTCACTTAACGGGAAGACAGACTTTAAGACCTATATCAGCGGCTCCATTGTACTGAAGTAGACTTTGGCTTAGCAGTGAAAAGAACGAATGGGGGACCCGACCTCTGGGTCCCTACTCTTTTGCAGCGCTGAGATCGCTTTACGGGTTCCTGGTCTTGACTGACACCGATTGGGATGCCCTTGACAGCGACATAACGGTTACATAGGGCGAAAAACGGGGGGTCGAATTAACCCCTCGTTTTTCTGTCAACTGGGCCTGGCGCCAGGTTCAGTTTAAGTAAGGCCAAACATTACCAATTTTTATGCGTCCATTTCGTGCCTCTGGCTCGTCTATAGTTAAAGGCCGAATCGAAAGGGGGATGATTGCGATGCGCTAAGTAAATGCATATTAGCCTCTTAACACTAAAATAAGGATAAAAAGGAGGAACGGCGTGTATGCGGAAGGTATCTATTCTGTTGACAATCCTGCTGTTACTAAGCTGTATCTTTGCGTTGGCAGCAAACGCAGCTCCTAGCCAGCCAGATAGGGGCGGGAAGGTTGTGTTCGAGAAAGAGCCGATTACCGACATAGACGTATTGTACGATCGTGCAGTTAGAGGTATCAGCGATCTATCTGCAGGTGCTATTCTAGCATCCAGCACCCTTACCGACCCGTCGGGCAAAAGCCTGGATGTCCCTGTCCTCGTTACCGCCGAGAGAATCCGTGAAGTTCAATATGACGACGGAAGCGAACTCACCACTTACGCTGTCACCAGTATCGGCATTCTTGCAGCGGGCAGTGTGACTATTGATGAGTATGATTCGTCGTACTCGTGGCGCTGTGTCAACAAGTTGTATTATGATGAATACAATGATCCCAACGGACAGGGTTGGGGTAAGCTCACCAAAGGTAGTGTAACATATTACCGGTCAGACTCCCAGGTGTCTGGAAAGAACGCCAAGATGACGCTGTACGAAAACGGCCAAGCACAGAATGGGTCTTTCTTTAACCAGAGTACCACCTACTCCATCGGCGTGCCCAGTCTGGGGACCACCTACTCCAAGAGTGTAAGCTGGCCCTATATCAGAATGTGGTCCTGTCCCGGCCTGTATGAGGTCCGTTCAGACATCGATCTTACACGCGGCGGTTCTACTTGGCACTGGCAGTTAAAGAACACGCGCGGGGTACCTTGGCCGTAGAATCGTCTCCCTGGCAAGGGCTCAAAGCCCTTGCCAGGGATCAAAACAAAAGGAGTGTATATAATGAGACCTATCCTGACGACGGTTGTAGCGGCGGTCTGCCTTGCAGTTGTGTTTTTTGCCTTTGGCTGTGCTAAAGAGCCACCGACGGTCAAGGTTTTGCGAGGAGAGTCAGAGTCCTGGGAAGCAGAAGTAAGGTTTCTGGATTACGGAGATAATGTTACTGCTTTTGTTACGCTAAACTCCCGTAGGGGAACCCCCAAGGGACCTCTGTCTGCAACAATGGTAATGGAGAATGTAAGTGGTTCGGTAACACTCGACGTCGACAACACCAAGCTTGATCCGCCGTTGAGGTTTCAACGCCGCCTGGAGCTGTCACCAAAGGATGTTCAGGGTATTACAGGAACAATAGATGTGACCTGGTCAAGCAAGACTAAGCGGGAGACTATTTCCTTGCAATAATACGTCTATCTTGTTACTGCCACCCTATAATGTCCGGGGATAGACGGTGTTAATTGTCCAAGAACTGACGGGACAGCTGTCCGGCAATTATCAGCGGGCGGAGCAGGGAGAGCTACATCAGCTCTCCCTGAATCACCCGTTTCACCATGTGGTCATCAACGATCCGGTTGCCGTTCTGCGCCCCGTAGATCAGACTATGGGTACAGGCCTTGTTGATCAGCCGCGGGGTCCCGGCTGAGAAACGAAAGATCTCATCCAACGCACCATCCGAGAAGATGTCTCGGTCCGCACCGCTATATGCCAGGTGCCGTTTTACATACTCACCGGTTTGCGCTCTGTCCAGGTGGGTTAGTCTACACTGCAAGTCGATGCGTTGCCGGATGGCGGCGTAGGCTTGGAGCCGGAGCCGTTCCCGCAGCTCGCTCTGCCCGACCAGGATAAGGGCCATGGGGCTTGTGGAGTCCATCTTAAAGTTGAGGAGAAACCGGACCTCTTCCAGCATCTCCTTGTCCAGCAAATGAGCTTCATCCAGGATCACCACCGGCTGCAAAGAATGAACGCCCCGCATCAGTTCGATCTCCCGGTGCCAAAGCCGTCAGGACAGGAATGCCGAACGGGTCTGTACCCAAAGATTTGCATTGGCCACCGGGCGAACAACTCTGGCCAGCCAGCCGGAGGCATCCCCTACCAACTGCCAGATCCCGTGGAGCGCGGACCGGGGAAGGGTGGATCGTCCTTCCACAGACGCTATCGCATAACGGGCGGCGAGGGCGGTGAGGCAGCCAAGGAAGTACGCAGCCAGTGCCCAAAACCATCTCCGCCAGCGCCACAAGGTGGATTCATCGGCCGTGACGCTAAGGGCCGGATCACCGCCCACGGCGGCCTCAATGCTCTCTCTTATGTGGCGCTTGTACGGCACCAGCATGTCCGGCAGTTCGTGGTGGATGCGACGGCACGCAACACAACGAAGGCGGCGGATGATGAGGATGATTTTGTCCCCGAGGCTGTCGATACAGCCCCGTTGGCGGCTGCCAATTACCCTTAAATGCCCGCTACAGCAGGGACAGGGAATCTGCTCCGCGCTCCTCACAAAAAACACCCCTGTCGGGGTTCTCAATCAGTTCATATTCTGTTACAATGACCATACGGTGATGGGCGCCTCTAGTGCTGCTGCTGACCACAGTAGCACAACAAACAGGGGCGTCTTTCCTTTCTAAATGATATGGCCATTATATCCAGCAGCCCCCGGTCAGGCAATCCCGTCAGCTTTCGGACGTTTTAGGTTAGCCCTAACAGTTCCTCAAGCAGGCAAGGTTTCGTTATCGGTTACTGGTTATGATGTTAACAATACCTACCGGACCATGACCTATGTTAAAGACGTAAGCGGTTGGACAACTAATGGCGGAAACGCTATGAAGAAGGTAACCAGCATTGCCCAAAACGGGGTCGACAACTTCACATCCGGGTCATACCAGAAGAACATTCATTGGTACAACTCCAAGATCGGGATCAGTTCATCCAACTATCACACCTGGTCTGCCAACGATATGCCCACTACCGGTGGGTATACTTCCTATCCTGACCAAACGCATGTAGTCGTCAACCCTTACGTCAGTGCAGCGGAAGAAACAGTTCATATCCGCCTTGACCTGTAAGTTTTTGGATTATAATAGGGATGGTAGCTCCTTAAGCGAGCACCATCCCTTTATCCTTAATTAACCACATTGTTGGGGAGGGAACAGCGGGTGGTACGAATGGCGTTCCTCATTATTGTGCTGGTCTTTTCAACTTGTCTAAGCCCCTGTTTTGCGGCATCCACTAATTCCGTGGATCTTCCTGTTGTTCTGAAGATAAACCAGTTCTATGTTCTCTACACTTACCCAAAAGGGCCTTATCTGGATAAGCAGAACCGGCTCATGGTTCCGCTGGGAATGTTCTGCCAGCGCTTGATGGGCGCTAGCGTTGAATACAACACGCACCTTAAGACAGCAACAGTCTTCTTCAGCGGCAAGACGCTAGTGTTAAAAGTAGGCTCATCAACGGCGATCTTGGACGGCGATCCACTTGAGACATGCTCGGCTCCTGTTTTCGACAATGGTCACATCTTTGTACCCATTAGAACGCTGATAGACGCTTTTGGCATCGCAGCCAGTTGGAATGAGGAGTACCGATACGTAGCCCTGAACGACAAACGGTTGTTGGACACCTGGACCATACGCTATCTACTGGACTCTTCCCCTGGGGTCACCGAGAATGGTGATGCTTTTGTGCCGACTGGCGTCGTCCTCTCCACTTGGCGAAACCCCGCCACCAGCTCCAAGTATGTGAAGCTTGATATCAAAGCAAAGAACATCACCGGAGCCGACATTCCTGCTGGAAAGGAAGATCTACACCCCTATATAGTCTACAATAGCGGGTATAGCCACGACACCGGCTGGGGGTATGAGGGGCAGTATCTAAGGGAAAGGCCGTTTGTGAAGGCCGGGACAACAATTACCAGATCGGCAATCAATAACTTTGATCCGGCCTTAGACAAGATTAACTACATTCTTTTATGGTGCCGGACTATAGAATGAGAGGTTGCCTGATGTTCACAAGAACCCTCATTGTCCTGGTGGTCACCCTTGCTCTCACCGCCTAGTTGTACATCGAGCCCCGAAGCCGCCCTTGACCGGGCGGGTCTGACTGGCGAGCAAATCTACACTGCCCAGACTCCCTATAATGGACCCAAGAATTTAGACACGAAAAAGACCGAGTTTAAGGTATATCACAAGTATGAGGAAGAATTATCCACCCAGCTTTAAGGCGCAAGGTCGTGCTGGAAATTCTCAAAGAAGAAAAGACGATATCCCAACTGGCCGCCGAGCACGGCATTCATCCCAACCAGCTGACCCGCTGGCGCAACCAGGCCATTGAGCAGTTGCCACAGCTTTTTGCTGACGACCGTAAGGGCATTGCTGCCCTAAAAGCCGGCTACGAAAAGCAAATTGAAGAACTCTACGCCGAAGTCGGCCGTCTAACCACCCAACTGGCGTGGTTGAAAAAAAAGGTATCTGTGTTGAGTAGGGACCAACGGCTGGCACTGCTGGATTGTCAGCGCCGGGTTTAAAATGACCCAGTAGCGCCGAAAAAGAATTGACCCACCCCCCGGCGAAAGACACCTTCGACTGCAAAAGACGGAGGTGTCCAACAAGATGCTGGAGGGTGGGAAAGTGAAACAGATCATCGAGTTGCACGGCAAGGGCGAATCCATCCGTGCCATCACAAGGCTTCTTGACGTATCCCGGAACACGGTTCGTAGATACCTTCGGGAGCCGGGGATACCCAAACCGAAGCCCCGGGCGAAGCGGGGGTCCAAGCTCGACCCCTACAAAGATTATATCCAGAAGCGGCTTAGCGAGGGAGTGGACAATTGCGTCGTCCTGCTCCGGGAGATCCGGGAGTTGGGCTACACAGGCGGCTACTCCATCCTCAAGGAGTACGTTCACCCGTTCCGCCGATGGCGGCGGAAGCCTGAAGTCACCGTGCGCTTTGAAACCAAGCCCGGCGAACAAGCGCAAGTCGACTTCGGCCGTTACCGCTACCTGACGCCGGACGGGACACCACGTTATGTCTGGGCTTTCGTCCTGGTGTTGGCCTGGGCGCGGGCCATGTACGTAGAGTTCATCCAGCGCGCCGACGTGGCCGGTTTCATCCGCTGCCACATCAACGGTTTTGCGCGGCTGGGCGGCATTCCGCGCAAGTGCCTGTACGACAACGCCAAGCTGGTCGTTCTTGACCGGGACGAGGCCGGGCAGCCTATCTGGAACAAGCGTTTCCTGGACTTCGCCCTGCGGCTGGGCTTTGACATCCAGCTTTGCCGGCCCTACCGGGCCAGAACCAAAGGCAAGGTCGAGCGCGGCGTCGGGTACGTCGAAGGCAACTTCTGGCCCGGTGCCCGGTTTACCGATCTTACTGACCTCAACCGCCGGGTCCAAGTCTGGCTTGACACCGTGGCCAACGTCTGTATCCACGGGACGACCCGGGAACGACCGATTGACCGCCTGATCATCGAGCAGGCCCATCTGATGCCCCTGCCCGGCTCCGATAAGCTTTTGCCTTTCCTGCGTGAGGAGCGCAAGGTGGGCCGGGATGGTTACCTCCAATGGAACGGCTCCTGGTATGGCGTCCCCTGGCAATGGGCCGGCCGAAAAGTAGAGGTCCAGCCGGACGAGACCACGATCCAGATCTGGGCGGGGAACGAAAGGCTGGCCGTCCATCCGCGGGCCGTAGGGCTAGTCAGGTGGGATGTTATCCCTGTGCTATTTGATGAGTGAAGGCACGGCGTAGTCCCGAAAATAATCAGTTACCGTGTCTCGGGCAGAAGGTATACTGAGCGTAGGCCCAGCGGTCCCCTTCAATTGCGGCTTTCAAGGTTTCGTCTGTAGAGAGAACATTTTCAGCCGCTTCAGCTATAATGGCCCAGTTGACCATTACTGCAAAGTTAACCCGTTTACCGAAAGTCTACGCTAGAAAGTGCGAGCCAAGTTAATCAACCTCCAAATGGGCTTACAGGCCGATACTGGCAACCGTTGGCAGAGCAATTCTAGAATGTCCTTATACTCCCTGCGCAACTGCGGCCATGCGTGCATTATCATTGACGTTACTTCCACAAATGAAATGATGACCTTCTCATCTGTTTCCTGCCCTAGACACACGTTTAAAGCACACTCCAAAAGGCTGAGTCCAACCTCACGAGTTGACATAGCGTCAGCAATCTTCGGTGCTTGCTTCTCGGACTCGCTGCACCATGCGGCTACTTCTCGGATCTGTTGAATTAGGTGGGTTCTCAACTCCTCGTTCCGAATTGAGGCCATCTGAAATGTAGCTGCTCGCAAGGCAATAAGACCGCACTTTGCATCACGTTTATAAAGGTCAGTGTAGTCGGTACCCTTAAAAAGTTCCACCAGGCGGGGGACCACATCCTCATAAAGCGCACCCCACGTAAGTATATTGAGGACTATCGCCCACGCAACAGTGCTCGTTGGTTCAGCACCAAGGGTTTTCAAAGCGAGGTTTAGGGTGGAGCGAATTGATTTACTCGACAACAACTCAGCCTTCTCCTGACCAAGCAGGAATCTCAATGTCTGCCCCCTGTCGCCACCTAGGAAAGAACCCAGACCATCTCGACACCGAGTTGAATCTCGCAACATGGAAGGTGACGGCAATTGTACCTCTTCGGTGAGAACACAAGCCATAGCAACTAAGCGCTCTCGAATTTGAGGACTCATTAGGCGGTCAGCCAAATCTCCAAGGGCGTAAGCAAAACCGGAAAGGAGGAACGATGCGCGGTTCACTTGACGCGGGTGACTGACGTCAAACCAGTAACTCGGCTCGCGACGGAATAATTCGAGAGATGGATTGCCGGACAAGTTCCTGAATACTTCGGTAACCCATGAGGTAGGTGCTCCTGCACCGATAACCATGGTATACAGGAAATGTGCATGTGCCCAAACCATAGCTAACCGGATATGGTTGGACAGACCACCAGCCGACCACGCACTGGTTTCGGCTTCGGCCCAGTCCAAAACAGCCTGGAAGGCGTCGAATTCAGCTGCGCCAGTGTCTCCCAGCATACGAACCATAATGCGGCGTGCCAGCCGTAAATACCGCTTCTCACTACAAACCGTTAGAATCCTCAACAAATGTATCCTCGACAAAGGCGAGCCGGTCGACTTCAGGAGTGCCTTCACAAGTTGATGGCGTTCCGAGGGGTCGAGACGCTGGACCCTCTGTACGAGAGTCAGGGGCAAAGGCATCGGCAAAGCGCAGAACCTTTCAAGCGCATTGATCAGTTCACTCTCTTTAAGCAATTCCTCGGCAGCCTGGTACAACGACTTTTGAAACTCTTCACCGTCCCCGGTATTCGGAGGAAGTCTGAAATACCAGCAGAGCCGGTCTGCAGAGGGTAAGCCTAAATCACTTCTGGCTAACGCATGGCGCCTATGCACAGCCTCCTGCAGGCGTTGATAGTAAGCACTAACAGAAGCTTTCCGCCACCGCTCTGCTTCCTCGAGCCGCCGTAGAGGGTCTTGCAATGTGGCGATTTCTGCTACCACTTTGTTAAATTCTTCAAGGGAACAGTCAAACCATTGACGGTTCCGTCGAAGCGCCACCTCTCTTTCCGCCGGATGTTCACGTAGGAGTTCAAATATCTCATCCCTGACTGGAACCGGTCGAGAATTCCAAGGATGAATAACAACACAAGAGAATGGACTATCGGTATCCGGCTCAAATACCGCCTCTCGCTCAGTTGGATCTAACGGTTTGGCTGTACTGGGGCGGCCATTGATCACTTCTATCGCGGCTCGAACGAATTCGTTTATTTCGAATTTCACCCGGCCGATTTCCACTACCGGGAAAACCCTAATTCCTATGCTGGCAATAAACTCCTGGTCACGATTCAACTCCTCCCTCAGAAGGTCCGGAAGGTCCTCGTAAAAGCGTTGAACGACATATTTCCAGGCGAATTCCATATCGCCGTCCAGCGGCTCGTCTAAACGGTTAAGCATTTTCTTGAGCACTTCCGCAACTGCCGCTATAAGACGCGGCTCGGCTGTAAAGCGGCTTCGGAGTACACGAGTTTCCAACCACGCGAAATACTGGGGGCGGGCACTATATCGCCGACGCCTATCTCTAGCTCCTAAAGATAAACCTGCCAATAACAAGTCAACTATTCCCAAGGCTGCTATGTATATATCTTCGTTCGGGAGGGTTAGTCCAATTAGTGAGGCACGAGCCAAATAATCTAGATAGAGGGATTCCATAATCCAGTCTGCCCGCGCTTGGCATGCTTCGAGGTCAGCATCGGCCGTTTCCCATAGTGATATTATCGCATCTGTGACTTCCCGGCCAAGGTTCAAGACAAACGGGATTTCTCCGGGGTTGGCCTGGCCTCCGACTGGGCGTTGTAGCACAGCCCCATTCGCCAGACAATTAGCTACGTAGCGCCGAAGAATGGCGAGTTGCTGAGTTTCCACTACCCTTCCATTCTGCACCCGGGCTTGCATCAAATGATGCAAGATTTCAGAGGCACGCAAGGGTATAAAGCGCACATTAGCCGCACGCAGCCTTGTGAGCAAACCAAAGTATTCCTTCTTATCAAGCCTGCCGGCACCGAGCAGGACGTCTAACACTTCCGTAATTCCGATAATTGGTACTCCGCCGTCGCGGTGCCGGTAACTGGTCAGGGCCCGGTCATCCGCCCAAATAACATCCCCTGGTTGGGGCTCAAACCGAAGTAATGAATAAAGACTGTCTAGCTCTAACGTCATTTCAATCTCTTTATCGCTGGGTTCTCCAGGCCCAACAGTCGGAATGACTTCGTACACCCCGTTTCTAAATCCGCGACTTATTTTATCGATAATGCTCCCCAACCAATTCGATAGCTCCTGCGCCGTCTCATATTCTTGTAAGGCAGCCTCAATGCGTCTCGCTTCTTCGTCTTTAATGACAACGTCAAAGCGGTCGCAAACTAGTTCAATCAATCCAGCTTCTGCTAAGGTCTCGGGAATTGTGGTATCTAGGACCAACGTTTTATGTTGAGCGGGCACGACCTTGACATCCGCACCAAGCCCCTCCGTTCCAAGGGCGTCCAACGCCCTGAAATACTCATCTTCAGAAAGCGGCCCGAACTGCCTGAGCGACTCCACCACCGCTCTGCAATTAATCAATGTCATCCCTGCATCTTCGGGTAGTGCCGTTGGAGGCCCAGAAAGGTCTCGTTTTCTAAGCGGAAGGAAGTCCACTAAATAGCCATCATTTTTTCGAGCATATTCCCACAAGGCTACCCATTCAGAGCCTAACTCTTGGACCAAAATCGAGTCGGCTTCAGATATCTTAGGAGGGTCAATGGTTCTTATCTTAGATTCACGAATGAGGTCAAGGATACGGCGGTAGGCCGTAGCGCGAGAGGGCTGATGCGGCGTGACTTTATCTCTCATAGCAACAAGTGATGGAACGAGCGAGGCAGGAATCTTAATCGGTCTAAATACCTCCTCAACTTTCTCTAGGACTTCAAGGTGAGCCGCAAGAAGGACGGCGGTAACATCCATGTGCAGACGCCATTGAGTCACTGGTTTGTCGGTCTCCGACCCGATGGTTCTACCGCCATGGCGACAGAACAAAGGCAGACACTCATAACTGCAAAGACGCTCTTCGTTCTCGAGTAACCTTGTATGATACATTCCGGCTAGGGGAATACTAAGTGCTTCTGCTACTAGATGGACAGGGATCCTTCCGTTCCGATACAACTCATCTACTTTACTTAAGTTCTCGCGTTGCTGGTCAATAGTGGCCACTAAGTCCTCGATAGACTTCTTCTGGATTCCTCCTTTAGCCTGTTCCCCAAGGTCAACCATCCTTTTGACAAGGGGGCCCATCTCTGCATCTAACCCCAGCTGATATCCCAAGGCAACAGCTTCGCCAACCAGTTCATCCGGAAGACAGGGAGAGTTGGCTGCCTTTCTCCAAAGTGACACGGCCAAATTTTGATCGTCCCACTGAACGAGACGCGCTAAGCGCAAGCAGTGTTCCGGAGCGGAATCGGACCGCGACTCGATCTGCCGAGCTACTAATGCGACACCCTTCAAATCGCCCAAAGAAAAGTAAAGCTGAGCCAGGGCCAGGAGGTTAGGAATAGCGGGATCGCTCCGCGCTAACTCCTCTGCTTCGATTACTGCACGAGCCAAAATACCGAGCAGCCGCTGACATTCCACCCTAATCCGCCCCAAATTGGCCGGTAATTTTGAATCTGTGAAATAACGCTGGAACCTATCAAGTAGGGTGAGACATTCCGCGTAGTGGCCGGCTTTGAACATGGCTTGGGCTGCCAGTTCAACGGCGTCTGCAGTGCCAACATGGTTGACCAACTCGGCTGAACGATGCGCCACGTAGGTCCAGTCTCCCAGGTGGGCTTTTATCTCGCAACAATCCAGCAGAAAAACACCGTCCCTAGTATCAGAAAAACAACGCTCAAGGTAGTCAATAAGTGACTGCCAGTCACCTTTTTCCGATGCCCGCGCTCGAAGAGCAGTAATTTTGGCAATGCGTGCGTAGTGGGGATCCTTCAGTGAATCCGCCATTTTTAATGCTTCATCTGACTTACCGTCAACAACCAAAGAACGGCACTTCCAAATGGCCCAAAGGTCCTCCGCGTCATTCTGCTCGAAGATACTTCTGGTGTTACCAAGCAACTCCAAGGCCTTCGACCCCATGCCATTTGAAAGGTAAAAGCTCACAACGATAATAACGTGAAGGAGACTAGCCCGTCCTTCCCTGATGAGGTCCTCAAACGCTGTCAAACTAGCAGTCAAATCAACTGCCATATTGCGGTTAATGGCCCAAGCGACAACGTAGGCATTAGATGGGTCATCTTCTAGCACGGACCGACAGTAATTCAGTGCTTCGTCCTGAAGGCGGGGATGATTTGCCACGGAGGCCAACCTCCAGGCCTGGAGGCGGCGCCGCTCCTCCACATCCAATTCCGCAGCTCCCAAAAGTGAGGCAAAAAGCTGGGAAGCACTCTCGAGATATTGTAGGCTCTCGTTGTCGCGACGAATGAGCGGCCAAGCTACAGGTTCGGGCCACGCTGGGATACCACGCGGTATCGCCAGAGCAGACATCGCGCTGTAATAATAAACCATGGCCGACGCCATCTGAATTGAGCGCCAGTTTGGCTCCCTGTTAAGAGCCTCTTGGGCGTCCATCCTGGCCTGAGCGAGGTTTCCAAGACAGAGGTTCAAAAGGGACCGAACTCGATAGGTTTCTGCATTTGGGACAAACTGGCTCATGATGCGCTCTATAACCTGGGAGCACTTATCATTCTCGTTCATCTCCAGGAGCAGAGCCGCTATTAAATTCAAAGTATCGACATCTTCTTGCCCTTTTAAGGTTTGGACCGCTGCCGCAGCGCCTTTCTCTCTATAGGTTATTAAAGCTTTTAGCCTCAATCCTTCAATAGAAGCACAAAGGGCATCTGCTTCCAGTGCTAGTTGTTTCACATGGGAGAGGTCAGCCTTTTGCTCCAGTTCTATGCTGGCTTCAAAACGTAACAAACGCGCCCGCAAATCAGCGGGAAGGGCTAGCCAAACATGGGTGTCGTTTTTGACATTTCTTACCCATTGCAAGGCCTCAGTAAGCCTACCTTGTCGCCATAATGCTCTCATCCGTTCGAGTTGAGACTGAATTTCACTGGCCAAGCGGCCCGATAAGTACGTTAGCTGGTGCGAGAGAATCTCAGAAATGACTACGGTTCCCCGGCTCTGAGTGACTAACGGCACAGCAGTAGGACCACAAATATAGGATACCCAATAGTCCGCGGGAGAAAAGTACCTGCAGACGATGTTTGGATTAGGCGCCAACTTCATAGTTAAGACTCGGCTATGCCACACTTCGTACTCTATACCAAATTCTTTAAAACGCTCTTTTTGGTGCAAGACTTCCTCTTGCTGCTCCTGCCTGTCCAACGGACAAGAGACAAATAGAATGAACCTCTTCACGCCCTTATTTTTCCAGTGATCCCAATGGTTAAAGAACTCATCCGAAGCTCGCACGATTTCCTTAGCTGAGAATTGTTGGTATTTTTTGCATTGACCTACCTCTATACCACCATCACGTCGTTGGGCAAGCAGATCTATACCGTATTGCGACTGTCCTCGAGTCCCATATATACTACATGATGTGATTTCCGGCTCAGTTTGAAAAAGGTCACAGCACATATCTTGAAAGAGGTACTCATCCAGTTGATGGTACGGAGGCTGCTCCCCTTGCCTAATCCCGGGTGGCAACATGGACAATTTAACCTCCTGAGGACATTAACTTTTAACTCCAACTGCCAAGCTCATAACATTAACCTGAAATTCTCTCCATGAGGCTTGGAGTGCCGGTATTCGGTATTTGACAAGACTGAGTATTGAGAGCGGGCTGGCGCCGAGACAATCAAGGCTGAGAAGAATAAACCTTCTACACAGACGGCCTAAAGCAAAGTTTGTCTTATCAGAGGGATTTAACGCCAAAATATGGAATTGACCGGAACGCCTCACTTTACTAAGGAGAATTCTATGCATTAGTAGGTATGTTTCCAGTTTTAGCGGCATGACATCCTCGTTTGTGTCACCATCAACAACGCCGACCGCCCGCAGGCCCATCTGCCGGGCAGCGTTCGCCAGCCTGAGGACGTTCATATAACCGCCATCCCCTGTGGCACCAGCGCTAATAATACATACGCCTCGGGTCGCCGGCAGGAACTCACCAATCTCTTTGAAGAGACGGATGGCTAACGCGTGCAAGGCGGCAAAGTCATGTGGTCCCTCCACCACTATGACGGAGCGATAGCTCAGAGCAGGTAGGAGGTTTCGATGCCAGTGCTTAAGAACAATCGCCTCCGATTTAGTGGTTGGTGATCGAAACTGACAAGCAAACCGAGAACCGTCGCGTGCTCGGCCCAGGCGGACAACTTGTTTAGACTCGAAGATCTCTGCCACTGAATGCAGCCTAGTGGTAACTCAGACCTGCCCTGCCAGGCGTCGCATTACCGATGCCAGATGAACTGCGGATGCTGGGTCAAGCCCATCGCCCAGGTCGTCAACAGCGAGAATATTGCGCGAGCCCGATAGAGCAAGGGCCTCAGCGATCCTGAGGAGAGAAGCAATGGTTGATCCATGGCGCCACGCCGGTAAGATGCCGGCACCATTGTCGAGGTCAATCGCGGGTCCTAAGGAGCGCATAAGTCCGCTCAGTGATCCTCCCTCAGGGGCTAACCGAAAAAGTTCACTCAGATCCTTTCCCTCGATGCGGAGAAGGTCCCGCACCGGTGCGAGCACCTTTTGCATGGCAGTTTTAACTTGCTGAGAGTTGCTAAACTGCTCTGCCGACATGGCCACTGCCTGGACGTATTGCGCAATTGCGGTCGCAAAATCATCGCCGTCCGATTGCTCAATGATCCGTCGGAATGGGCTCCGCGGACTGAGGTCTAGTAGCCTCCCCGCCCCCAAACGTAGATGAGTAAAGCCGATTTGCTCCACCTCTCGCCGCCGTGCATACGTGTATGTACCCGTTTCGGGGTCTGAAACCTTGGGAAAGTAGACCCACTCTTCGCAACGCTCATCCTCGGGCAGCCAATGCGTACGATACTCGATGCGTAGCACCCACTCGTACCTGGCCTCGTCAAGCACCTCCGGGGATTCGCTCTCGGGAACCAACTTGTTCTCTGCAACATCCCACAGTTCTAAATAGTCAAGGAAACGTTATTCCAAGTCTGTGCCGAGTCCGCCGATTGTTAGCCCTATGACGATGGGTCGAGAAGTATCCTTTTGATAAAAGTCAAGCTCAGTCGTCGTCCTTGTCCTCGCCGCATCAGTATCCAGAACCCGCGAGAGTGCCTCAATAACGTCTGATCGCCCGGCTCGAGGTTCTCCCATGAGAACAACGTGTCCCTTAGGCTTTAGGGTCAGCTCAGAGAAGCCCCGGAATTGTCGGATTCTTAGTTCCCGAATCTCCATATCCTCACCCCTAAATTCGTCCTTTCAGTAACGCCTTTTAACTTCTGCACCTTGCTAAATAAGACCTCAACACCGCCTTAAACAGTGGGCCATGATTGGGTATCTTTAAATGCAATAACTCATGAACTATGACTTCGGCCCGAAATGCGGCCGGCTTGCGCAAAAGCTCGGGATCAAAGGTAAGCCGACCATTGCTTGAGCAACTGGCCCATTTGTTTTTCATCACCCGGAGCTGGATCTGTTTGGGTTCCACACCGATCCGCTTGGCCCAGGCGGCCACTTCCGCCCGAAATACCGCTTCCGGGATCACTTCCTCAAGCTGGTCCAGGGAGGCAAGAGAAGGAAACAAGCTTTCACCTGCTACCAGACTCCTCACCTTCTAGCCCCCTTTAAAAGGCTCAAAATGCTGTCCACCAGAGTCTTCATTTCCTTGACTGCTGCTCCTTTAAGATTCTTGTAAAGCTCAAGCCGAATATTCCGTTCCTGTTTTTCGCTGTTGTGCCAGTAGGGAAAACGTTCAAATGCCTGTGCCATATTAAGAGCCACGGTTTCAGCGCCCTTAACCTTTTGCCGCTTTAGGAACCAGTACACGGCATAAGGTTCCGGAGCCATCATTTTTTCGGCCCGCTCTTTTTCCGCCGCCACATACTCATCTATTAATTCCTGCAGGCGCTTCAGCGCTTCCTGGGTGGTTAACTGCCGCTCCTGGTAAGCCTGGGCGATTCTCTCGGCCATCTCTCCGATGGAAAGGAGGTAAGGCGCCTGCTTGGCTCTTTCTGCGACCGCTTCGGTGATGCTTTTTAGAAGGTTAAACACCTTGACCGTATAGGGAGCAGTGTCCTCGGCCAGCTTCTCCAGGGTGTGTTCGGTAATTTCATAGATGTCCACCGCATCTTTGATGGCCCCCGGCGGAGTGTGCTCCTGTACAAGCCGGGCTGTCTTCCGCATTAGCTCTTTGTCTAAAGGGACTGTCTCCGTCGACCGGAGAAGACGGTATAGTCTGGCCAACTGGTCATAGTCATCCAGATAGTCTCGGAGAAACGGGTCGGGGGAAAGGATTTCATAAAGGTTAGCCAGTTCTTTAAAGAAACTATAGTATTCCTGTTTTTTTTCTTGGCCCCGGAAATGTTCCAGGGCTTTGTCTGCTGCTTTGTCATAACTGTAATTTTCAATAATGGACAGGTAATCCTTTCTAGCGACGGCCATCATTTCCGCAAAACGTTCTTTTAACAGGTCGAGGTGCTGGATGGTCCCTTCCACGTCGCGGGAATCAAAGGCCAGGGCTTTCTCCAGGTTTTCAAAGATACCCACAAAGTCCAGGACAAAGCCGGCCGGCTTCTGGTGGCCTTCTTTATCCTCATAGGGCCGGTTAACCCGGGCAATGGCCTGCAGCAGCACATGGTCCCGCATGGGCTTGTCCAGGTACATGCAATACAGCACCGGAGCATCGTAACCGGTAAGCAACTTCTCGGTGACAATGAGAATTTTAGGCAAGGATTCCGGGTCGGCAAAGGCTTTACGGATTCTCTTCTCTTCGTCCTCGGAAAGATGATGACGTGCCAGGTGAGGTTCATCATTGTGCCCCCGGCTGATCACCACCGACGAGTATTCAGGCGGCAGATGTTTGTCCAGAGCTTCTTTATACAAAACACACGCTTCCCGATCTACTCCCACCAAGAAAGCTTTATAACCCAGCGGCTCCACGTATTCCCGATAATGCCGGGCCACATAGGCGGCTATCCGGTCGATGCGCTCCCGGTTCTTGAGCATATTCTTTAAGGTAACGGCTTTCTCCAAGATCTTATTCAGTTCCTCAACGTCACTGACTCCTTCAGCGTCAGCGAGATTCAAGAATTCTTCATCCAGTGTCTCCCGGTCCACCCGCAGGTCATTGGGAGCCAGGGCATAGTGCAGCGGCACCGTCGTCCGGTCCTCTATGGACTCGGCGATGCTGTACTTGTCCAGGTAGCCCTGGGGGTCTTCGCAGCCAAACACTTTAAAGGTCCCTTTGCCGTGGGCCGTGCGGTCAATGGGGGTGCCGGTAAAACCGATGTAGGTGGCGTTGGGCAGGGCACCCATCAGGTAGTTGCCCAGGTCGCCGCCGGTAGTACGGTGGGCCTCATCCACCAGGACAAAAATATTGGAGCGCAGGTTAAGGTCCGCCGGCATGTCGTCGAATTTATGGATCATGCTCACGATCAAACCCCGCCGGTCGGAAGCTAAAAGTTCTCTTAAGTGGCGCTTACTCCGAGCTATTTCCACCAGGCCCAGACCGCAGGCGGATAGGTTACCAAAAAGCTGCTGTTCCAGCTCGTTGCGGTCCACCAGCATGAGCACCGTGGGGTTATCAAAGCGGGGATCTTCAATGAGCTTTTTAGCAATGGTGATCATGGTGTAGGTCTTGCCCGAACCCTGGGTGTGCCAGACCAGCCCCCGCTTTTTGGCCGGGTCGGCGGCGCGGTTTAGCACCCGGCCAACGGCCCGCATCTGGTGGGGGCGCAGGATAACCTTGCTCAAAACGTCATCCTTACGGGTGAACATGATAAAGTCTGTCAATACCCGCAAAACCCGCTGGGGATGGATGAAGTTTTTCACCAGGGATTCGAAATCCTGGCTTATGCTTTCGTCCCGCCAGTTGAAAAGGTTTTTACGGCTTAAGCTCCAGCTGGCTCCATAGTAGAAGCGGACCAGGTGGGTGAGGTTACATACCTGCAGGAGGGCCATGAATTCCGGGGCCTCGCGATGGTAGCGGCGCAGCTGGTCTAAGGCTTTGGCGATGCCCTCGATCTCGCTGGTGGACTTTGTTTCCACCACCAGCACCGGAAACCCGTTAACCAAGAAGACAATATCGGCCCTGATGGTATAGGTGCCATTGGTATAGCTAAACTCATCGGAAACCTGGAAGACGTTAGCCCGCCAGTTGTCCAGGTCCATAAGGCGGATGTTGCGCTCCCTTGTTTCTGTTTCCACATAGACCGAACGCAGGCCCTTTAAGTATTCCCAGGCCTGGAGGTTCCCTTCAATGGTGGGCGGCACCCGCTCCAGCCGCTTTAATACCTCTTCGGCCCGCAGATGATCCATTACGCCGGGGTTTAGTCTCTGGAGCTGGCTGATGAAGACATCCCGGACCACCAGCCCGCCCACACCGCCGCGCCGGAGCTCCAGCTCAGATGGGGCGACATACTGCCAGCCCGTTTCACTGGCGTAGCGGATGAAGGGATTTTGAACCGTGGCCCGTTCACCGCCCAGGGGCATCGACATTCACCTCCAGGGCTTTAACCCGCACCTTGCCGGTCATGAGGTTGTATAAAAGCGTTTTGAAGAGGGCATCTAAGGTATTCTTCCGAATTTCTTCTGCTTGGATTTTATGATCAACCGAACTCAAAATGGCAACGATTTTTTGCTGTTCATTGATGGTCGGAATTAATACAGGGAATGTCTTGAGTTTAGTAGTATTTATACAGGCTAAATGCGTCGTTCGATGTGCAACACTAAGAAAATATGATTTTCCATAATGACTTTGTATTAAATAAGCAACGAATTCAGGTAACAAAATTCTGCGATTAACTCTTATAGCAAAAATATGATTTTGATGAACGCAGTTTTGAATTCCACCACGCCATATAAAACCACGACCTAGTTTATCAAAGTCCCCGCCTTCCGTTAAAACCACATCTCCCGGTTCGAGTAAATAGCGTTTCACTTCAGATTTTCGAATTTTAATATACTTAATTTCTGATAAATCAAGATATCCATCCTGAACATTTGCGACCCGCAGATAAGGTACCTCCAATATGTCGCTTCCTTCCAATTTCCGGCCTTTTGCTACTCCGGTTTGAACAAAAGCACATTCACCAAGCGGAACAATATCCCAATGTTCCGGAACCGGGCCGATTTCGGTTTCCTTCAGGGAGACGCGGTCAATCTGGTCAACAGGTACCGGGCCATAGGTGAAGAGGTGGCGCATAAGCGACCGCTTTAATTCCCGGACGGCGGCGATGATCCTGTCCTGCAGTTCGATAGCCCGCTGGATGGTGGAAAGGACATGGGCAATTTTGCGCTGCTCGGGGAGGGGTGGGAGGGGGATATATTCATTAGATAAGAAATCGTTTAGTTTGAAGTTCCTAATTCCAGTAGTACGTTTTTCATATAAACGAGTGGCTCCTTGTGAATAAAGATATTGCCAATAGAGTTCAAAAAATGCTGGATAGCATTTAGACTGTAGACGGAGAAGCTTCACAAAGTTGCTAAAGCAAATAGGTAGACTACACCTATCTAAGAGACGCTTCGTTATCATTAACACCCGACCAGTGGGCTGATCTTTACTGCCCCCAGAAAGTTCAACAAGAACGTCCCCAGCAAAAACATTCCGCTTTTCTAATTTCTTCGGACTCAGAAACCGTACCGGTATCCCTGTTAAACTACCTAGCGATGCTTGAGGAAAATCAGTGCCTCGAATGACATAACAAGGAATGTAACCTTTTATTTGCTTTTCACTACCCCATTCTCCTGATACTATATCGATGACTAAATCATCAATCCTTACAACATCCCACTCCTCCGGCAGCACCCCAATTTCCGTCTCCTTATATCCCTCCATCACCTCACCAACTTCCTTACCCATTCAGCCAACCCCCAAAACCTAACTTGCCCAGGATGTCATTCAGTTCCTTATCTACCGCCTGCCGATCTTCTTCCACTTCGGCCAGCTCGACCAGGATTTCCTCCACCGGCCGGTATTCCTCTTTCCCGTTGGTGGACACGTAGCGGGAAGGGCTGAGGTTATAATCGTTGCGGGCCGCTTCCTCGGTACGGATTATTTTGCTCAAGCCATCCTCTTCCCGCCAGTCCCGGTAAATCTCATAGATTTGTTTTATATGCTCGTCGGCCAGGTAGTTCTTCGGGCGCCCTTTGGTAAATAGCCTGGATGCGTTAATTAATAGAATTTCCCCCGGATGTTTTTTGGCTTTATTGATCACCAGGATAATGCCCGGGGCGGTGGTGTTATAAAACAGGTTCTCCGGCAGCAGAATGACACATTCCACCAGGTCGTTATCAACGAAGACTTTCCGGATGTCCCGCTCCCGGTTGGAGCCCTGGTTGCCGCTGCCCCGGGAAACGGAACCGGTGTCTAAAACAACGGCCATCTTGCCGTTTTCTTTCAGGGAGGCAAACATGTGCTGGATCCAGCCCCAGTCGGCACTGGAGGCCAGCGGGATACCGCCAAACTTAAACCGGTCAAAGGGGTCTTCTTCATATATGGAAAGGGGGAACTTCTGGTTCCACATGGGATTGGCGGTCACCTTATCAAAAACACGCAGGGAACCATCGGGGCTGGTAAAGGCCGGCCGGGCCATTGTATCCCCCAGGCGGATTTCGGCCTCCAGATCATGGATGAAAGCGTTCATTTTAGCCATGGCAAAGGTGGTAAAGTTAATCTCCTGGCCGTAAATCTTGACCGGGGCGATCTGGCTATCAGTCCCATATGCTTCCCGGTAAGCCAGCACGCTTTTGATCAAAAGACCGCCGGAGCCACAGGCCGGATCGTAGATTTCATCACCTGGTTGGGGGTCCAGGATATAGGCCATGAGCCAGGTCACTTCCCGGGGGGTATAGAATTCGCCGGCGCTTTGCCCCTGACCCTCGGCAAATTTACGCAGCAAGTATTCATAAGCCCGGCCCAGAATATCGGCCTCCACGTCTTTTAATCCCAACCGGTAACGGGAGAGGATCTGTACCAGATTAAAAAGGCGGTCGTTGTCTATAATTGGCTGGCCGGCTGCCCGGGCGTTATAGTCGACGTGTTCAAAGATGCCCTGCAGTTTGGGATTCTGCCGGGCCACCGCCCGCACGGCATCGGTGAGATATTCCCCGATGTTCGTGGTCTGCCGGGCAATGGATGACCAGCGGGCGATTTGGGGAAAATAAAATCTGACCAGCTCGTGATCTTCATCCACCTGCTCAAGTGATTCTTCCACACTATCAAATATCTCGTCGGCCAGCTTGGCCACTTCATCCTCAAAGACATCGGAAAGGCGTTTTAAAAAGATCAGAGGCAATATATAGTCCTTATACTTTGGGGCATCTACCGGGCCACGAATGACACAGGCCGCTTCCCAAAGCCAGTTCTCCAGGGTAGTCAGATCTAGGCCGTTGTTCTCCGTCACAAGCCTTCCTCCGTTTCCAAGCAACAATAAAGCCTTGAGTTATCTGTCCCAACTGATGCTACCGACAGCCTTTCTCAAGTGGTGTTCACTGGGCGTAACGTGACGCTTGGCAGTTAATCGACCCCACTGAACAGTGGTTATATGGCTAATCCGGAGATGACGATCACCTAACCGCAGGCAGACACTGATCTCTTATAGTTGCTTGTTTTGACGCCAAGCATCGAATACCTTCCGGGATCGAGTTCCTCCCCAATGTAATCTTGAATTAAAACGGTCCGACATAGGTCCGTGTCACTCGGGGGCGACGATGGCCCAGCCGTCTGGCGGTCTCCTTCTCCGCATCTTCTTTGGTCTTACCAGCAGCAAGGCATTCGTTATAGTTCTCCTGGGCGTCCGTGTAGCGTAGGCCGTGAAACGTCAACTGTATTGGTCTGGGCTGGCGGTGCTGGCGAATAAAGTCTTGAATCTCTTTAATGACCTGGTGGCCCTTCCTATCCGGCGGAACGAAGAGCTTCGCCCCACGGGGCACTCTCTGCTTGCTACGAGAGAGGGCGGCCGCAGCCTCTTTCGTCAGGGGGATATGGCGTACCAGACCACCTTTACCTTTCACCCGCAGCTCGTTTTCGCGGAGCACCCGTTCAGCATCCGCCCTGTCAAGCCTGACAACTTCGTGTATGCGCAGGCCGAGTTGCCGGGACAGAATCAGCGCATCGGCCACCCACGGTTTTCCTGCGTCAAGTGCAGCGGCAATGATCTCGGCAAGTTCTTCTTCAGTCCACGCACGGTTGCCGATCTTCTGGCGTGGCTCAACGCCCAACTGGGCATTCTTGACGGTAAGCGGCCGACAAACATCAACTTGATCGTGATAGTATCTGATAGCACATAATTCCGTGCAAATATAACCGGGTTTGCATCCCTTCATTTTAAGATGATTGACATAGGCAATCAAATGTTTATCCGCGATGTTAGCTATCTTCTGTAATTTGAACTCATCGGCCACAAACCGTAGAAAGCGCCGCATGCCAGAGTAATAACGGTGCTTGGTACCAATACTGTTCTGGCGGCTGTGCTTGTGGAGCCTATCCAATTGATCCGTGAGCGTTTTGTAAGTCATCTCTTAACACCTCTTGGGCACAGTTAAGTCATAGCACGGGAGGGTCATTTCTCGCCTTTTTCTCCCGACTATACTTGTTTGTCGCCTGGGACCGGCGGTTTTAAGGCCGTTTATCCAACATGTTTCTAGTTGTAAGTTGTTGAGCATTGTTGCCGCATTACGAGTACCTCGCCGGGCGACTTCACCCGCGCGGCCGGCGGCCGGCCTTATGCCACGTCCGTTGGACGCCTGATGGTCGTAGCTCAGAGCCGCCGTTACGACCGGGGGGAAACACTGCGCTCCCCGGTTAAAGCTACGAGGGCCAGCGGTAGTCTTTTCGGCCGGGCACCCCGCTGGGCGATACCCGTTCCATCGAAAAACTCATAATAGTCAACGGAATACCGATTAGTGTCGCCCTCCGCAGCTCAGGGCGTTAACGAACTCAATGTCAGCCGGGAAAAACATAGTTGTGTCAGTGGACAGCCTGCTCACGACCGGCGTCCGATTTTACTTAATGTGGAGCATCCTCATCGTATGAAGACCCTCACCTGGACTGGTATGAATCTGTTGCAAACGTAGTCTATCTAAAGGAACTGCCGACTTTCGTCCCAGAAGGAAACCCAAGACGAACTCGTCGCTGACCGGTCCGCCGCCCACCACGGTCCACCAGTATAGTGCCTCGTTATAGACGTTTTGGTTTGCAGTAGAGGTATTAAGCGGATGGTCGGCACCCGGTGTGGCCTGGCCTTGCATATCCCTCTTCGCTGCGATCTCATGGTCGTACCCTTGGAGTGCCTCACGTAGCCTTTGGATCGTCGAGTGGATGTACATCTGCGTTACGGTCGCGGGTCTATGCCCCAAAAGGAGTCCTATGTCAGCCTCTGAACAACCCCGGGAAACCAGCCTAGATGCGAGACTGTGCCTGAAGCAATGCGGCGTTAATACTTTACCGTCATACTTGAGGCCAGCCACCTGGGACAGCCGGGCAACAATCTCCCGAAGGGCGTCATTGCTTAGTTGCAGGCCTTTCTTGGTTTGAAGTAACGGTCCTTTTCGGTATGGGAGGTCGCTCAGTGCCTTGATCACGGACGAGCACAGAGGGACGTCACGGTCTTTACCGTTTGGTAAATGTTTCCTGGCAGTGTTCTTAGAGTTAAACACTGTTAGTAAACCGTTATTTAAATCTAAATGCGCCCAGTCCGCCTTTACAATCTCAGAACAACGTAAACCTGTGAAGACTAGGAGCGGCTTGATGGCCGTGACGGTCAAGCTGTCGACCGAACGGTAAGTAACATCCGTCTTGAGAAATGCTCTTACATCCTCGTCGCTGAGGACAACATTTCGTACGTTTTGAGGTTTTGGCTGCAGCATTACGCCTTCAACCGGGTTACTATCAGCCCAGCCTTGCTGTCTGCAGAATGACAGCAATGAACTGAGTGCATTTTTCCGGCGATGCACAGTGCTTAGACTCAGACCGCGTTTTCGCAACCGAAGGAGGTATGCGTTAATGACCGCGGTGGTGATTTCCCGAACTTTACCAACGGCCTGGGTTTCCAAGAAGCGGGCAAAGTCGCGGAAATCAGAGCGGTAGGCTTCCACGGTGCCAGACGCCATGCCCCGCAAGACCACCCCGACCTCAAAGTAAGCCTCAATCGCTTCCTCGAACGTCATCGTCCCCCGCCCCCGAACTCCAGATATGCCAAAAAACAAAAAGGCCGCAACTACGGGTCTAACCCGCATGTCGCGACCTTCCAGTCATGCTGAAAAGCCTAGTTCCTCAATCAAGTATGCTTTCGCCGATCATGCCAGCGAAAGCCGCGCAGTAATCTTAACCATATTCTACACTGGCTGTTTTAAGTAGACAACCCCCATGTCCAAAAAAACCTCGCCATGGCATCTCAGTGTGAGGCAATTCTTCTCCGTTCTCATCCCGCAGCTCTCCCATGACCTTCAGTATTGCTGAAAGACGCTGCAACCCATCAACTGCATCCTTTCAACTTTACCGCCGGGGGGTCAGATCCAGCCCCGGTTCTGCGGGAGACCTGCCGACCAACAGATCGGGGCACGTTTCCAGGTTGATGTCGTACTCCACCCTCTCCACGCCTCGAGGCAGCCCCCCGCCGAAGGAGGCCGTTGATAAGCGTGGAAAACCGGAATCCACGCGGTAGAGCCGTTCACCCACCAGCCTGAAGCGGATCTGAGAATATCTGTCAGCCTGCACGGGTGAGTATCCGGCTCGAGCCAATCGATCCTCAAAAAGGTCCAGCAGAATCGGGTTGCCGCTCAGGGCGTCCATTATTCCGTTAACAGCAGTCACCAAGGAATTGGACGAGGATGCTTCCTCCCTGACTCTCAAACTGAACAGATACAGGATCCCATTATCGGGAGGGTCGAGCTGGTCCAAACCGTTGATGCGATGCACGTGGCCCCGAATTGACTCCGTTGTCTTGACCTCGACGGAGAAAACGGGCCACTGAAAATCGTGCCGGGCCCCCGTCGGGCCCGTCCAGTGTCGGACATTATCCAAACCGTGCGGGATGAGCCACACCAACAGAAACCACAGCTCACCGAAAAGGCCCCGGACCTGCTCACGGGACAAACCGGCGCCCGGAGAGCCCCCCCAGAATCTCCTCCAGCGAGCCAGCGTTAATCTCACCGCATCTGCAGCGCTGTCACCCGCGGCCAATCGCTGAAGGATTTCCGCAATCACTAGGTTGAAGGCGTCGTGACCGTTCCTATCCGTGCAGACAATGTCCAGAAACGGGCGTCCCGACTGTCCCTCAACCTCAAGCCCTCTACCCCGCACCGTTAGACCGCGACTTCGATCATCGACAAAGGCCTGTTCAAAGCTTTCCAGGAGCAGCAGCGCGTGACGGTATCCCTCGTGATCGACGGCCAAAAAGAGTTCGATTCCGGGAGTGACAGGCTTTGCATTCAGGTAACCGAACTCCCTTGGGTTCTGCTCAATCTCGTTCCACATTGCCTCGCTGACATCGTTCACCATTGCGTACCCGCTCCTACCGTACCCACCACATACTCCACCGTGGCCGCGGTATCCGATTCGGGAAAGATGAGGGCAATTCCAATTACGTCCTCTCCTTGTTCGGGATCCGAGAAAAGGGGCTCCCGCTTGTCTCCCAGCGTCCGACCGATCCCCGAATAACGGCTGATGGGGTAAATCAACAGCACCCCCTCTCGGCGATCTCTCACACTTCGAAGGGCTTTCAGATAGGGCACTTGGGGCTCCATGCTCTTGGCTTCCGCTTTCTGCTCTTGGGTCAATCCGATTTCCTGATCACGACGGGAGGTTATCGCCTTGAGTGAATTCGAATCCCGTAGTCTGGTTCGTTCTATCAGGTTGATGATCGGTTCACCAACGATGCCCAGATCGATTGTCCCAAGTCGCTCATCTCTTTCCGATAACCCCATAACCCCCACAAGCCAATCGGTTAGTTCATCCTGCTCTATTTGCCTTCTTATGAAATCCCTCAGGGGTTCCGCCTTGACCTGGGTTGCGTTCGGATCCATCTTGTACTGGGCAAGAAAGTCCAAAATGGTCGTTCCTGCCACGGGTCGCCACAATGGACGTCCAGCCCCATCATGATCGGTGGGATGACCGAGGGTGGAAAGAAAGCCTCGAGTGACCTCAATATTATCCCTGAGCCAGTTCCGGTCATGCAACGGAAAGGTAATGGTTTGTACGAACCCTCCGGCAAACGATATGTGAATTGTTGAGGCCGCCCTCATTTTCAGCGGACTGGTGACAAGCATGGATGGGTGCTGGCGAATCTTCACCCCCAGATCGAGGGGGGTCAGCCGTTCACGTTCGTAACGAGCGATCTCATCGCGAAGCTCCTCTTCAACCGTGGCCAAATCTCGAAACCACTGCGCCAATTCTGATGTGGTATGGATTCTCGTCAGGTCGGCATAACCATTGCGAAAACCAAACCAGCGACCCATCTGCATCAGGGTATCGTAATTGCGCGCTCTGCGGACGTAGTAACTTGTCAGAAGTCCCTCAAGGGTGAGACCCCGGGAGAGTCGATTACCCCCGATGACCACGGCCTTCAGAGATGGATCCCTGTCGTAATCCAACTCGTCCTCCGAATCACTGTTCAGTTCAACCACCGTCAGTTGCTCCAGAAACTCACCCACACGTGCCTCGATATCCTGGAATGGAACATCCAGTTCCCGATTGGCCGCCCGCGTCACTGGGCGGAAATCCTCCTCCCATCTTCTCCGAAGCCGTACCGCCATCCCATCGCCGCGGAAATAGCGCCACTCATCCCTTATTCTTCCAATCCTTTCCCTCACCAATTCGGCCAAGCGCCTTTGAACGGGCACCAGATAGGATGTGTGAATCAGCATTGTGGCCGGCTCCGCCCCATCGCCCCGTTGGGCACGTGCTGCTCCGGCCAGAATGAAGTCCATGAAAGCCCGGTCCAGACTCTCGGGAAGACTTGGGTGGAACGTATTGACATCGGATCTGCGGGCGGG